>CAZUDO010000057.1:0-307580 GCA_964618895.1 uncultured Binatia bacterium (SeqCode)
CGCCCGCCGCAGCGTCAGGTGCGCCATCACCGTCAGCGGACTCCGCTTGAGGAACCGCGCCACCACCGCATCCCACCCCATCCGCCACCTCCCAACCCCGGGGTAGCGCTATACCGCGGGCGGACACCTTGAAAGGGGTGGGTGTAAGGTTCAGCCTGGCTTGAAGATCAATCGGAATCCCTTGGGTATGTATAGTGTGCGTCGAGTAGGAGTCTGTGGGGCTCTGGGAGGCTTGCTGGCGGCCGCTATGGTCGTTGCAGCCTATGGAAGCCGCGTGAACGCAGTTCCGTGCGAATCCAACGCCGGAGGAGTCAACGCGATCTGGTCGGAGCTCGAGGTATCGTGTTCATGCGAAGGTGCGCAGACGCACAGTGCCTATGTGCGCTGCATCTCGTTAGGTATATCGAAACTGGCGCAGGAGCGTGTGCTCGCACCCGGCGTCCGGTCCCGCGTGCTTCGGTGCGCCAAGCAGTCGACCTGCGGCCGAAAGGGTGCCGTCACCTGCTATGCGCTGCGAGGGCGCGCCAGCGGCAGGCGGCCAGCGACATCCGCATCGCTGAGTTGTAAGATAAAGCGAACGAAGGCGCATTGCGTGGGGCGGGCGGATGGAATGGCATGGGTGGGTGAGGATTCATCGTGTTGCCGCGATGCGCCGTCAGCGGAGCCGTGTGGAGTCGTCCCTTCGGTGACTACATCCACGCAGATGTCGCTGCCGATGACGACTGTGACCACCGTTGCGTCAGTGACCTCAACGACGCGGTACGGAGCATGCGGTATCGCGATTGTGCACCCGGCTGCGGCATGTGGCGGCACGTGCGCAGACGGAGAAGTGTGTGTCGATGTGGTCGTCGAGACACGGCATATGCGGTGCGAATGCAGGCCTGTAGGTGAGACGTGTCAGGCTCGGCCGAACGGTGGGTGTGGCGGATACTGCCCTGGAGTATACGATTTCTGCATTCGTCGCGATGAAGTCTGCGGCTGCGATTCTGGGCCGCGGTAGCAGTGCGAATCGCGGGACGGCTATCGGGAGGTGCAACCGCCGCTCAGGGCGTGCACGGCCCCGGCGAGCGCTCGTCCGGCGTGGCCCCGTCGCAGATCCCGGTGCAGGTGTTGGTGATCACGCCGCCCGGCTGCATGAAGGCGATCAGCTGGCGGATGCCCGCGGGCAGGGTGGGGCGCCGCGGGTGCGGGTCGCAGACGCCGCTCGGGATCACGTTCGCCAGCGGCGGGATGAAGCGCTGGTGGGCGGGATTCAGGATGTCGAGCTCGCCCAGGTGCCAGCTGACGAAGGCGGAGTCGACCGGTCCGGCGACATCGGGGATCTGGACCAGCTGCTGGCGGACGGAGCCGAGCAGGTTCGGGATGCCGAGCGTCCGCACCTCGATCTCGGTGCACTGGTTCGAGACCTGCTTGTCGAGGAAGGCCTCGGTCACGAGGAGGCGCTTCGGGCCGCCGGCGCCCGGCAACGGGTCGCGCGTGATGTGGTGCACCACGCTCACCGGCTCGGCGCTCGCCCACAGCTCGTGCAGGAGCGTGATGCCGAGGGCGGCGTTCAGCGGATCCGTGATGCCGATGCGCGGCAGCAGGATGTCGAAGCCGGAGAACGGCTGCGCGCGCTGCAGCATGCACGAGAAGTTGACCGCCGGCACATCCAGGCCGAAGCGCTCGATGTCGGGCGTCAGGCCGGCCAGGTAGGTGCCCATGATGCCGCCCAGGCTGACCCCGTAGTACACCATCTCCTCGGCCGGCCCCGGGAAGACGCCGCGGCCACCCGGGGTCACGCGGAAGGTGTCGTGGCGGTTGAAGAGGCCGCGCTTCATCATGCGCGCGAGCACGAGGGTGTTGAGCATGCCCTGGCGCAGGCGCGCGGGCAGGGCCTGGAAGTTGTGCAGCTCGCTCCGGTCGACGCCGATGATGCGCGTTGCCACCCAGCCGAGGTCGAGCCCGGAGAGGCCGCGCCAGTCGGTGGCGACGCCGATGCCCGTCCAGGGGACCACCTGGTTCACCACCGGCGGGATGAAGGAGGTGAAAAAGTCCCCCGTCTGTCCGAGCCCGTGCCCGAAGAGGACAGGGCGGGAGGCGATGGCGGGGGTCCGCACGCTGCACGGGACGGACACCGTATAGGCCGGGCGGGTCACGCCGTTCGGCGTCGGGGTGCCGGTGGCGTCGAGGTGCATGAACTGGACGCCGTCGGCGGACAGATCTGCGGTCAGGAAGAGCGGGCTCTCGAAGGTGCCGCGCACGTAGCGCCACACCGCCTGGCCGGGTTGGTTGCAGTCGTTCTCGGTTACCTGGTCGACGGTGAACGTCACGGCTGCGGGGGTGGCTTCGACCGTGGCCAGCCACGCATAGGCCTGGTCGCGCATGGCGAGCATCTCGCGCGTGAGGGCCCCGTCGCTGCCGACGACGAAGTCGAAGGCCAGGACGAGATCGTCGCGCCGGATGCCGTGCGTGGCCAGCGGGGCGAACACCTGCGCGTCCATGCTGGTGCGGCGATCGTCGATGGCCGGGATGCCGGTGACGATGCCGTCGCGGAGGGCGGCGAAGGGCGTCTCGGCGACCACCGGCGTGCCGTTCGGCGCCACCAGGTGGCGCATCGCCACGATGTAGCGATGGCCGGGGGTCAGGATGCGGCCCGGACGCAGGAACAGGAGCTGGCGCGCCGGGTTGCCGGCGGCGCGCGCGTCGGGCTCGATGAAGTGCACGATGCGTTCGCCGGTGCCGGCGTCGAGCAGGACGGTCGGGCTGTCGTCGTCGAGCGAGCGCGCGTCGTGGGTGCGGGTGTCGATCCACGGCGGACCGGCCGGCTGGTCGCAGCAGTTCGGCGGCAGCAGCCGGGAGGCGTTCGAACGTGCCGGGTCGACGCCCTGCGGGAAGTGCATCAGGATCTGCACGCCCGGGCTGAAGCCGTCGAGCGTGTTCAGGGGGTCGACGGCAATGGTCGGCCCGTTCACCGCCGGCAGGCCCTCCTGCGGCAGGTTGAGCCGCACGCCGGTGGCGGTGTCGGCCGGGACCAGGAAATGGCTCGACGGATAGGGCAGCAGGCACGAGGCGGCGTTCAGGACCTCGCAGCTCGCCGGCCGGGTGGTGGTCGGGGTGGTGGTGGTCGGAGTGGTGGTCGTCGAGACGGTTGTCGTCGGGGTGGTGGTGGTCGAGACGGTCGTCGTCGTGGTGGTCGGGGTCCCGATGACGACGGTCTTGCACTCGACGCAGGTCGCGTCCGCCACGGTGTCGCATTCCTCGTCCCGCCCGCGATCCAGCCGCAGGTCGCCGCAGCGGGACTTGTGCGCGGAGATGGTCTCGGTCGGCTGCTTCCGCGCGCGCAGCTTGCCAGCCAGCGCCGTGCACCCCCCGGTGAGGGTGCCGGTGAAGCGCACCTTGGTGAGCGCACCGCACTGCTTCCAGTTGGCGCGGAGCCGCCAGCCGTCCCGGAAGGGCTTGAGCGACCCGCCGGTGGACGTGCACGCGTCGTTCAGGATCACCTGCTTGCCGCTGACGACGATGGTGACGGCGGTGCCGCCGGCCGTGTCCGGCAGCAGCCCGCTGACGGTATCGAGCACGAAGCGCTCGTTGCAGAGGGGCGGGCGCGGCTTCCTGGCGTGTGCGGCGGGTGCGAGGACACCCAGCCCGGCCAGGAGCAGCAGGGCGAGGCTGACGGGGTGGCGGCGGCGATCGCGCATCGGGGACGGGCCCTCCTTGGGCCGGCCCCGGGGGTGTAGCAAGCGTCAGTCGATGCTGTCCACGGTAATCGTGGTGCTGTCAGGTGCCAGCGCAAAGTGCATGCCGTCCTCGCCGAGGACGATCTTGCCGTCCCAGGCGGCGGCCGTCCCCCCCAGGAACAGGCGGCGGGCCACGAAGTTCACCAGCGGCGGCACGATGTGGGTGAGCACCAGCATACGCACGCCGGCCGCCTTCGCCTCTTCCGCCGCCTGGACCGGGGTGGTGTGGTACGTACCCACGTCGGCCGTGAGCTTGGCCCAGCGCGCCAGCCCGTGCGCCGCGGCGTAGCGGCTGACGGGGTCGATCAGGCGATTGGCCAGGGCCTCGTGCAGGAGGATGTCGGCGCTGGCCGCATGACGCACCAGGTTGGGGCTCTTCTGGGTGTCCCCGCTCACCACCACCGAGCGGCCGCGATAGTCGAAGCGATAGCCGTAGGCGGGGTGCACGGGGGTGTGATCGACGGCGAAGGCGGTGACGCGGAGGCCGTCGGCCTCGAACACCACGGCCGTGTCGTCGGGGCCCGGGAGGAAGACAGTCCTGGCGAGCGCGCGGCCGGCGTCGGGTGGCATGGCGTCGGGGCCGTGGTGGGCGATGCGGTACTGCATGTCGAGGGCGTAGGCCTGGCGGAAGCCGTCCACCACCTGCTCGACGCCGGGGGGCCCGTACACGGTGAGGGCAGCGGTGCGTCCGGCGACCCAGCTCTGCAGGACGCTCTCGCCCAACTCGCCGATGTGGTCGGAGTGGAAGTGCGTCAGCAGCAGCGCCTCCAGCCGGGCGCGGGGGAGATGAAGCAGGCCCACCTGGCGCTGCGAGCCGGGGCCGGCGTCGACGAGCACGAAATGGCCGCCGGCCAGGACGGCGGTGCAGGGGCCGGCGCGGCGCGCGTCGGCGAGCGGACTCCCGGTGCCGCACAGGACGACGTGCAGGTTGCCGTCGTCGAGCAGGTCGGTGCGGTCGCCGCCGAGGGCGCGCGAGGCCGCGCGCTCGATCAGGCGCGATTCGATCGTGTCGCACGCTGCGAGCGCGAGCGCGCACAGGACGAGCAGGGCCGGGCGCACCTCAGCCGCCCGCGGGTTTGTGCGACCGGCGTAGTCTTCAATCATGCGGGGGGCATCTACCACCAGCGGCGCGCGTCGAACAGCAGGCGCGCGATGCGCTGGTGTCCCTCTACGCTCGGGTGATCGTCGTTGGGGATGAGAGGCCCGCGCACAGCCCGAAGAGGAGCAAAGCGATTCGGGCTATCGCCTCGCGGAGCCGGTGTCCTCGCTCTTGTGCCCGTGTGTCTTCCATCGAAAAGCGCAGCTTACACCACTCGGTTTCGCTTGGACCACCATCGCCGCACGGCAACGACGGACCAGATCGCCTCGACAAGCCCGAAGGGCCAGGTGCCCGCGAGGAACCCGTAGGTCGAGGCCAGGCCGCACGCGCCGGCGAAAGCCAGGATGAACCAGGGGCTGCGATCCTCGAGCGCGTAGGTCACGAGCATCGCTGTCACCGCGAGCAGGCCAAAGAGCGTCAAGGCATCCATGGTGGCGAGAACCGTTCAGCGACTCCGGCCCGCGTCGCCCCCGTCCGGCGACAGCTCCGCGAGTGTGCGTGCCCACCGGGCGGCGGCCTCCCGGTTGCCGCCGTCCCGGTGGTAGGCGAGCAGCGCGGCCAGGATGTCGCGCTGCGCCGGGTAGCGCTCGTGCGCGCGCTCGAGGACCTCGATCGCCCGGCGCGATTCGCCGGCCTCGTGCAGGGCGACGGCGTAGACGTAGGCGTGGCGCGGCACATCGCCGCCGAGGTCGGCGGCCTTGGCGAGCTGGGGAAGCGCCTCGCGCAGCCGTTTCTGGCGGACCAGGGACAGGCCCATGGCAGCGTAGGCCTCCGCGGCTTTCGGGTTCCGCGCCACCGCCTCCTGCAGCGTCTCGACGACCCGATCCTCCCGTCCCTGCTGGCGGTAGAGGTCGGCCATATTGATGTAGTTGGCCAGGAACATCGGCTGCAGCCGGATGCCGGTGCGATACGCCTCTTCGGCGACGTCCAGCCGGCCGAGGCGGGCGTCGAGTGCGCCGAGGTTGAGGTACGACTCGACGCGCCCCGCGAGCGAGGTCTCCGCCTGGCGATACTCGAGAGTCACGCGATCGAGGGTTACCAGCTGCGCGGGCGTGAACGCATCGCGCGGGGTGTCGAGCAGGGGCGAGAGTGCTTCGAAGCGGACGGACCGGATGGGATCGCCGAGCAGCGGGACGCCCAGGGCGACGCGTCGCGCCGGCTCGAGGACCGCGAGCGCCGTCGCGGCCGCACGGCGGACGAGCGGGTCGGGATCGCGGAGCGACGCGTCGACGGCGGGCAGCGAGCCGGGGCTCAGATACGCCGGCAGCAGACTCAACGCCGTCGCCCGCGCGATCGCCGGGACGGCCGGGTCCTGGATGGCGCGTACGAGCTGGGGCTCGGCGTCGACCTGCCAGCGGCGGCCGGCGTGGATCGCCTCGGCCCAGTGCCAGCCGCTGCGGCGGCCGGGGCCGTACCACCGGGCGACCGCCTCCGCGGCCCAGCCGGGCGACCGGTCGTCGTGGCAACGGGTGCAGGCGTTCGGCGTGCCGAGCTTCTCGGACAGGTCGGGCCGCGGGACGCGGAAGCTGTGGTCACGGCGGGCGTCGACGCCCATGTAGACGTGCTGCGGCATGTGGCACGACACGCACTGCGCGGCCTCCGTGCCGGCGGCGTGGAAGTGGTGCTGCGGTCCGTCGTACGCGGCCGGGAGGTGACACTGCGCGCACAGGGCGTTGCCCGTCTGGCGGAGCCGCGTGCTGTGCGGATCGTGGCAGTCCGAGCACGTCACCCCGGCGTGGTACATCCGGCTCTGCACGAACGAGCCGTACTCGTAGACCTCGTCCCGGATCTGGCCGTCCGGGTGGTAGAGGCGATCGTCGAGCAGCGCCACGCGATGGGTCTGCTCGAGGGGCTGTCCGGGGTGGGGATCGCCCCCGATCGGCGCGCGGCGGGCGTGGCACGGCGCGCAGGTCTCTACCTCGGTGTGCGACGCGAGGGGCTGCGGGCGCCGCGCGATGCGGTCGCCGGGGGTGAGGGTCCAGCTGGCGCCGTCCTTCAGCGCGAAGGTGAAGCCGCGCAGCGGGTCGGCGGCCGGCGCGCCGTCCCGGGCGTGCTCGGCCCAGGCGACGTGCCCAGAGCCGGGGCCGTGACACGCCTCGCACGACACGGCGATGTCGGTCCAGGCGGGCGCGAAGCGATCCTCGGCGGGCCGGTAGTTCTGTCGCAGGTTGGTCGAGTGGCAGTCGCCACACATGTAGTTCCAGTTCTGCAGGGCGTGGGTCCAGTGCAGCACGTCGTGGTGGTCGATGTGCTCGTCCGGATACAGGTGGAACCAGCGCTGCCCGCCCGCCGCCGCCGGGCGGGTGTCCCAGGCGATGCCGAGCGCCTGGTAGCGGCCGTTCGGGAAGGCGATCAAGTACTGCTGCAGGGGATCGATGCCGAAGGTGTAGGCGATGTCGTAGTCGTGCAGCGCGCCGTCGGGGCCGTCGGTACGCACGGCGTAGCGTCCGTCGCGACGGAAGAAGATGGAGGTGACGCCGTCCTTGGTGAAGGTGGCGTCGGCGAAGTCGCCGAGGACGGTGGTGGAGCCGGCGGGCTGCATGGCGCGGGCGTGGTCGGAGGTTTTCCAGCGCTCGGACTCCTGCGGGTGGCAGCCGGCGCAGGTGGTGCCGCTGACGAAGGTCGGGGGTGCGGCGGGCGGCGGTGGTGCGGCCGGGGGCTGTGCGGGCGGGTGCGACTGGATCAGCAGCGTCACGACGGCGGCGATGCCTGCCAGGGTCAGGGTAACGAGAAGGAGACGCCTGGGGCGACGGGTTGGCGGCGGCGGCGCGTCGGGGCTGCGTCCTCGGGCGCGGGTCCGCTTGCGGCCTCGTTGGGGCATGGGCGGGTCTCTAGTTTCAGTCCGGGCGCGTGAGGGCAAGCGGCCGGGTGACAGGACGCTCTGAAACCACGGTGTATCCTTGAGGCAAGGACACGACGCCTCTCTGCGGAGTCGGTCGCCTCGTGACGCCCGACGGTCGCAACCCGCCGAGTAGCTGGACGCTCCACTCCGCCTGGGGCGTACCCGCTATTCCCCGCCGTGCAGGGACATCAAGAGCCGTCTCGTCGCCTCGTTTTCGGCGTAGACAAAGGTCGCGAGGATACCGCGCGTTAGGAAGACGCGGACGCGATTCAAGAGCAGCGTTCTCACCTCATCGTAAAGCGGGTGCTGGTGATGGTTGTCGATCTCATTCATCAGGTTCTTGATGCTCTTGCGAGGGAGGGTACCCGCTGAGCGGTCCCAACTCGTTTTCGGGCCCCCCAGTGTCCATTCGTTGCGCTCGTCGTCCCAGACCAGATCCAGTCCCCAGACGAAACCGACGGCGTCGGTCTCGAAGCCCTGCGATCCGTAGATCGACGCGCATGCATCCAGTTCTGTGCTGGCTCCAGACCAGAACGTTCGGTAGTCGTCGGGATGCATTACCCAGTTCACGATGCGGGTGTCCGGCGGATATAGCTTGTGACCACTTTGAAGCTGCGGCCCAACCCGTACGTTCATCTCGCTCGCCTGTCGGCGTGATAGTCGCCAGTCTTGTCGCCGTCCGACTCGGTCCAGCTTGCCGGCAACCTCGACACGGCCCAGCGCAGTCTTGCCCAGCACATTGGCCGACAAGTTCGAGCCGCTCCTGATGGGCCGACCGAGGCGGGCGACGACGACCAGGAGTAGCGCGGAGTTCGCAGGCATCTCGGGCACCTGACACGTTCGACTGTTCGACGGAGTACGACCGAGATCGCTCGGGAAGGACCACGGACAGCCACCAGCAGACTGGTCCAGGCGGGAAGATCCGGGTGTCCTTCGCGACCGCCGCATGGTACCTTCCTTGGGTAGGCGGCGAACGTCGTCGTCGATGAGGGCCTGATGACCGAGTACGAGTTCACTGTCGTGATCGAACGGGACGAGGACGGCCGGTTTTTCGCCATCTGCCCCGCGCTCCAGGGCTGCTACACGGAGGGCGAGACCGAGGACGAGGCCCGGGACCTGATCCGTGACGCCATCCGGCTTCACGTCGAGGACCGCCTCGCGACCGGCGAGCCGATCTATCAGGAGGTCGGCGCGACGAAGGTCCGCGTCGCGGTGTGAGCCCTCGGCTCCCGACGCTGACGGGGCACGAGGTCATCACCGTCCTCCAGCGCCACGGATTCACGATCGTGCGGCAGAGCGGGAGCCACAACATCCTTCGCCACGAGGACGGCCGCCGGACGACGGTGCCGGTCCACGCGGGCCGCGACCTGGGCCGCGGGCTGCTCCGCCAGATAATGCGCGACGCGAAGTTGACGGTGGACGACCTCTCGCGCTGACGACGACGATTCGCCGACCGTCTCGGCGGCCCAGTGGAATGAGCGGTCGGCGTGGCACCCGGTGCAGGAGGACTCGCCCGCAAGCCCGGCATCCCCCCACCAGGGGCGCAGGTCGTAAATTGCGCCGGGATAGCCTGGTGACGGTCTACCCGCCGACCAGGCGTTATGGGGAAGCGTGCGTGCAGAAATGTACGGCTCTCTCTCCCAGCAGATATATTGATGAGCCGCGTCGCGCCTTGACGGGAAGAGCGATCCTTGACTACACGCGGCGCCGAATAGGAGGGTTCGCATGCGCAAGCTCGTTCTCACCGCGGCTCTTGGACTGACATTCGCGATGAACGGTGGTGCTGCAGGTCTCACAACTCAACAGTCGCCGGCCAGCGTCGCGCTTCAATCGTACGATGCCAAGGGATTCCAGGGTCATCCTACGGAAGAAGTACGTATGGACACTTCTGCCATAATTCGAAGCCTCGGCGGGGCCGTCGTGGCGCTCCTCTTTTCGACGACGCCGTTGGCCGGGATGGGACAGGAGCCGGGAATCGTCCCACGAGCCATCTTCGGCGACGACGACCGGCACGAGCGACACGCGATTTTGGATCCAGGACTCCGGATGATGGCTGACGCCGTCGTCTTGCTCGTGGACAACTGGGACCTGCACTGCGATGCCTCCGGCACGGCCTGCGATCTCAGCAGCGCTACGCCGCTATTCGATGGGAGGGCGTGCACCGACGAGCCCTTCGCGACGCAGCCGACAGCCGGCTTCTGCACCGGGTTCCTGATTGCGTCGGACCTGGTGGCGACCGCCGGACACTGCATCGACGAGCTGACCTGTCCGTTCACAGCATTCGTGTTCGGCTTCGGGATCACTGCGCCGGAGGGAAATGCAAACACCGTAAACCTCCAAACGTACCGCTGCGCGGAGGTTGTCGAGAGCGTCTCCGGCTATGGGTTCGAGAACGACGGGAGCTTCCAGGGGGGCGCTGACTATGCCCTGGTGCGGCTCGATCGGCTGGTCAATGATCGGACGCCGCTGGCGGTCAGGCGGGAGCCCGCGGTAGCAGTCGCTGATCAGCTGGTGGTGATGGGACACCCGTTCGGGCTACCGCTCAAGATCGCCGACGGCGCTGCGGTGAAGTCAACCGCTACGACCTTCTTCGAGGCGGACCTCGACGCCTCCGGCGGCAACAGTGGCTCGCCGGTGCTGGACCGCAAAAGCCTAGAAGCTGTCGGTATCCTCGTGCGAGGGGGAGGAACCGGCGGCGGGGTGATTGACTTCGAACAGGGCTGCCTCCGGTCGCCTCGCTACAACGACGTGGATGGCTATCTTGGCGGGTTCCCACAGATCACGAACGTCGCGATGCTCCCGGTAGTCGAGAGCTGCGTTGGGAGGCCAGACTGCTTTTCCAGTGCAAGGACGGCGAGCTGCCTCCCCAGCGCCAGCTCCGGCCTCCGCTTCCATCGCCCGTCCTGTCGCGAGTGCTACTCCGACCGGGGACCGGCGCGCACGGTGCGTCGAAATGTGGAGAAGACCCTTCGGCTCCTGCTCAAGGGCCACCGCGCCTTCATCGACTTCGACCTCCGCAGGGCCGAGAAGGCGCTGCGGCAGGCTCTGCGGAACCTCGATCGAACTGGTTTGCAGCTCGAGCAGCTGTCCGCCAGGTCGCGGATCTCCTGGCCATGTCACGGGGCTCTTCGCAGCGTCATCAACGAGGTGCTGGACGTCGCACATCTCGACCTCGCCCTGGTTGCCGTGCTCAAGTAGTCCATCCGGGTTGGTTGGAGTCTCCTCGTTGACGCCACCCAGACGACCGTGGCCAGGTGGCCGCGGAGGGGTAGATCGTGACGCTCTACCAAGTCGCGGCGTGAGCTTGAGCTGGACGAAGCGTCCCCGACCGGATTCGAACCGGTGTTACCGACGTGAAAGGCCGGTGTCCTGGGCCAGACTAGACGACGGGGACGGACGCGCCACCCGCCCGCGCGCGGGCGGACGCCAGGGCCCGCGTGCTAATACAGTCCCCCGTGCCAGTCAAATCACAGAGCGCCGGACGTGCTCTCCGCATCCTCTTCCTGAACGGCAACCGGAGCGCGGTCTACGGCGGCGTCGAGCGCTGGATGATCGACACCGCCAGCGGCCTCGGCGCGCGCGGGCACCGCTGCGTCCTGGTGGGACGCCCGGGCGTGCGCTGGCTGTGCGTCGCGGCCGAAGCCGGACTGACCGTGCACGGCGCCGTGCACGGCACGTGGGCGATGCGAGTCGCGCGCGTCGTCGCCGCCATGCGCACGGAGCGCCCGGACCTGGTGGTCGCCAAGGGCAAGAAGACGGCGCGCTGGGTGACCTGGGGCCGCGCCCTCGCCGGTGGACGCGTGGCCCTCTTCTTCGGGCTGACGCACGAGCTGGATCCGACGCGCTGGGTCGATCGCCACACCTGGCGGCGGGTCGACGCCGGCATCACGCTCGCGCATGGCGCCTCCGACTGGTACGCTACGCGCGGCTTCGGCCCGGCCGCCAAACTGCACGCGCTCTGGAAGGGCGTCGACCTGGCGCGCTTCGACGCGGCGCAGGCGGCGCGGGCTCCTACTAGAACCGCCCTCGGTCTCGCACCCGACGACCTCGCCATCGCCACCGTGGGGCGCCTCGCCTGGCAGAAGGGCCTCGATCACCTCTTCGAGGCCGTACGCATCGCGCGCCATCGCCTCCCGCGCGCGCGCTACTTCGTCATCGGCGGGGGACGCGACGCCGAGCTCATCGCCGCCGCGGCGGCGGAACTGGACGGCGCCGTCACGCTCCTCGGCCAGCGCGACGACGTGCCGGCGCTGCTCGCCGCCATGGACCTGATGGTGCAGAGCTCGCGCCGTGAGGTGATGGTGCAGACCACGCTCGAAGCCATGGCCGCCGGGCGCGCGGTGATCTCGACGCGTACCATGGGAGCGGACGAGGCGATCGAGGACGGGATCAGCGGCGTCCTCGTCCCGGTCGCGGATCCGCCCGCGCTTGCCGAAGAGATCGTCCGTCTGGGCGAGGATCCCGCACGCCGCGCGGCGCTCGGGCAGGCAGCGCGGGCGCGCATCGCGGCCGAGTTCACGGCGGCGGCGGCGCTCGACCGGGCCGAGAGCATCTTCCGCGCCATCGTCGACGCCTGACCGCGGTACCTCTTGCGATCGCGGCGCGCGTGGTGTTGATTGCCGGCCGCCGTGGAGATCCGTTTCAGCCCCGACGAAGAGGCGTTCCGGGCCCGGGCGCGCGCCTGGCTCGAGGCCAACGTCCCCACGACCCGTCCCGACCGCGCGGATCTCCGTGCGCGCCGCACCTTCGACCTCGCCTGGCAGCGGACCATGTATGACGCCGGCTGGGCCGGCATCGCCTGGCCGAAGGAGTTCGGCGGGCGCGGCGCGACCGTGATGGAACAGCTCATCTGGTTCGAAGAGTACGCCCGTGCCGGCGCACCCGAGATCACCACCACCTTCGTTGGCCTGAATCACGCCGGGCCGACGCTGGTCGCCTGTGGCAGCGAGGCGCAGAAGGCCTACCACCTGCCGCGCATCATGCGTGGCGAGGTGATCTGGTGTCAGGGGTTCTCGGAGCCGAATGCCGGCTCCGACCTCGCCAGCCTGCAGACACGTGCCGTCATCGACGGCGACTTCCTGGTCGTCAACGGGCAGAAGATCTGGACCAGCTACGGCAACATCGCCGAGTTCCAGGAGCTGCTCGTGCGCACCGACCCGGATGCGACCAAGCACAAGGGCATCAGCTGGGTCATCTGCCCGATGGACACGCCGGGGATCGAGATCCGCCCCATCACCACGCTGACCGGCGACCACGACTTCTGCGAGGTCTTTTACGACAACGTCCGCATCCCGCTCGCCAACGTGGTCGGCAAGCTGAACGACGGCTGGCGGGTGGCCATGGCGACCCTCAGCTTCGAGCGTGGCACGGCGTTCCTCTCCGAGCAGGTGCGTCTCGCGCGCCGGGTGGACGAGCTGATCACGCTCGCCGGCCAGGTGCCGGGGCCGAGTGGCCGCGAGCGTGCGCTCGACGACGACGAGCTGGCGCGCCGGCTGGCCCTGGCACGGGCCGAGGTCGAGGCCATGCGTGCCATGAGCTACCGCAGCGTGAGTCTGGCGGCGCGGAGCGGCATGCCGGGGGCGGAGGCCTCCATCATCCGGCTCTTCTTCTCGGAGCTGGTGCAGCGCATCGATGTGCTCGCCATGGACATCCTGGGCGCGCCGGCGCTCGCGGGCAGCGAGGGCGGGTCGGCGGGGCGGTGGGCGATCAGCTACCTGACTGGTCTCTCGCAGACCATCGGCGGCGGCACCAAGGAGATCCAACGCAACATCATCGGCGACCGTTTTCTCGGCCTGCCGCGATGACCCGATGGACCTGACCCTCAGCGCCGACCAGGAAGCGGTCCGCGATGCCATCCGCCAGATGCTGGCGGAACGCGTGCCGCTCACGCACGTTCGCACCCTCGCGGGGCAGGTCGACGCGGCGGCGTGGCAGGAGGCGGGCGCGCTCGGGTGGTTCGGTCTCGGGCTGCCGGAGGCGGCGGGCGGCGCGGGCTACGGACTGCCGGAAGAGATGCTGCTGTTCATCGAGCTGGGCCGCGGGCTCGCGCCCGGACCGTGGCTCGGGACGGTGCTGGCTGCGCACGCCCTGGCCGGCGCGGCCGGCCTCGACGACGTGCACGCGGCCGTCCTCGCCGGCACCCGCCGGGTGGCGGTGGTGGACGATGCGGACAACGCCCTCGGCGGCGGCGGGCGCCTGATGGGCAGCGTGCCGGGCATCGCCGACGCCGGCAGCGCCCAGGGGTTGCTCGTGCTCGGCCAGCACGCCGTGCGCTACGTCGCCGCTGACACGCGCGGCCTCACCATCACGCCGGGTGCCGGCATCGATTCCACGCGGTACCTGGCGGAAGTCGCGTTCGCGAGCGTCCCGGTCGAAGTGGTGAGCAACGACGCCGGTCGCCTGCGCGACATGGCCACGGTCTTGGTGGCGGCGGAAGCCGTCGGCATCGCCGAGCGTACCCTCGAGCTGTCGGTCGCCTATGCCAAGGTGCGCCAGCAGTTCGGCAAGCCCATCGGCAGCTTTCAGGCCATCAAGCACCGCTGCGCCGACATGGCGGTGCGGGCGGAGGTGGCGCGCTCGGCGGTGACCTACGCCGCGGTGGCGGTGCGCGACCGCGAGCCCGACGCCGCCTGTCACGTGCACGGTGCCAAGGTGCTGGCCGTCGACGCCGCGCTCAAGAACGCCACCGACAACGTCCAGAACCACGGCGGCATGGGCTACACGTGGGAGGGCGACGCGCACCTGTATCTCAAGCGTGCCTGGCTGGCGGAGCACGCCTTCGGCCCGCGCACGGCGCACCTGGACGCCCTGGCCGCCCCCTGGCGCGGCTGACGCCCAGCTACCCGCGGGCGGCGGCGTAGCGCGCGGCGCCGTAGAGCGCCGTGCGGTCGTCCAGGATCACATGCACCGGCATGCAGGCGAGCAAGGTCTCGAACCGTCCCTTGGCCAGGAAGGCGGCGCAGAAGGCGCCGGTCTGGAGCGCCGGCAGGATCTTCGGCGCGATGCCGCCGCCGACGTACACGCCCCCGGTGGCTTTCACGGTGAGGGCGAGGTTGCCCGCCATCGCGCCGTAGCAGCCGACGAACAGCGCCAACGCCTCCACCGCGATCGGCGGGCTGCCGGCGAGGGCGGCGGCGGAGATGGCCGCCGGCTCGAGGTCGGCCGCCAGGCCGTCCGGGACGACCAGGCCCTCCACGTCGCGCAGGAACTCGAGACAGTGGACCAGACCCGGCCCGGAGACCACGTGCTCCCAGCTCACGTGCGCATGGCGGCCGAGCAGGTAGCGCAGCAGGGCGATCTCGCGCTCGCTGCGCGGGGCGAAGTCGGCATGGCCGCCCTCGCTGGCGAAGGGTACGTGGCGCGTGCCGTCCCACACCAATCCGCCTTCACCGAGGCCCGTGCCGGCGGCGATGACGGCGATGTTCCCCGTGGCCGGCCGCCCCGGATGCAGCGTGGCCAGCCGATCCGCCGGCAGTGCCAGCACGCCATACGCGAGCGCCTCGATGTCGTTCAGGAGAAAGACGGGAACGCCGCCGAGACGCGCGCGCAGGGTGCCCGCATCGACGAGCCAGGGCAGGTTGGTGGTGGCGACCCGGTCCTCCAGAACGGGCCCGGCGATGCCGAAGCAAGCGCCGGTGAGCGCCGCCGTCCGCCCGACGAGGTAGGTCTCCACCAGGCCCTCCAGACCGGCAAACGCCGCGCTCGTGAACCGGACGGGGTCGCTCGGCACCAGCGGCGCGTCCGGCCGGAAGAGCGCCAGCGTGGTCTTGGTGCCGCCGATGTCACCGCACAGGAGCATCGCCGGCGCACCATGCCACGATCGCGCGGGCCGAGGAATCCCGGGGTTGCGAGGCGCGGGGGCGGCACGTAATCTCGACACGCCCGATGCCGACCGGGGATCGTGAGGAGGAGCCAACCGGGGAGGAGAAGGCGGACGACGCCGAGGGGCTCGACGTCGTCGGCGCGGCGCTCGGGTTGTCCCTGATGGCCGTCACGGGGTTCGTCGTCGGGGGGGTGACCGTGGCCGCCCTGTGGATGCTCTATCCCCCCACACGCGGCAGCACGGTGCCGATGACTGCGGTGGCCCTCGGCTCGGTGGCCCTGGTGGCGGCCGGCTGGGGCGTGCTCGTCCGCCGGCTGGGGCGGCAGGCGGGCGATTGGTTCATCGTCGGCTACGGCATCGCCTGGGTCCTGCTCATCGTCGTCGTCATGGGCAGCAGTGCAGCCGAGTTCTTCCGCTCGCACGCGGCGCAGAGCCTCGGGCTGCCCAGCAGTTGACGGCGCCCTGGCACCCCCTTTTCTCGAACGTCACGAGCTGGTACACGAGAACTGACCGGTCAGTTCTGGCCGGCAGCTCCCCGGTATGGCCCGCGAGGACAAACGCCAGCGCATCCTGGCCGCCGCCACGGCGGTGTTCGCCGAGCGCGACTTCCACGAGGTGCACGTGGACGAGGTGGCGACGCGGGCGGGGGTGGGGAAGGGCACGCTCTATCTGTACTTCCCCACCAAGGATGACCTGCAGCAGGCGGCCCTGCGCGGTAGCCTCGAGCGCCTGGCCGAGGAGGTCGAGACCGCAGCGCAGGCGGCGGCGCCCGCCGAGGCCGTGCTGCGCGAGATGGTCGTCTCCATCCTGCGCTTCTTCTGGCGCCGGCAGCATCTGCTCACCCTGGTCCAGCGCTTCGAGCAGCGTGCGCCGCGGCGCAGCCGGGAACGACGCCGGCGCGTCCTGCAGGCGATCGAGAGCGTGCTGGCCCGCCATCGACTGGGCGGGGCGGGGGCGGCGCGCCACCTCGCGGCGGCCTTCCTGCTGGGGCTGTCCCGGGCGGCCATTCTCGAGCACGCGCCGGGCGAGCGCCCGGAGACGGCGGCGGCGCGGGTGGTGCAGTGCTACCTGCACGGTGTCGGCGCCGGCGACGGCCGCCGCGTCCGGGGTGCCGCATGACCCGCGTCGGCGTGCTGGTACTCCTCGCCCTGGCGGTGGCGGGCTGCGACCGGGCCTCGCGGGCGGAGCCGGCCGCGCGGGACAAACCCGCCGCCGTGCCGATCACGGTCGCCAGCGTGGCGCTCCGCGCCGTCGAGCGCACGGTGTCGGTGGTGGGCACGCTCGCGCCGAACGCGCAGGCCGAGGTGGCGAGCGAGATCGAGGGCCAGGTGGTCGCCATCCTGGCGGACCTGGGCGACCGGGTGCAGAGCGGACAGACGCTGGCGCGCGTGCAGCGCGACCAGATCGAGGCCCGCCTGCGCGAGGCGGAGGCCAGCCTGGACAAGGCGGTCGCCGACGAAGGCCGCGCCCGCCCGCTCCGCGATCAGGGCATCATCGCAGCGCAGGAGTACGAGCAGGTGCGCACCACGGCGGAGGTGGCCCGGGCGCGTCGCGACCAGCTCCGTATCCAGCTGGCGCACGCCGACATCCGCTCCCCGCTCGACGGCTCGGTGGCGGCCCGGCTGCTCGATGCCGGCAGCTACGTCCGCGCCGGCACGGTCGTCTTCCGCATCGTGCAGGACGATCCGCTCAAGTTCCGGGGCGAGGTGCCGGAACGCGAGGCGCCAGCGCTGGCGGCCGGGCAGGAGGTGCGCATCACGGTCGAAGCCTTCCCGGCGGAGACCTTCATCGGCCACGTGAGCCGCATCGGCTCGGCGGCCGACCCGACGGCCCGCTCGCTCGCGTTCGAGGCGGCGGTCCCCAACACCGACCACCGGCTCCGCCCGGGGTTCTTCGGGCACGGCGACGTGGTGGTGGCGCACACCGAGCACGCTGTGGCTGTGCCGCGCACAGCGCTCAGCTCGTTCGCCGGCGTCACCAAGCTGTTCGTGATCGACGACAACGTCGCCCGCGAGCATGCGGTCACGGTGGGGGTCGACCTGGGCGACGGCTGGGTCGAGATCGCGCAGGGCGTGGCCCAGGGGAAGCGGGTGGCCACCAGCGGCCTGTCCAGGCTCGCGGACGGCACCGCCGTGGCCGTGCGCAGCGACGTGGCCCCGGGCGCCTGAGCGCACCGCCCCATGCGCATCGCCGACATCTGCATCCGCCGCCCGGTGTTCGCGACCATGCTGATCGCGTCGCTGGTCGTTCTGGGCCTGTTCTCCTATCGCCGCCTCGGGCTCGACCTGTTTCCAAACATCGACTTCCCGATCGTCTCGGTCACCACCACGCTGAAGGGCGCGGGGGTCGAGGAGATGGAAACCAGCGTCACCAAGGTGATCGAGGACGCGGTCAATACCATCGACGGCATCGACGAGCTGCGCAGCATCACGAAAGAGGGCCTGTCGCAGCTGGTGGTGCAGTTCGTGCTGGAGAAGAACCGCGACGTGGCCGCGCAGGACGTGCGCGACAAGGTGGCGAGCGTCGTCTCCCAGCTCCCGGTCGGCACGGACCCCCCGGTGGTCGACAAGTTCGACGTCGACGCCATTCCGGTGATGAGCATCGCCATCTCCGGCCGCCGGAGCCTACGCGAGGTCACACAGCTCGCCCGCAAACAGGTGAAGGAGGTCGTCGAGACGCTGCCCGGCGTGGGGCAGGTGATCCTGCTCGGCGGCCAGGAGCGGGCGATCAACATCGACGTCGACCCGGACCGATTGACCGCTCTCGGCCTCTCGATCGGCGACATCCGGAACGCCATCGCGCAGCAGAACCTGGAGCTGCCCGGCGGCCGCCTCGACCAGACCCGGCGCGAGCTGGTGGTCCGCACCATGGGCCGGGTGGAGCACGCGGCCGATTTCGACGACCTGATCGTCGCGCACGTGGGCGGCCGGCCGCTGCGGGTGCGGGACATCGGCTCGGCCGAGGACGGCGTGGTCGAGGAGCGCAGCCTGTCCCGCCTGAACGGCGAGAACGCGGTGCAGCTGGTGGTGCGGAAGCAGGCCGGCGTCAATACGGTCGAGATGATCGATCGGGTGAAGGCGACGCTCGTGCGCCTGCGCCCGCTCCTGCCCGCCGACATCGACCTACGCGTCATCCGCGACCAGTCGCGCTTCATCAAGGCGTCGCTCGAGACCGTACGCGTGCACATGTGGCTCGGCGCGCTCCTGGTCGCCTTCACGGTGCTGCTGTTCATGCGCGACTGGCGCAGCACGGTCGTGGCGGGGCTCGCCATCCCCACCTCCATCGTCGCCACCTTCACGTTCATGTACGCCCTCGGCTTCACCCTCAACAACTTGACCATGCTCGGCCTGGTGCTGGCGGTCGGGATCGTGATCGACGACGCCGTGGTCGTGCTCGAGAACGTCTTCCGGCACGTGGAGGAGCACGGCGAGTCGCCGATGCGGGCGGCGTCGATCGGCACGGCCGAGATCGCGCTGGCGGTGGTGGCGACCACCCTCTCGCTGGTCATCATCTTCCTGCCCGTGGCCTTCATGGCGGGGCGCCTGGGGCGCTTCTTCCACAGCTTCGGGCTCACGGTGGCGGTCGCCATCCTGATGTCGATGCTGATCTCGTTCACGCTCACGCCGGCGCTGAGTGCGCGCCTGCTCCGGCGGCGCGGGGGGAAGGCGGTGCACGGGGGACGCCTGTATCGGCTGATCGCCGCACGCTACGGGGCCCTTCTGGCGTGGTCGCTCGCGCACCGCGGGGCGATCGTTGCGGTGGCGGCGGTGTGCGTGCTGGCGACCGTGCCGCTCTTCCGGATCGTGGGCAAGACGTTCCTGCCCCAGGACGACCAGAGCGAGTTCGAGATCGCCATTCGTACCCCGGGCGGGTCCACCATCGCCGAAAGCGCGCGGGTGTTTGCCGAGATCGAGGAGCACGTACGCGGGCTCCGCGGCGTGACCGACGTGCTCACCACCATCGGCGACCAGACCGGGCGCGTGAAGGCGGGCGAGGGCGACGTGACCAAGGGGACCATGTACGTCCGCCTGGTCGACCTGCATGAGCGCGACTTCTCGCAGTTCGCCGTCATGGCGGAGGCCCGCGAGCTCCTCGAGGGCTATCCGGACCTGCGTACGGCGGTCGAAGGGGTGAACCCGCTCGCCTCCGGCGGGGGCCGGCTGGCGGAGGTGGAGTTCAACCTGCGTGGTCCCGACTTGGGGCAGCTGCAACGGTTCGGCGACCGGCTGATGACCGGCATGCAGGAGATGCCGGGCCTGGTCGACGTGGATACCACGCTCGCCGTCCGCACGCCCGAGATCCGCCTGCACGTCGACCGCGAGAAGGCCTCCGATCTGGGGGTCAACATGCGCGACATCGCCGCCACGGTACAGACCTACGTGGCCGGGCAGCCGATCTCCAAGTACAAGGAAGCCGACGAGCAGTACGACATCTGGCTGCGGGCGGAGCCCGGCAAGCGGCGCACGGCCCAGGACCTGTACGACCTGACGGTGCTGTCCCGCAGCGGGCAGCTGGTGCGCCTGGGGAACCTGGTGCGGGTGAGCGAGGACCTGGGACCGGCGCAGATCGACCGCGTCGACCGGCAGCGCTCGCTCTCCATCCAGGCGAGCCTCCTGCCGAGCCTGCCGCTGGCCACCGCGGTCGCGCACGTGAACCGCGTCATCGACGGCCTCGACCTGCCCCCCCTCTACAACATCCAGTGGACGGGGCGTGCCAAGAGCCTGGCCGAGAGCAACGCCAATTTCGGCATGGCCTTCGGGCTCAGCATCCTGTTCATGTACATGGTGCTGGCGGCGCAGTTTGAGAGCTTCCTCCATCCGGTGACCATCATGCTGGCGCTGCCGCTCACCGTCCCGTTCGCCATCCTGTCGCTGGTGCTGCTCGGGGAGGCGCTCAACATCTACAGCGTCCTCGGGCTGTTCATGCTGTTCGGCATCGTGAAGAAGAACGGCATCCTGCAGATCGACTACACCAACACCCTGCGTGCCCGCGGCATGGCCCGCGACGCCGCCATCCTGGAGGCCAACCGCGTTCGCCTGCGGCCCATCCTCATGACCACGCTCATGCTGATCCTCGGCATGGTGCCCATCGCCCTCGGTCAAGGCCCGGGCTCCGGGTCGCGCGGCTCGCTCGCGCGCGTCATCATCGGCGGCCAGGCGATGTCGCTGGTCATCACACTCCTCATCACGCCGGTCGCGTACTCCCTGTTCGACGACCTCGGCCAGCGCTGGCTCCCCGCCCTGGTCGCCCGCCTCCGCGCCCGCACCGCCCGCGTCCTGCCCGCCCGCGTCGCCCCCAGCACCGAGACGCGCTAGCGGGGTCCGCGTGCGCTGCCACACATGCGCGGGGCGTGGCGGAGGTGGGGCGCCGGCTCGGGTCCCGTGTGGCGCGTGCGCCTGACACCAGCGGGTCGGTCCCGCACGCGAGCCAGCGCCCCACCTCCGCCCGCCCCTGGCGATCCGCAAACGAGGGTGCGTACCCCGGGGCGACGCGGCCGCCGCGAGCCGGGGCGGGGCGCGCCGCCGTTGCGACTGCGAGTCGCGGGCGCGGGGGCGTGGGCGGAGCGCCTTGAGCGGACGACGCGCATCGCATGCGTACTCGCCCGCCCGGCCGTCCGCGATCGAAGCGGAGCCCACGCCCCCGCGCCCGCGGACCACAGCTCACACCCACACCCCAGCCCCCGTCCCGGATCTTGACAAGCACCCGCAGCACAGAGAGGGTGCCCCCCCGTGGGCAAGGACCTCCATGATGCGCCGCTCGACGAGCGAGTCGCCGCCGAGCAACGCATCTGGGATCGGGTGCGCGACGAGACCTTCGCCGACACGTCGCTGCTGAACCTGACCTACCCCACGTACGAGGCGTTCTTCACCGCCTACCCGGAGTACCACTACGTGTACGACTTCTTCGGCCCGTCGGTGGCGGGCCGGCGCGTGCTGGAGCTGGGCTGCGGGCCGGGCGTGGTGACGGTCGCGCTCGCCAACAGCGGCGCGCATGTGACCGCGGTCGACGTGTCGGCAAGCGGGCTGCGGGTCACGCGCGAGCGCGCCGAGCACTACGGCGTGAGCGACCGGGTGCGGACCCTGCAGGCGCCCGCGGAGCAGCTCGACTTCCCGGAGCACAGCTTCGATCTCTTCTTCGCCAAGAGCGTGGTGCACCACCTGCTGATCGACGACGTGATGCCGCGCGTCTACCGGTTCCTGGTCCCGGGCGGGCGCGGGGCGATCGTCGAGCCGCAGTCGAATCCCGTGCTGGACTTCGCGCGCGAGCACCTGCCGTACCCGGGCAAGATCGCCGACGAGCACGGCACCGACGAGTTCTTCACGCGGGCCATGATCGAGCGCATCATCGGCCACTTCGACGCCGGCGAGTATCGCGCCTTCCGGCTGGTGAGCATGCTGCAGAAGTTCGTGCCGGGGCGCGGCGTGGGGTTCGCCGGGCGGCAGCGGCACGAGGCGCGCGTCCGTGCGGTGCGCCGGCTGACGGATCCGCTCGACGACCTGCTCTTCCGCGTCGCGCCGCCGCTGCAGCGGCTGGCGCAGTACGTCGCGCTCCGCCTCGAACGCCGCGGGCGCTGACCGCTGCTACTGGATTCCGGGGCCCAGCTGGAGCGCGAGCGGCTCGACGCCCAGGCTGCGGATGGCGCGCTCCCACATCTGGTCGGCGGGAGTGTCGAAGACGAGGTGGGAATCCGGCGGAGCGGTCAGCCATGCGGACTCGGCCAGCTCGCGATCGAGCTGCCCGGGGCCCCAGCCGGCGTAGCCGAGCAACAGGCGCGAGCGGCGGCGCTCGGGCTCGGCGGGATCGGCCTCGATCAGCTGGCGCAGCACGTCGACCGAGGCGGTGAGGTGGACGCCCTCGCACACCCGCTCGCTGTCCTCTACGCCCGGGTCGGTGCCGAGCAGCAGGAAGCCGCGCTCCGGCTCGACCGGGCCGCCCATCCACAAGAGCATGCCGCTGTCGCCGCGCGGCGGCGGATCCATGGCGACGGCGTTGGCAGCACGCACGTCGGTGGGGCGGTTGACGACGAAGCCGAGCGCCCCCTCGCTGCCGTGCTCGCACAGGAGCACGACCGTACGGGTGAAGTTGGGGTCGCGGAGCTGGGGCATGGCCAAGAGGAGCGTGGGCGCGAGGCCGGCCGTATCCATGGGCCGATCGTCTGCGAGCGTGGCGTCCTTGTCAACGGGGCCGGCGAGTCGCGCCCCGTCGTGGAATACGCTATGCGCGGCGCATGCGGCTCGACGTCTACCCGACCGACGCCGAGGCGTTCGAGGCCGCGGCGGCGATTGCGGCGGAGGCGTTGCGCGCCAGTGGCGACGCGGGCGATCTGGCGGTCGCGCTGGCGGGCGGGCGGAGCGGGCGCGGGATCATGGTCGCGCTCGCCGGGCGGGGCGACCTGCCGTGGCCGCGGCTGCTGTGGTTCTGGGGCGACGAGCGCTGCGTCGGCCCCGATGACCCGCACAGCAACGTGCGGCTGGCGCGCGCGAGTCTCTTCGTGCCGCGCGGGGTGGCGGGCACCCGCATCGTGGCGCCGGCGATCGTGGCCGACGATGCCGCCCGGAGTGCCGCCGACTACGGCACGGCGGTCGCGACCCGGCTCGGTGCCACGCCGGTGTTCGACGTGCTCTTTCTCGGCGTCGGCGCGCGCGGCGAGGTGGCCTCGCTGGCGCCGGGCGCGCAGGCGTTGCGCGCACAGACGCCGTTCGCGGCCGTCCTGGCGGACGAGACGACCAGTGCCCCCCGCCTGGCGCGCATCACGCTCACACCACCGGTGGTGCGCGCCGCCCGCCACGTGGTGGTGCTCGCGACGGGCGATACCAAGGCCAAAGTGGTGGCTGAAGCGCTGCGCGAGCCCATCGACCCGCTCCGCATTCCGGCGCAGCTCGTGTTACCGTCGGAGCGGGTGCACTGGGTGGTCGACCGCGCCGCTGCCGCCGGGCTGCTCCGGGACGCGCGCCAGGTGCAGGACGAGGCGGACAGCAGTTGAGGAGACGTCGCGGTCAGGATCGCGATCGCCGCGGGGGCGGCGGCGCCGCGCGGCCGCCGTCGAAGTAGCTCCACGGGAACTCGGGCTCGAGGATCGGCCGGAAGCCCTCCGGGAAGGCGAAGGGCGCGGAGACGAACTCGTAGACACCGACCAGCACGCGCGGGATGATCATGCCGAGTCCCTTGGCGAAGCCGAGGGGGATGCCCTCGCCGGCGCCGCGGGCACGCGTCTCGGCGACTATGTTGCCGGGGACTTCCAGGAAGGCGGCGGTCATGCCCGCCAGGCCACGGCCGAACTTGCGCGCGGCCGACTGGGCGTGGGCCGGGGTGTGGTCGAGCGCGACCACGACCAGGAACGTGAGGGCGAGCAGGAGACGCGTCATGTCGACCGCATAGAGACTCCCGCGGACGCGATGTCAAGGAGCGGACGCCGTCAGGCCGACACCCAATTGCCGTGGAAGCCGTACGGAACGCGGTGGGGCAGGCGAACGGTTGCCACCGGCTCGCCGGCGATGTCGCGCGCATCGAGGACGACGAAGTCGCTCGCGTCGCGGGCCTGGTCGTAGACGACCGTCACCACCCAGCCGTCGTCCTCGGCGGCGTCGGCGTGGCGCGGGATGAACAGCGGCTCGCCGGCCCCGTTGCCCGGCCCGAACGCACGCACGTCGCAGCGGCCGCGCACGAGATCGTACTTGTGGAGCGCGGTGAAGACGGGCATCCCGTCGGCCGCACCCTCGGGGCCGGTGGCGGCCAGGTAGCCGTAGCGATGCGGCCGGCCGAGCCGGCGCTCGTCGGCGCGCGGGAACTCGACCGCGCGGTCGTCGAGCGGGTCGGAGCGGACGGTGCCCGTGCGCAGCGCGAGCCGCCAGCGGTGGAGCTTGGCGGCGCTGTTCTCCTCGAACTGGGTCTCGCGCTCCTCTCGCGGGGTCATGAAGCGGAGGTGCGGGTAGCGTGCCACGTCGAGCACGATCTCGTCGTCGGCCGCGTAGGCGTTCAGCGGGTGGAACACGTAGCAGGCCTCGGTGTCGAACCAGCGCACGTCGGCGCCGGTGCCGGCGCGGGGCATGACGCCGAGGCGCGTGCCGCGTTCGGGCTCCCAGGAGAAGGCGCCGCCGCGCGCCGCCATGTTCTCGAAGCTGAACAGCAGCGGGCAGAGGATGAAGACCACGTAGTCGGCGGTGACCGCGAAATCGTGCATCATCGACGGCCAGGCCACGTCGATCACCTCGTGGCGTGTGAGCGTGCCGTCGGCGGCGACAACGTAGTATTGCAGATACGGCGGCACGGGCGAGTAGCCGAAGAAGAGCATCTCGCCGGTGACGGGATCGAGCTTGGGATGCGCCGTCATGGAGCCCTGCAGGCGGCTCCCGAAGTCGAACTCGCCGACGGTCGCGAGCGTGTCGGGACGGATCTGGGTGGGCAGGGCGGCTTCCATCAGGGCCAGCAGCCGGCCGGCGTGGAAGACGATGTTGGTGTTGCCGGTGTTCTTGAAGCGTGGCGCCTCGCCGGCGCCCAGATCGAGCAGGCTCGGGTAGAGCGTCCGCCCGGCGCGGCGCTCCTCCAGCAGGCCCGCGCTCTCGACGTAGCGATTGGCGTAGCTCGCGCGCCCGTCGCGCAGCGTGATGGCGTGCAGCATGCCGTCGCCCTCGAACCAGTGATAGCGTCCGGGCGGGTCGAAGGCCGGGTTCGGGCCGTTGCGGTAGTAGGTGCCGTTCAGCTCGCGGGGCAGGGTGCCTACCACCGGCAGGGCGTCGTGCCGTCCCTCGGGGCGCCAGGGGGCGAAATTGCCGGCGAGGAACGGGCTCGGGTCGGGGCCGATTGCGCTCATGGATCGGTCTTGGCCGTGCCGTATCGCCGAGTCAAGCCGACATTTCCCTTGCCGGCGCATGCACCGCCGCGTTAGGAACGCGCCATGACGCGTTTTTGGCTGTTGGCACTCGTCTTTGGTCTCGGGCCCGTGGCGCTCGCCGCTCCGGCGGCGGCCCTGCCCGACTGCCACGGCGGCACGGTCACCGAGCTGCGCGTCGGTCGCGGGCGGGTCAAGCTGCGTGGCAGCGTCACCGCCCGTGGACTGACGCCGGCGACGCTGGTGGCGGGCGGGGGCTTGCGCCTCGAGCTGGTCGATGCCGACGCGCCGATGACGGTGCTGGCGAGCGTAGCCGTCCCGGCGGCGCGTTTCGTCACCCGCGGCGCGACCACCACGTACGACCGCATCGGTCCGCTGAG
Source organism: uncultured Binatia bacterium (SeqCode) (assembly GCA_964618895.1). Classification (GTDB taxonomy): domain Bacteria; phylum Desulfobacterota; class Binatia; order DP-6; family DP-6; genus CAZUDO01. The sequence continues at coordinate 25,692 of CAZUDO010000057.1, forward strand.
CGGACGCATCGTCCTGCGCAGCGCCCGGCGTCAGCCCGACACGGTGCGCATCGACTGGGCGAGCGCCATGCCCCCGCTACCGGGCCCGCCCGCCCCCCGCACGCTCCGCGCGTTCCTGACCACCGGGGCCGGCTGTGCGCGCACGTGCGTGGCGCCGTGCACGCCGAACGGAGGGCAACTGCACTGCGGCCCGAGCGCCGTGTACGTACCCGCGGCGGACGAGGGCTTTGGCCGGCTGCGCGGCGGCGGCGCGCACCGCTCGGCGCTGTGCGGACTGGCGATCGATCCCGCCCGCCGCTGCGATTCGTTGATCGACGAGCACTGTCTGCTGCCGTATCCGTCGTCGTACTTCCTGCGCAGCGACCCGACCACGCCGACCGGGCTGCGCGTCGACTACGGCCCCGACAGCCTGCCCGCCAACACCGGCGGCAAGCGCGTCGACCCGACCGATTGGAACACGCTCGACGGCTTCAGCCCCGGTCCGGTCCTCCTGGCGCTGTTCCCCGATACCGGAGCGCCGGTCGACCTGACGGCGTCGAAGGTGGCCTTCCACACCGACTTCGCGCGCTCGCTCGACGCCGACCATCCGACCCTCCTGGTCGAGGCCGACAGCGGTCGCCGGGTCGTGCACTTCGCCGAGATGGACGCCAACGTCGACGACGTGACCCGGAAGGCGCTCATCATCCGGCCAGGGGAGCGCCTGCGGGACGGGACGCGCTATCTGGTGGCCATCCGCAATCTGGTCGACACGCAGGGCCGGCGGATCCGGCCGCGGCTGGTGTTCCGTGCGCTCCGCGACGGGGCGTCGGTGGACGAGCTGGCGGTGGCGTGCGGCGGTGCGTGCGCGACCGCCCTCGGCGCCCGCCGGGCCACGTTCGCCGACATCGTGCGCCGCCTGCGCGGGCGCGGTGTCGATTCGGCGTCGCTGGTACTTGCCTGGGACTTCACCACCGCCAGCACGCAGGCGCTGACGGGGTGGATCCGGGCTGTGCGCGACCAGGCCTTCGCCCTCGGCACGCCGGCGTTCAGCGTGACGGGCTTCGACGATGGCCCCGGAGGCACGGGACGCAACGCCAACATCTTCCGGCGCATCGAGGGCACCTTCCAGGCGCCGCTGTTCATGACCGCAGACGCCCCGGCGTCGCGGCTCAACCTGGTGGACGGCGTGCCGCGCCAGAACGGCTTCGGGACCATCCCGTTCGTGGTCGACATCCCGCACATCGCGGTCAACGCCGGCGGCGCACCGCGGCCCGGGCGTCCCACGCTCTGGGGGCATGGCCTGGTGGGCAACCGCTTCCAGCTCGGGTCGCTGTCCCTGCTGGCCAACGCGTACGACTTCGTGATCGCCGCGGTCGACATGCAGGGGATGTCCAACGCCGACGTGGGCCCCGCCATCGTGCCGCTGACGCTCGACTTCTCGAACTTCCACTACATTCCCGAGCGGCTGCACCAGGGGTTCCTGAACCACCTCCTGCTCGGGCGTCTCCTCGGTGACCCCGTGCGCGGGTTCAACACGCACCCGGCGTTCCAGTTCGGGCCGGCGGCCACCGGCATCATCGACACCACCGAGGTGTACTACTCGGGCGGCAGTCAGGGCGGTATCTTCGGCCTCGCCATCATGTCGATCGCCGAGGACTTCAAGCGCGGCTTCGTGGCCGTGCCAGCGGCCAACTACTCGACCCTGCTGCACCGCTCGATCGACTTCAACCCGTACGTGGCGCTCATCCGCTCGAGCTACCCCGACCGGCTCGACGAGCAGGTGCTGCTGGCGCTCGGCCAACAGCTCTGGGACCGCGCCGAGCCGCAGGGCTACATGAACCACCTGGTGAGTGGCGACCTGTCCGACCCGCCGGTGCCGCACAAGGTACTGATCCACATGGCCACCTACGACTCGGAGGTGGCGAACCTGGGCACCGAGATCATGGTGCGCTCGCTCGGCATCCCGCAGCTCGCGCCCGTGCATCGCCGCTTCTTCGGCATCCCCGAGTTGGACGCCCCCTTCGACGGGTCGGCGTTCGTCGAGATCGACCCGCAGCGCGGCTTCTCGCGCTGCAACACGCCCGGTACCACCGACGCCGGGGCGACCTGTACGACCGATGCGGACTGCCCCGGGGCCGGCGATCCGCCGCGGCGTACGCGGTGTGCCTCGGGCGTCCCGCCGATCAGCAACATGCCGCCGTTCTTCAACAACCGCGCCCACGGCTCGACCAGCGTCCCCACCGCCGGGGCACAGATCGACGCTTTCCTGCGCCCCGACGGGATGATCCGGCAGTTCTGCGCGGGGGCGTGCGACCCGGAGTGACGGCCTTCGCCTCCCGGGGCCGCGTCGCGCTCGTCACCGGCGCGTCCTCCGGGATCGGGCGGCGATGGAGTTGAGTCAGTCCTTCGCGAACACCACGAACGTCTGCTTGGGGAGGAAGTCGTACTCCTGCTCGACGCGGTAGCCGGCGGCCGCGAGTTCGGTGCGCACCACGTCGGACGGCGAGATGTGGCCGACCAGCCACGGGAGAAAGCTGTTCTGGTTGTAGTCGATGATGGCGACGCGGCCGCCGGGCCGGAGGATCCGTTTGAGTCGCGCGAAGTATGCGGGACGATCCTCGAGATGATGGTAGGTGTTGCACGTGAAGACCAGGTCGACGCCGCCTTCGGGAAGATGCGTGTCCGCCGGCACGGCGAGGACGGTTTCGATGTTCCGATGGCCCGCGACTTCGGCGCGCTCGGCGACGTACTGCACCATGTCCGCGTCGATGTCGACGGCATAGACCCTGCCTGACGACCCGACCGCGTCCGCGAGCCGGAACGTGAAGTAGCCGCCACCGGCCCCGAGGTCGGCGACGTGGTGCCCTGGCCGGATGCCGAGGGCCTGGATCACACGCGCGGGGTGCTGCCACCGATCGCGAAAGACCCCCCGATACGATGCCGACTTGAATGGCGCCGTGGAACCGACGAACAGGACGATCCCCGCACAGGCGGCCGCGGCGACGATCACGCTGGTGGTTTGCATTGCCATCAGCCTCTGGGAGAGCAAGGGGGATGCCAATCGTCGGACGGGGTACGCACGCGAAACTGCCGCCACCACGACGGTATGCACGTGGCGGGCGGCGCGGTCCGCCTATGGCGCCGTGCACCGGGTGCAGCGAGGACTATGCGCCGCTCAGGCGATCACGCCGGCGTCCTTCCAGGCGCCGATCTCCTCCCACGTGCAGCCGAGCTCCAGGAGCACTTCCTCCGTCTGCGCGCCGGCGTCCTGTGCCCCGCGCGCGACCGTCGGCGGCACGCCGTCGAACTGCACCGGGTTGGCGCACACGCGCACCGGGCCGTCGGGCGAGGGCGACTCGAGCAGGTAGCCGTTGGCCTGCACCTGCGGATCGTCCGGCAGGTCGATGGGGCTCTGCAGGGGGCCCCAGATGCACTCCGACGCCCGCAGGACGGCTTCCCACTCGGCGCGCGGCCGGGTGGCGAAATGGCGCGCGATCTCGTCGGCGATCGTGGCACGGTTGTCCTGGCGGCTCTGCGGCGTGGGATGGCGTTCCAGGATGTCCTGGCGGCCGATGGTCTCGGCGAAGAGCGGCCAGAAGCGCTCCGACTGGAGCATCATGAGGACGATCCACTTGCCGTCGGCGCACTGGTAGTTGCCGACCAACGGGTTGGGCGGAATCTTCATCTCGCCCGACGCCGGCAGCATGCGGCCGTAGAGGAGGGCGGCGGTGATGTCGGGCGACAGGACCCACATGGCGGTGGCGAGCAGCGACACGTCCACCTCGGTGCCGTGGCCGGTGCGCTCGCGCCGGAAGAGCGCCGCCGCCACGCCGCCGGCGATGCACATGCCGCCCATGAAGTCGCCGAAGGCCGGACGCTGGTGGATGTGCGGCTGCCCGGGCGTGGAGTAGCGGTCGGCGATCCCGCCACGGGCCCAGAAGGATACGCCATCGTAGCCGCCGCGGCGGGCGTCCGGGCCCCTGGCGCCCTGGCCGTGGCCTTTGGCGTAGACCAGGCGCGGGTTCACGGGCCGGAGGTGGTCCCAGGTGATCTGCAGGCGCTCGCGGGCGTCGGGGAGGAAGTTGGTCAGGAACACGTCGGCGCGCTCGACCAGGCGGTAGAGGAGGGCGCGGCCGGCGTCGGTGCCGAGGTCGATGCCGACGCTGCGCTTGTGGCGGCCGATCTGCTCGATGATGAAGTTCCGGCCGGAGGCGCCGGGGATCAGCCCGCCGGTGATGAGCCCGCGGATGGGGTCGCCGAACTTGGGATGCTCGACTTTGATCACCTCGGCGCCCCAGTCGCCGAGCGCCGCCCCGGCCGACGGCACGAAGCCCCAGTCGGCCACCTCGAGCACACGCACGCCTGCCAGTACGGGTTCCATGGCCGGACAGTAGGAGGGCCACACGCTCACGGTCAAGGGTGCCGATGGCTCTTGCCGGCGTGAACGTGAGCGGAGTAGAGGGGCGCATGCCGGCCCCGTTGGCCCATCTCCGCGTCGTCGACCTGACCGACCTGCGCGGCGCACTGGCCGGGCGCATCCTGGCCGACCTGGGCGCCGACGTGATCAAGGTGGAGCCGCCGGGCGGCGACCCCGGCCGCCTGACCGCGCCGTTCGCCGGCGGGGTCGCGGCGCCCGACCGCTCCCTGCCGTTCCTGTTCCGCAACGCCAACAAGCGCGGCCGGGTGCTCGACCTACACGCGGCCGAGGGGTGGCGGACGTTCTGCGACCTGGTCCAGCACGCCGACATCCTGCTCGAGAACCTCGGCCCCGACGGCCAACGCCGGCATGGTCTCGTGCCCGCCGAGGTGCGGGAGCGCCATCCGCACCTGATCCACGTCGCGCTCGCCGACTTCGGCCTCTCGGGACCACGCGCGAGCTGGCGCGCCGAGCCGCTCGCGGCCTTCGCCGCCTCGGGAGCGCTGCACGCCGCGGGCTTTCCCGATCGGCCGCCGTGCTGGCTGCCCGGCTACCTGGCACACGACTGCGCCGCCATCTTCGGTGTGGCCGGAGCGCTCACGGCGGTGCTCGACCGTGCCCGTCACGGGGCCGGACAGACGGTCGAAGTGTCGGTGCAGGAGGCGGCGTTGGCGGGCCTCACCCCGTGGTCGATTCCGCTCGCCGACTACGCACGCCACTATCCCATGCTCCCGACCGCCGCGCCCCGGAACGCCGACGGCGCGTACTACGTCCTGCCGACCGCGGACGGATACGTCCGGGCGCTGCCGGCGTCGCCGCGCCAGTGGAAGGCCTGGATCCACCTGATCGACCAGGAAGAAGCGCTCGGCGGGCCGGAGTGGGATCATGCCCTCTTCCGCCTGCTCAACAGCGACGTGATCCGGCTCCTGGCGACGCAGGCGTTCGAGCACCGCCCGCGTGCCGAGGTCCTGGCCCGGGGCCGCGCGCTCGACGTGCCGATCGTGCCGGTCAACACGCCGGACGAGTTCGTGGCCGAGGAACAGACACGCGTGCGCGGTTACTTCCGGAAGACCGGATTCCCCCACGTCGGTGCGGCGCCGTTCGCGCCGTTGCCGGTGAACCTGTCGGCAACGCCCGCCGTGCTCGCGCGGCCGGCCCCCGCCCCCGGGGCCAACGACGGCGCGGGGTTTGCGCCGCGGCCGGGCGAGTCTCCGCCGGGGGGTGGCCAGGGCCCGGTGCTCGCCGGAGTGCGCGTCGTCAACCTGGGGGTCGGCGCCGTCGGCCCGGAGATCGCGAGCCTGCTCGCGGACCTGGGCGCCGAGGTGATCAAGGTCGAGTCGCGCGCCAACATCGATTTCCTGCGCCGGGTGACGGTCGAGCCCGACACGCCGAATCGTGCCTGGACCTTCAATGTCGAATGCCGCGGGCAGCAGAGCGTCTGTCTCGACTTGCGTACGGCGCGCGGCCGCGAGCTGGCGCTGGCGTTGTGCGCGCACGCCGACGTGGTGGTCGAGAACAACCGCGGCGGCGTGGTCCGCAGCGCCGGCCTCGACTACGAGGACGTGCGCCGTGTGCGACCCGGCGTCGTCTACGTCGCCTCGCAGGGCTTCGGGCGCGGCGGGCCGCTCGGCGAGGCGTCGGCGTTCGGCCCGCTCAACTCGAGCTTCGCCGGGGCCAACTGGCTGTGGAACCATCCCGACGCCCCGTATCCCGCCGGGTCGTCGCTCAACCACCCCGATCACATCGTGAGCCGGCTCGGGGCCGTGGTCGTGCTGGCGGCACTCGAGCACCGCCGGCGCACCGGCGAGGGACAGTTCCTGGAGATGGCGCAGACGGAGGCGGCGGCGTACCTGCTGGGCGAAGTCTACCTGGAAGGCCCGTGCACCGGCCGGCCGCCGGTGCAGCGCGGCAACGCCTCGATCACCGTGTGCCCGCACGGCGTGTATCCGTGCGCCGGCGACGACCGCTGGTGTGCCATCGCCGTCGTCGGCGATGATGCCTGGCAGCGCTTCGCATGCTGCCTCGGCTGGCCGGACGACCCGGCACTGACGACGCTCGCCGGCCGTCTGGCGGAGCGCGAGGAGCTCGACGCTCGGGTGGCGGAGTGGACGCGGACGCGCACGCCGGAAGAGGCGGCGGCAACCCTCCAGACGGCAGGCATCTCGGCCATGGCGGTGCAGAACGGCGACGACCACCGCGCCGACCCGCACCTGGCGGCCCGTGACGCGATCGTCACCGTGACCCACGCCGAGATCGGGGCCGAGCGCCAGGTGCGCAACCCCATTCGCCTGAGCCGCACGCCGCTCGCCCCCGAGCGCGCGGCGCCGCTGCTGGGCGCGCACACCGAAGCGGTGCTCGGCCGCCTCCTCGGCCTCGGGCGGGACGAGATCGCCCGCCTGGTCGAGGAGGGTGTCTGCCGGTGACGACAATCCACTGGCCGCGCTCGGGCGTGGGTTGACCGCGACCGGCGCGCCGCAGTAACGGGACCCATGTCCGTCCCGCGCTTCCCGGCCACGACCGACGGGGCGACGGTCGCGGAGGCCCTGCGGGCCCAGGGCTGCGCGATCGTCGAACGGCTCGTGCCGGTGGAGATGCTCGACCGGGTACGGAGCGAGCTGGCACCGTATCTCGAGGCGACGCCGTACGGTCCGGACGAGTTCGCCGGCCGTCACACCCGGCGGACGGGTGGTCTCATCGCCCGCTCGGTCACGGCGCGTGAGGTGATCATGCACCCGCTTGCGCTGGCGACCACCGGCGACATCCTCGGCCACGCCACCGGGTTTCAGCTCCATCTGACGCAGGTGATCGCCATCGGCCCCGGCCAGCCCGGCCAGCAGATACACCGCGACCAGTGGGCCTTCGACTTCTTCCCGTTCCCGCCCGGCTACGAGGTCCAGTGCAACACCATGTGGGCGATGACCGACTTCACCGACGCCAATGGCGCCACGCGCGTGGTGCCCGGCAGCCATCGCGCCGAGGATCGGCGTGCCTACGCCTGCGGGGAGACCGAGCCGGCCGAGATGCCCGCCGGGTCTGTGCTGTTCTACACCGGCGCGGTGTATCACAGCGGTGGCGCCAACCGCTCGACGAGCGTGCGCTACGGCCTCAACGTCACCTACGCGCTCAGCTGGCTGCGGCAGGAGGAGAACCAGTACCTGGCCGTGCCGGCGGAGATCGCGCGTGGGCTGCCCGATGCGCTGTTGCGGCTGATGGGCTACGCCCGCGGCGCGTACGCGCTCGGATACGTCGACGATCTTCGCGACCCGCTCGACGTGCTCCGCGGCGCGGCCGCGACCGGGGTGGCGCTGGGCGATCTGCAGGCCGCCGCCGAGCGGGTGCGGCGGCCGGGGTAACCGAAGCGGGAGGCGACCGCTATCGTCATACAGCAAGAGCCCGCCGAGCAGGAGGCGACCGCGATCATTGTACAGCAAGAGCCCGGCGAGGGGACGGCGGCGCGGGACTTGATCGTGCAACTCGATGCGGAGCTGGCGGCGCGCTATCCCGCCAGCGCCATTCACGGCCTGCATGCGGGCGACGCTGCAGACCCGGAGCTCGTCTTCCTGGTCGCGCGCGTCGACGGCCTCCCGGTCGGTTGCGGTGTGCTCCGGCGCCTCGCCCCGGGCGTCGGCGAGGTGAAGCGCATGTTCGTCCTGGCGACGCACCGCGGCCAGGGCGTCGGGCGCGCCGTGCTGGCCGCGCTCGAAGACAAAGCCTACGCGCGCGGCGACACGCTCCTGCGCCTGGAAACCGGCGCCCGCCAGCCCGAAGCGACCGCCCTGTACCGCGCCGCCGGCTACACGGAGATCGACCCCTACGGCGAATACACCAACGACCCGTTCAGCGTCTGCTTCGAAAAACAACTCAGGTAAAGCGGGGGGAGATGGCGGAACGACGCTCCTCCGCACCGGCGCCCAGGCTACGCGGACTGCCGCCTGACCGCACCGGCCCGAGGAGCCCCGGTCAGCTCAGCCCGTACAACCCCCCCGCATTGCCCCCCGCGATCATGCGCCGCTCCTCCGCCGGCACCCCAGTGAAGTGCTCCTCCAGTGCCTGCCGCGAGTGCGGCCACGTGCTGTCGCTGTGCGGGTAGTCCGTGGACCACATGATGTTCTTGAGCCCGCAGCGGTGCCGTTCCGCGACCCCGACCATGTCCTGGATGAAAGTGGCGTAGCCCTGGCGGTACCAGTAGCTGCTCGGCTTCTCCTTGATGACGGCCTTGGTCCAGAAGCGGTGTTTGTCGAAGACCTGGTCCATGCGCTGGAGGAAGTAGGGGATCCAGCCGACCCCGCTCTCGACCAGCACGAAGCGCATCTTCGGATGGCGCTCGAGGATGCCGGTGAACGTGAGCGTCGACAGCAGCTCGGTCATGGAGATGGGGGCGAGGGAGATGAACGTCTCCTTCACGCCGGGAGTGGGGTCCATCAGGCGCGTGATCGCCATGCCGCGCGGGCCGACGATGTGGAAGCTGCACGGAAGCCCGGTCTCCTCGATCAGCGACCAGAAGGGCTCGTAGGCCGGGTCGTGCAGGGGCTTGCCGCCCTGGTCGTCGGGAAAGGGGTTCACGTGGAAGCCGCGCAGACCGAGGGCGGCGATGCGCTTCAACTCCGTCAGGCCCTCGTCGAGGTCGACCAGGGGCACGTGGCCGAGGCCGACCAGGCGTCCGGGAGCGGCCTTGGACAGCTCGACCATCCAGTCGTTGTAGGTACGGAGGATGTACATCCGCAGCTCGGGGTCTTTCGGGTATTGGGTGACCGGGCCGCCGAAGTAGAGCACCTCGGCGTCGACTCCGTCCTGGTCCATGTCGGCGAGGCGCGCGGCGGGGTCGTACGAGCCGGGGCGCATGTCCTTGTAGCTGAGCCCGACGGGCTTGAAGTCCTCCGCCTTCCGTCCGGCGGATGCGTCCAGGCCGATGCCCCCGCTCACCTGCTGATCGACGATCCACATGTCACCGTTGGGCGTGGTCTCGACCCGCGGGACGCGCTCTTTCAGCTTCTGCGGCGCGCTGCGCGTCCACAGATCCTTGGCCGGGTTGACGTGGGAGTCCGCCGAGATGATCCGCTCGGTGCTCATGTTCGAATCCTCCGTGGGATGGAGCTTTAGGACATCCGGCGACGAAGCACCACCGCCCCGGGCCACGCCACCGACCGTCGGTCAGGGCGTGAGCAGGTCCTGGGAACGCACCGCGTCGGGCAGCGGGTCGAGCAGGGCGATCAGCTGGTCGGCGAGCGCATCGGCGATCTTGCCTTTGAGCTGCGCCTTGGCGATCGTCACCAGGGTTCCGTTGACCTTCTTCCCGACCACGCGCAGCAGCTTGGTGCGCTTCTTCGTGACCAGGCTCTGCTCGGCGGCGGTGAGCTTCGTCTTTGCGGCCGAGATGAGCTTGCCCAGCTTGGCGCGTACCTTGGCGTCGAGAGCCTCCGCGGGGGCGGTGCCGATGAGGAGCGCGCTGCCATCGAGCGGACACGAGACGGCCGCGAAGCGCGTCCGCGGCGCGTGCTGACACCGGCCGTCGACGCACTGGTCGTCGGTGCAGTCGTTGCCGTCGCCGCACCCGCCGTCGTTCAGGCACGTGGGATTGAGCGGACACACGATGCTTCCGGAGCGCGTCCGCGGCGCGTGCTGGCAGCGGCCGTCGACGCACTGGTCGTCGGTGCACTCGTCGCCGTCGTTGCAGCTGCCGTCATTCAGGCAGGTGTGCCGGCAGATCGGAGCCCCGGCCGCGTCGAGGACGCACGCGTGGTCGATGGTGGCCGGGTTGCCGTCGTTGCAGTCGACGGGGGCGACGCTGGTGCAGGCGCTGGCGACGCATTGCTTGCCGGCGCACAGGCCGACGGGATCGCAGTCGGTGTCGCGCGTGCACCGCACGCACGGCTCCTGGCCGCCCCCCTGGCACATGGTCTCGACCTGACAGGCGGCGCTGCAGCCGTCGTTGTCGAAGTCGTTGCCGTCGTCGCACGCCTCGCCGTCGGTCACGATCAGGTTGCCGCACGCGGTCGGGGTGCAGTTGGCGTCACAGCCGTCCCCGCTTATGCGATCGGCGTCGTCGCACTCTTCCTTGGCGGGTACGTTCTCGCATCCGGGGCCGGTGCTGTCGACGATGCCGTTGCCGCATACCTCGGTGCGACAGGTCTCGGTGCAGCCGTCGCAGGCGCGGCGGTTGCCGTCGTCGCACAGCTCGCCGCTGTCGACGATGCCGTTGCCGCACCCGGGGAAGGTGCAGTTGGCGTTGCACCCGTCGCCGTTGACGGCATTGCCGTCGTCGCACTGCTCGCCGGTGTTGGGCGTGGGGATGCCGTTGCCGCAGCCGGTCCGCCGGCAGGTGCCGATGGTCGGGAGCTCGGGGTGTGGTGCGGAGTCGCAGCCGTCGCCGTCGCGCTGGTTGCCGTCGTCGCACTGCTCGCCGCAATCGATGATGAGATTGCCGCACTCCTCGCGGGTGCAGGTGGCGGAGCAGCCGTCGCAGGCGTCCGTGTTGTCGTCGTCGCATTCCTCGTCCCGGTTGAGCCTATTATCGCCGCAGCTGGGCAGGGCGCCGATACGGCAGGTGGGCTCGCAGCCGTCCTCAGCGGCGGTGTTGCCGTCGTCGCAGTCCTCGCCGCAGTCGAGGACGCCGTTGCCGCACGCCTCGACGGTGCACAGCGGCGAGCACAGGTCGCAGCCCGAGGAGTTGCCGTCGTCGCACGCCTCGCCGTCGGTGCGGATGCCGTTGCCACAGCCGGTGATGCGACAGTTGACGTCGCAGCCGTCGCCGTTCTGGGCGTTCTGCTCGTCGCACTCGTCATGGCAGTCGAGGCGGCCGTTGCCGCACACCTCGCTCTGACACGACGACGAGCAGCCGTCGCAGGAGAGTGTGTTGCCGTCGTCGCACTCCTCGTCGCCCCGTTCCGTGCCGTCGCCGCACGCCTGCGGGCCGCTGCAGGGGGGCAGGGTGCGGTCGACCAGGACCGACGGCGGCGGCGTGACGCTGCCCTGGACGACTGGGGGCTTGAGGGGGTTGCGGTAGCGGAAGACGTTGCTGCCGCCGGCGGCGGTGACGATGGTGCTGGGGGCGACGGTGAGCGTGTCGGCCGCCCGGAGGAGGTTGGTTCCGCCGCCACCGCTGCTGGAGAGACGCGAGCCGGTCTGGATGTCGACGACGCAGCCGACGAGGTCGAGGAAGCCCCCGGGGCCTTCGTTCAAGCCGTTCAGATGGACGTTGGTACGCACGGCGATCCGTTGGGCGCTGGCCGTGAGCACGCCGGCCTCGATGCCGGCGTCGTTGTCGCCGTCGATCTCGCCGGTGAGGGTGACCGCCTCCCGGGCCTCGATCGAAAGCTCGCCCGCGCCGCCTCTGCCGCCGCCGAAGTCGATTGGCCCGGCGATGACCTGGCGTGCGGCCAGCATGATGATGAAGCCGCCGCTGCCCTCGGCGCCGCGTCCGCGGCTCACGATGGGCGCGGTCTGGATGAGGTCGCCACCGTTCGCGCGCAGGTCGGAGTCACCGCCCTCGCCGTCCGGGGCGGCGCCGTACTGGGTGAGGGGCCCGTTCAGGGTGAGCGAGCCGCCCGCGATGATGTCGATGTCGCCGCCTGTGCCGCCGGCGTCGATGCCGCCCTCGGCCTGCACGGCGATGGCGCCATCGATGCGGATGTCGGTGGCGGCTTCGATGCTGACCGAGCCCCCGTCGCCGAAGTCCGCCCGGGCGGTGCCGTCGAGCCGGCCGGCTGTGCTCGTGGTCACGCTCTCGGTTTCCGACTCGAGGATGATCGACCCGCCGTCGCGACCGGACACGTCGATCGGGCCGCCGATCTCGATCCGGCCGCGGTTGGCCAGGATGGACACGTCGCCGCCGCCGTTGCCGTCGCCACCGCCCAGGGCGCGGATCTCTCCGGGGGCGACCAGGCGGACCGACCCTTCGGCGTTGAGTGTGAAGCGTCCTCCGTTGGCGAGAGGGGATGACCCCTGGACCCCGATGAACCCCAGGATCTCGACGTTGCCGCCGGCGGTCACGTCGAGGAAGCCGCCGCCCTGGGGAGCGGAGAGGTCGATGCGGCTCTGGCTGTTGATGACGATGCCCCCCAGGGTCACGATGGCGATCGATCCGGCGCGCGGCTTGGCCTCGGCGGCGTTGCCGCGTGCGAACAGCGCGCTGCCGCCGGCGAGGGTGAGGCTGCCGGCCCGGATGGTCATCAGGCCTCCGCCCACGTCGAGGCTGCCGCGGCGGGCGAGGGTGAGCGGGCGGGTGCCGAAGTCGAGCACCGACTGGTCGTCCACCGGTCGGGGGGTGTCGATCACGCACGCCACTGCGGCCCGGTCGCACACGTCGTCGGCAGTAGTGGCGCGTGCGACGGGGGCGGTCGTCAGGGCAACCGCGATCAGGGCGGCCAGGGTAAGCACACGCATGTGGGGCGCAATCTGAGCAACCCCTATGCCCGGGGCGCCCGGCGGCGGGAGCCCCACAAAGCCTTGCAGGGCATGGAAACTCGGCCTGCCGTGAGGAATGCTCGGGCTGGCACCGCTGCAGGAATCAGGCGAGGCTGCGGGGGGGTAGGCCGGTTGGACCGTCGACACGGGACGGAGTTGTACCCAAGGCGCGAGAGCGGAACCAGGGGGCGCGTCGAAAAGAACGCTCGCTGGCCGCGATGCGGTGTGGGGTCGGGAGTGCCGTGCACAGGTCTGAGCGGTTCTGGCACATGCCGTCACGGAGATGCCGCTCGACGCGACCACGTGACGCCGGCAGGCCAGGAAAGAACGGCCAGACGAGGCTCGTGCCCGGCACCACGCTTGCTTTCGCACCTCAGCATGTGGAGCCGGCGGCGAAAGGAAGCAGGCTTCACCCTGATCGAGCTGCTGGTCGTGGTCTCGATCCTGGGTATCCTGGCGGCGATCGCGATTCCGAGCTTCGTCGGGCGACAGGGCAAGGCCTTCGATGCCCGCATTATCGAGGACGCCAGGAACGCCGCCAGCGCGCAAGAGGCCTACTTCGTCGATAACGGCACGTATTACGAGGGCAGCAACTGCAACGTGATGCCGGGAATGAACGTCTCCGACGGCACCTCGTGCAGCGCTGCTCTCACGGCGAGCGGCTTCGAGATCGAGACCACGCATCCGCGCGCGTCCAGGACCTGCCACTGGTCGACGGCCACGCTGCCGAACCTGAGCTGCTCCTGATCCCCCGCCGGTCGCACCGCGCTTGGATGACCTGACCCGCGCTTGCGTGACCTGACCCGAGCGTATACCACCCGGGCCAGTGCCCAGCCCCGAGGAGGTCCAGCAGCGCATCGAGCAGGGGCTGCCCGGCGCGCGTGTGGACGTCGTCGACACCACTGGCGCGGGCGACCACTTCGAGGTGCGCGTGCGAGCCGCCGCGTTCGGCGGCAAGACCCTGGTCGAGCAGCACCAGCTGGTCTACGGTGCCCTCGGTGCCTTGATGGGCCATATCCACGCACTGTCCCTCCGCACGGAGGGCCTGTAGGAGAGCAACCATGGCCGACGCGCCGGGTGAAGTGATGAGCGAGATCGAGCGCGAGGTGCGGGACACTCCCGTCCTCGTCTACATGAAGGGCACACCGAGCTTCCCCATGTGCGGCTTCTCTGCCGCCACGGTCGAGATCCTGCGCGAGATCGGCGTCCCCTTCAAGGCGGTTGATGTGCTGGCCGAGCCGGCGAAGCGGGACGGCATCAAGGCCTACTCCAACTGGCCGACCATCCCGCAGGTGTACGTGGGCGGCAAGTTCATCGGCGGCTGTGACATCGTGCGTGAGCTGCACGCCCGCGGCGAGCTCGCGGCCATCGTCCAGGGTGCCGCCGGCAAGTAGACGCGGCCTCGGGCTAGGCGCTCGGCACGCGCCGCCGCAGGCCGCCGCAGGGCTGGATCTGCCAGTATTCACGCAGCCAGTAGTGCGCCAGCTTCTCGTACTCGCGCAGCACCGCCTTGGCGTGGTGCCGCACGCGCCACCAGCGCCACGGCGGAAAGGTGTCGTCGCGTGACGGCCGCACGGCCACCTGCACGGCCGGACCCAGGCTCTGATGCAGGATCAGCCGGGCCCGGCGTGTATGGGCACGAGAGGTGACCACCACCAGGCTGCGGTAGTGCCGGGAGCAGGCCCAACGGGCGATCGTGCGCGCCTCGCTCACGGTGCTGCGGCCGCGTCGGCGCAGCCGGAGGATCGCGCCGCGCGGCACCCCGAGCTGGCGGAGCACGTCCATGGTGATCTCATCGCTCTCGGGCAGGCGGACGCCGTGGGCCCGGAGCTGGTGGGTCGCGCCCCGCTGGCGTTCGCGGCTGACCACCACCAGCGGTGCGACGCCGGCCTGATACAAAGCGGCCGCCTCGAGGGCGCGATCGGGGATCGAGCCCGCCATCACGACGATGGCATCCGCCGTCCGCGGCAGGGGGTCGGACACCAGGAGCACGCGCCCGGCGACGGTGAGCACCCCGATGCCGAGGGCGATCAGCGCGCAGAGCAGGGCGAGTACGCGAAGCGGGCGCACTGCTCAGCGCGTGAGGATGACGACGCACGCGTTGGCGCCCCGCCCGACGGTATGCCCGAGCGCCACCCGGGCCCCCGGCACCTGGCGGGCCCCGGCGGCCCCCCGGAGTTGCCAGGTGAGCTCGACGATCTGACCGAGCGCCGACGCGCCGAGCGGCTCTCCCTTGGAGAGCAGCCCCCCGCTCGGATTGACCGGCGGGCGGGAGGTCATCTCGCCGCCGCCGTCCCGAACCCAGCGGCCGCCGTCGCCGCGGCGGCAGAGGCCGAGCTCCTCGGCGGACAGGATCTCGCGCGCGGCGTCGGTATCCTGCAGCTCGACGACGTGCACGTCGTTCGGTCCGACGCCGGCCTCCGCGTACGCGTCCCGGGCCGCCATCTCGGTGGGGGTGGGGACCCCGTCCTCGACCAGGCCGCTCATCGGCGTGTGCTCGCCCAGCACCGAGCCGGCCTGATGCGAGCGCAGCGCCGCGGCCGCGACCCGGACGGCCCCTGGACCTTCGGGGTTGGCCGACAGGACGATCGCCGCCGCACCCTCGTTGGGCGCGCACAGCATGAGGAGGTGCAGGGGGGCGCACACCACGGGCGAGGCCAGCACCTCGTCGCGTGTGATCGCCTTCTGGTACATGGCGTTCGGGTTGGCGACCCCGTGGCGATGGTTCTTGACCGACACCTGCGCCAGGTCGTCCGCCGTCACCTCGCTCTCGCGCATGAGGCGCTGGGCGCGGAGCGCGAAGTAGGCCGGGGTGGCCGCCAGCCCGGCTTCCTCGCGCCAGGGCTCGAAGAAGCTCGAGCGGATCATCCCGCGCGGCATCTTCTCCATGCCGAAGACGAGCACGCGCTCGCAGCGGCCCGACGCCACCTGGGAGACGCCGAGCGCGAGCGCCGCGCCCCCGCTCGCGCAGCCGGCCTCGACGTTCACCATGGGTACGCCGGAGAGGCCGAGCGAGGTGAGCACCTTGTGCCCGGCGGCGACGCCGCTGTACACGGTGCCACAGAAGGCAGCCTGGAACGCGCCGCGGCCGACGCGTGCCTCCGCCAGCGCGGCCCGCACGGCATGGGCGCCCAGCTGCGTGACAGTCGTGTCGCCGAAGCGGCCGAAGGGGTGCAGGCCGGTGCCGGTGACGTACACCGGCCTCATGCTCCGCGATCCTCCGGCATGAAGGCGTAGGTCACGACCGTGGTCCCGGCATCATCCCTGTGGAGGGGCACGACGACGAGTCGCATCGGCAGGCCGACGCGCAGCCGCTCGAGGCGCGCTTCGGTCAGGCGGGTGATGACGCGCAGGCCGCCGTCGACCTCGACCACCCCGAAGCCGAACGGTACGTCGCCCCGATAGCCGGGCGGACGGGTCGCCACGGCGGTGTAGAGCCACAGATGCCCGCGCGGGCCGACGCGTACCTCGCTGCATCCGTCGGCTGCGCAGTAGGGACACACCGGCCCGGCGGGGAAGTGCGCCTTCGTGCAGTGCGGACACCGGCCGGCGAGCAGGAAGGGGCCCGCGGGGTGATCGACGAACAGGCCGGCGGCGATGGGGCGTGGATCGCTCATGGATGTCCGGTCCGGAAGGGGACGCCCCAGCGGTCGCAGAAGGCGATCTCGGTGACGGGCTTCCGGCGCACCGGGCTGAACCGACCGTCGGGATAGCCGACTGGCACGAGGGTTACCACCTCGACCGGGTCGGGGATGGCCAGCAGGCGCTTCAGCTCGGGCTCGAAGGTGCGGTGCAGCGTGGTCAGCGTCGTCCCGAGCCCGAGGGCGCGGGCTGCCAACAACAGGTTCTGTACGGCCGGCAGGATGGAGGCATAGGCGGCGACCGGGGAGCGCAACGTCCCGTCCGGTGCCACCAGCGGGCCGAGCTGGCGGTGATCGAGACAGCACGCGATGAGGACGGGGACGTCCGCCAGCGAGGCGGCCAGCGCGCCGGCGGCGCGCATCATGGGGGCGTAGTGCGGGCGGTCGCGCAGGTCGCGGTCGAGCTCGTGGGCGGCGGTGCGCTCTTGCGCGGCGTTCCAGGCGCGACCGTAGGCGGCGGCGATCGCCGCCCGCGTGGTCGCGTCCCGGACGACCACGAAGAACCAGGGCTCGGCGCCGCGCGCCGAGGGCGCGTGCGTGGCGGCCGTCAATATGCGCCGGAGGTCCTGGTCGGGTATCGGATCCGGGCGGAAGCGTCGAATGGCCGACTGCGTCTCGGCGACGGCGAAGAAGTCGAGGCTCACGGCGTCTCCAGCGCGCCCATCGCGGCCCCGGGTATCGCACCCGTGCGGGCAGCCGGCAAGTCCCGCAGCGGCGGGCGTCGACCACTGCCGACGTCTCGACCGGCGGCGGGCGGCATGATTCTCTGTGGACTAGCATGCTCGATCGACGTGCCCTCCCGGCCATCGTGTACGTTCTCGTGCCGATCGGCGCCGCCATCCTGGCCTTCCGCCCCATCCTCGGCGCGTACTTCTTCGGCGACGACTTCACGCATCTGTCCGGCGTCATCAACGAGGGGGTCTGGTCGGTCGCGTGGCGCCCGCACGGCGGGCACTTTTATGCCTTCCCGATCTTCTCCTACTGGGGGCTATGGCGGCTGTTCGGCCCGCGGCCGGAAGCGTTCTTCGCCTGCGTCCTGTGCCTGCACGTGCTGAACGTCGTCTTGTTCATGTGGGTGGCGCGCTTGCTCACCGGCAGCCTGCGTCTGGCGTCGGTGAGCGCGGTCGTGTGGGGAACGCTGCCCTACCACGGCGGCGTGCTCGGATGGTTCTGCGTCTGGGGGCAGGTCCTGGTGGCGACCGCGCTGCTGGTGGTGGTGGCGGGACTCGTCCGGAGCGAGCAGGCGGAGGCGCCGGTCGACGTGCGCGCCGCGCTCGGCTGGGCGGGGATCGTCCTGGTGGCGAGCCTGTCCTTCGGGATGGGGATTGCGCTGGCCGGGGTCTTGCCCGTGCTGGTGGTCGGGTGGCGAGGTCGGGCGGCCGTTCGCCCGGCGGCGCTGGGGATTCTGGTCGCGCTTCCGGTGCTGGTCGCGGGCGCCTACCTCGTCGCCTGCCTTTCCGACCCCACGCGGGTGGGCGGCGAGGCCATGGGCATTCTGCGTACGGCCGCGGCCGGCCCCGCGCTGGTGCTGGCGATGTGGGGACACCTGCTGCTCTACGGCCTCGGGGGTGTCGCCCTCGGTACGCGCTGGTGGCCGGTCGAGTATCCGTCGCCCGCGGTCGGTGTGGTGGGGGCGGTGGTCGCCGTCGGCCTGGTGACGCTCGCGTTCCGGGAACCCGCCCGCTGGACCCGTCGGGTGGCCGGGATCACGCTGGTCGCCGTCGCCTTCTACGGGTTCGTGGCCTTCGGACGGGCGAGCATGCTGGTCGACGTTGTCGGCTTCTCCATGAGCGAGGCCGCCCGGACGGATCGCTACCACTACGCGGCGAGTGCAGCGCTCGCTCTGGTGCTCGTCCTGGTGGTGGCGCGCCTCGCGCGGCTGGCCCCGCGGAGCGAGTGGGCCAGGGACCTGTTGTGGGGTACGGCGATCGCCGTCCTGGTGGCGGGATTCGGCCGCAACGGGCGCCCGGTCAACCTCCACGACGACAGTCGCTCCGTCGCGGAGCGCCTGCTCGCCGAGGCGACGGCGGCCGCGCGCGCCGCGGCGCCGGGCGCGACCGTCTACCTGCCGGACCGGCGTGCCCCGCTCCTGGTGTGGGGGACGGTCACGCGGGCCCAGCTGTTCTCGGTGCTGCACGCGACCGACGAGATCGACGGCCGGCGCATCCGCTTCGTGCAACCGGACCCGCGCATCGTGGCGACGCTGCCACCCGGCAGCCTGCTGGCCCGCCTCACGGTCACGCCCGAGCAGGCGCGACCGACCCGATGAAATGCCATCCGGTGCAGACGGTCAGAGCGGGCAGGCGGCGGGCGCGAGCGCGTTCCGGGCTTTGAAGAACTGGTTGTCGGGCACGAAGCGCTTCTCGCCGCCGAAGCTCATGCAGTACTTGGTGGCGCCCAGGCGGAGGACGACCTGCACCGGGTCGGGGTCGCTCGGGAGTGTGAACTGCAGGTTCTGGCCCTTGCCGCTGGCGACGCTCAGGCCGGCGCTGCGCAGCGCGAGGGCGATGATCGGTCCGGCTTCGTGGAACTTGTCGCGATAGCGATACCCGTTGTTGTCGCCCGGACGACCGATGTACGTCCAGTGTCCGGCGGGCAAGGGATAGGTGTGATCGAACGCGTTGGTGACGACGCGCAGGCTGGCCCCGGCAACCACCGGATCGCTCGGGCCGCCGTTGGGCGGGGGATTGGCGAGCGGGCCGGCCGCGGCCGCCACGACGCGCATCTTGGTGCGCGTCGGGTTGGCGGGGTTGGCGCGCAGGAGGAGCAGGTGACCGGGCACGAGCGCATGGAAC
Source organism: uncultured Binatia bacterium (SeqCode) (assembly GCA_964618895.1). Lineage (GTDB taxonomy): Bacteria > Desulfobacterota > Binatia > DP-6 > DP-6 > CAZUDO01. The sequence goes on from CAZUDO010000057.1 coordinate 44,927, forward strand.
TCGCAGCCGGTGATGGGGACGCACAGGTCGAGGGTGATCGGGTTGGCATCCTCGCAGATGGCGATGTCGTGCAGGCAGCCGAGGGTGATGTGGCAGGCATCGTCGGTGCAGACGTTGCCGTCGTCGCAATCGAGGGCGGTCCCCGGAGCGCACACGCTGCTCTGGCAGATCTCGGCGCCGTTGCACACGTTACCGTCGTCGCACGAGCCGCCTTCCGGAATGGGTATCCCCGGCATGCAGGTGCCGGCGAGGCAGGTTTCGGTGCCGGTGCACGGGTTGTCATCGCCGCACACCGTGCCGTCCGTGGCGACGGTGTGGGCGCAGCCCGAGAGCGGGTTGCAGGTGTCGGCGGTACAGTCGTTGCCGTCACTGCAGTCGAGCGCCGTCCCTGGCGCACAGAGCCCGCCCTGGCAGCTCTCGGAGCCGTTGCAGACATTGGTATCGGCACATGGGGTGCCGTTCGCGACCGGCGTGTAGACACAATGGCCGGCGAGGCTGTCGCAGGAATCGATCGTGCACGGGCTGGCGTCGGCGCAGTTGGGAGGCGTTCCGGGGGTGCAGAGGCCCCCCTGGCACGTCTCGGGCCCGTTGCACACGTCGCCGTCGCTGCACGACGTATTGTTGGCAAGCGGCGTGTTCAGACAGCCCGTGGCAGGATTGCAGGAGTCGATGGTGCACGAGTTGGTGTCGTTGCAATCGAGTGGCGTGTCGGGCTGGCAGGCACCGGCGACACAGGTCTCCGCGCCGTTGCAGACGGTCGCATCGACGCAGTCGCCGTCGACGAGACACGCCGTAGCCGGCGTGGCGACGAGCAGGAGGACGACGAGGAGTCGGGACGCGCTGTGCATGGGAATCCTCATCATGGTGGGCACGCTGCCGGGGCCGGCGCATTCTGGGCGATGAACGAGTAGGTCCGACTGGAGTACGCGGTCACACCGCCGAAGCTCATGCAGTGGTGGGTGGCGCCGAGGCTGAGGACGATCTGGACGGGGTTCGGATTGCCCGTGAGGGCGAGCGCCAGGCCGGCGCCCCGGCCGCGCGCGAGCGTGGTGCGGGGATCACGCACGACCAGCAGGGTGATGGGACCATGCTGGCCAGTGAGATCGGTGTAACGATAGCCGTTGTTGTCCCCCGCGCGGCCGATGTAGCCCCAGGCCTGCGCCGGGAGGAGGTGGGTCACGTCGACCGGGCCGGCGATGATGCGCAGGCTCCCGCCGTACAGGGCGGGGTCGCTCGCACCGTTGTTCGACGGTGGGTCGTTGAGGGGGATCGACCCGTTGGTCGAGACCTTGAAACGCATGAGGAGCGGGCGGCTCGCGTCGCCGCGCATCGAGAGCTTGCTCCCCGGGGCCACCGCTGCGTGTTGGCAGCCGATCGCCTGGCTGCACGTGTCGACGGTGATCGGGTTGGTGTCATCGCAGTCGAGCGACGGGAACTGGCACCCGCCGGTCGGGTCGCAGGTGTTCTCCGTGCAGCCGTCCCCGTCGTCGCACGTGATGGGCGTCCCCGGCTGGCAGAGGTTGCCCTGGCAGATCTCGGCGCCGTTGCAGAGGTCGCCGTCGCTGCACGAACCGCCGTTCGGGACCGGCGGCCCGGTCACGCAGGCGCCCGACTGGCAGGTGTCGGTCCCGTTGCAGGGGTTGCCGTCGCCGCACGACGTGCCGTTCGCCAGCACCGTGTGCTGACAGCCGCCGACGGGGTTGCAGGAGTCGGCCGTGCACGGATCGTTATCGTCGCAGTTGAGCGTGCTGGGCGCGAGGCACAAGCCCGCGAGGCAGCTCTCGACGCCGTTACAGACGTTGGCGTCGCTGCACGACGTGCCGTTGGTCAAAGGATTGTGCAGGCAGCGTCCGGCCTGTGTGTCGCAGGAATCGACGGTGCAGGGCAGCACGTCGGCACAGTTGAGCTGCGGGCCCGAGGCGCAGGCGCCGGCCTGGCAGGTCTCGTTGCCGTTGCATACGTCGGTGTCGCTGCAGGACGACCCGTCGGTGACCACGGCGTGGCTGCAGCCGTTGATTGGATCGCACGTGTCGCTCGTGCACGGATCGTTGTCGTTGCAGCCCGGCGGCCCAGGCGTGCACACGCCGCCCTGGCAGGTCTCGTTGCCGTTGCAGGCGTTGGCGTCGCTGCACGAGGTGCCGTCAGTCACGGGCGCGTTCCGGCAGCCGGTGGCGGCGTCGCAGGTGTCGGTGGTGCAGGTGTTGCTGTCGTTGCAGTTGGGGGGATTGTTGTTCGGCGTGCAGACCGCGAGCTGACACGATTCGCTGCCGTTGCACAGGTCCCCGTCGCTGCAGGCGGTGCCGTTCACGAGCGGCGTGATGTTGCATCCGGTGACCGGGTCGCACGCATCGGTCGTGCACGGGTTGCCGTCGTTGCACAGCAGCGTCGGCGCGCTCGCGCACGCGCCTGCCTGACAGGTCTCGACCCCGTTGCACAGGTTGCCGTCGCTGCACGCGGTGCCGTCGGTGACCGCGGGATTGCGGCAGCCGAGGAGGACGTCGCATGAGTCCGTGGTGCACACGTTGTTGTCGTTGCAGTTGAAGGCCGTGCCGTTCGTGCACGTGCCGCCCTGGCAGGTCTCGAGTCCGTTGCAGACGTTGCTGTCGGTGCAGGTGGCGCCGTTGGCGAGGACGACGTTCTGGCACCCGGTGAGCGCGCTGCACGAGTCGACGGTGCACAGGTTGTTGTCGTTGCAGTCGAGGGGCGGGCCCGGGGCGCAGAGTCCGGTCTGGCAGGTCTCGGCGCCGTTGCAGGGGTTGCTGTCCGTGCACGAGGTGCCGTTCGCGACTGCGCCGTGCAGACACCCGCCGACGGCATCGCAGCTGTCGACCGTGCACGGGTTGGCGTCGTCGCAGTTGGGTGCCGGGTTGACCGTGCACACCCCGGTCACGCAGATCTCGCTGCCGTTGCACAGGTTGCCGTCCGGGCACGGCGTCCCGCTCGGCAGCGCGGCGCTGTTGCAGCCGGTGGCGGGAACGCAGGTGTCCGTCGTGCATGGGTTGATGTCGTTGCAGTTCAGCGCCGTGCCGGGGGAGCACGTCCCGGTCTGGCAGGTCTCGAGGCCGTTGCACAGGTTGCCGTCGGTGCACGGCGTGCCGTTGACGACGGCGACGTTGCGGCAGGCGAGGAGCGTGTCGCACGAGTCGATGGTGCACGGGTTGCCGTCGTCGCAGTTGGGGCCTGTGCCGGGAACGCAGGCGCCTACCTGGCACAGCTCGAGGCCGTTGCACGCGTTGCCGTCCGAGCAGGTGGTGCCGTTCGGCACGGCCGTGTTGCTGCAGCCCAGGAGCGGATCGCAGGCGTCGGTGGTGCACACGTTGCTGTCGTTACAGTTGAGCGGTGTCCCAGGCGTGCACACCCCGGTGGTGCAGGTCTCGAGGCCGTTGCAGACGTTGCCGTCCGTGCAGGTGCTGCCGTTCGGCAGCACCAGGAACTGGCAGCCAGACGCCGGCAGGCAGGAGTCGGCGGTGCACGGGTTGCTGTCGTTGCAGACCAGCGCCGGACCGGCGGTACAGGCGCCCACCAGGCAGGTCTCGTTGCCGTTGCAGGGGTTGCCGTCGCTGCAGGCGGTGCCGTTGGTGACCGCCGCGTTGATGCAGCCGCCGAGACCGTCACAGGTGTCGGTGGTGCAGGGGTTCGCGTCGTCGCAGTTGAGGCCGCTGCCGCCGGTGCACACGCCGCTCTGGCAGGCCTCGTTGCCGTTGCACAGATTGGCGTCGGCGCAGGCGGTGCCGTTGGGCAGCGCCGTGTTGCTGCAGCCGGTCGCCGGCACGCAGGCGTCGGTGGTGCAGACGTTGTTGTCGTTGCAGTTGGGGGACGGCCCGGCGGTGCAGGTGCCGGCGAGGCACGTCTCGGCGCCGTTGCAGAGGTTGCCGTCGCTGCACGAGGTGCCGTCGACGACCGCCGGATTGCCGCATCCGAGGACGGGGTCGCAGGAGTCGGCGGTGCACACGTTGCCGTCGTTGCAGCCGAGCGGCGTCCCGGCCGTGCAGGTGCCCCCCTGGCAGGTTTCGGCGCCGTTGCACACGGTGGTGTCGGGACAGGCGGTGCCGTTGGCGAGGTTCGTATTCTGGCACCCCGAAACCGCATTGCAGCTGTCGGCGGTGCAGACGTTGCCGTCGTTGCAGTTGATGGGTGTGCCGGCGCTACAGATGCCGCTCTGGCAGGTCTCGGTGCCGTTGCACACGGTGGCGTCGCTGCAGGTGGTGCCGTTGGCGAGCACGACGAACTGGCAGCCGGCGGCCGGGTTGCAGGAATCGCCGGTGCACGGGTTGCCATCGTTGCAGACCAGCGGCGTACCGGCGGTGCACGTGCCGGTCTGGCAGGTCTCGGCGCCGTTGCACGGGTTGCCGTCGCTGCACGCCGTGCCGTTGGTGACCGCCGGGTGCAGGCAGCCGCCGAGGCCGTCGCAGGTGTCGGTGGTGCACGGGTTCGCGTCGTCGCAGTTGAGGCCGGTGCCGCCGCTGCACACGCCGCTCTGGCAGGTCTCGTCGCCGTTGCACAGATTGGCGTCGGCGCAGGTGGTGCCGTTGGGGACGGCGGCGTTCTGGCAGCCGGTGGCGGGCACGCACGAATCCGTGGTGCAGGTGTTGCTGTCGTTGCAGTTCGGCGGGGGACCGGCAGTGCAGGTGCCCGCTTGGCAGGCTTCCGCGCCGTTGCACAGGTTGCCGTCGCTGCACGGGGTGCCATCGATGGCCGCCGGATTGCGGCAGCCCAGGATCGGGTCGCACGAGTCGTTCGTGCACACGTTGCCGTCATTGCAGTTGGGACCGGTGCCGGCGGTGCACACGCCGCTCTGGCAGGTCTCGATGCCGTTGCACACGGTGGCGTCGGGGCAGGTGGAGCCGTTCGCCACGGCCGTGTTCTGACAGCCGGAGACGACGTTGCAGCTGTCGGCCGTGCACACGTTGTTGTCGTTGCAATTGAGTGGCGTCCCCGGGGTGCAGATGCCGCTCTGACAGGTTTCGGTGCCGTTGCAGACGGTGGCGTCGGGGCAGGAGGTGCCGTTGGCGAACAGGACAAACTGGCAGCCCGTGGCCGGGACGCAGGAGTCGCCGGTGCAGGGGTTGCTGTCGTTGCAGACCAAGGGGGGTCCCGCCGTGCAGGTGCCGGCCGAACAGGTCTCGTTGCCGTTGCACGGGTTCCCGTCGGGGCATGCCGTGCCGTTGGCCACCGGCGGATGCAAGCAGCCGCCGAGCCCGTCGCAGGTGTCGGTGGTGCACGGGTTCGCGTCGTCGCAGTTGAGGCCGGTGCCGCCGACGCACACGCCGCTCTGGCAGGTCTCGTTGCCGTTGCACAGGTTGGCGTCGGCGCAGGTGGTGCCGTTGAGGACGGCAGTGTTCTGACAGCCGGTGGCCGGCACGCACGAGTCGGTGGTGCAGGTGTTATTGTCGTTGCAGTTGGGGGCGCTGCCTGCGGTACAGGCGCCGGCCTGGCAGGTCTCGGGGCCGTTGCACAGGTTGCCGTCGCTGCACGATGTGCCGTCGATCGCTGCGATGTTGCGGCAGCCGAGGACCGGATCGCACGAGTCGTTCGTGCACACGTTGCCGTCGTTGCAGTTGAGCGCGGTGCCGGCGGTGCAGGTGCCGCTCTGGCAGGTCTCGGCACCGTTGCACAGGGTAGCGTCGGGGCACGCCGTGCCGTTGGCGACGTTCGTGCTCTGACAGCCGGACACCGGGTTGCAGCTGTCCGTGGTGCACACGTTGCCGTCGCTGCAGTTGAGCGGCGTGCCGGCGCTACAGATGCCGCTCTGACACGTTTCGGTGCCGTTGCACACCGTGCTGTCGCTACAGGTGGTCCCGTTGGTCAGCACGACGAACTGACAGCCGGCGGCCGGGTTGCACGAGTCGCCGGTGCACGGGTTGCTGTCGTTGCACACGAGCGGTGTGCCCGCGGCACACGTGCCCGTCTGACAGGTCTCCGCGCCGTTGCACGGGTTGCCGTCGCTGCACGCCGTGCCGTTGGTCACGGGCGGGTGCAAGCAGCCACCGAGGCCATCGCAGGTGTCGGTGGTGCAGGGGTTGGCGTCGTCGCAGTTGAGGCCGGTGCCGCCGCTGCACACGCCGCTCTGGCAGGTCTCGTTGCCGTTGCACAGGTTGGCGTCGGCGCAGGTGGTGCCGTTCGGCACGGCGGCGTTGCTGCAGCCCGTGGCGGGGACGCAGGAGTCGGTGGTGCACGTGTTGTTGTCGTTGCAATTGAGGGACGCCCCGGCGGTGCACGTCCCGGCCTGGCACGCCTCGGCGCCGTTGCAGAGGTTGCCGTCGCTGCACGATGTCCCGTCGACCACGGCGAGGTTGCGGCACCCGAGGACGGGATCGCAGGAGTCGGTGGTGCAGGGGTTGGCGTCGTTGCAGTTGGGCGCGACGCCCGCGGTGCAGGTGCCGCTCTGGCACGCCTCGGCACCGTTGCAGACGGTGGTGTCGTTGCACGCCGTGCCGTTGGCGAGGTTGGTGTTCTGGCAGCCCAACGCGGGGACGCAGGAGTCGGTGGTGCACACGTTGCCGTCGTTGCAGGTGAGCGTGGTGCCGGCGGTGCAGCTGCCGCCCTGGCAGGTCTCGATGCCGTTGCAGACGTTGCCGTCGCTGCAGGTGGTGCCGTTGGTCAACACCACGAACTGACAGCCCGCGGCCGCATTGCATGAGTCGCCGGTGCACGGGTTGCCGTCGTTGCAGACCAGCGGCGTGCCCGCGGTGCACGTGCCCGTCTGGCAGGTCTCGGCGCCGTTGCACGGGTTGCCGTCGCTGCACGCCGTGCCGTTGGCGACCGGGGGGTGCAAGCAGCCGCCCAACCCGTCGCAGGTATCCGTGGTGCACGGGTTGGCGTCGTCGCAGTTGAGGCCGCTCCCGGCCACACAGCTGCCGCTCTGGCAGGTCTCGTTGCCGTTGCACAGGTTGGCATCGGCACAAGCGGTGCCGTTGGTGACGGCGGCGTTCTGACAGCCGGTGGCGGGCACGCAGGAGTCGGTGGTGCAGGTGTTGTTGTCGTTGCAGCTGGGCGCGGTGCCCGCGCTGCAGGCGCCGCTCACGCAGGTCTCGGCGCCGTTGCACAGGTTGCCGTCGCTGCACGAGGTGCCGTTCACGACGGCGGCGTTGGCGCAGCCGAGGATGGGATCGCAGGAGTCGCTGGTGCACGGATTGCTGTCGTTGCAGTTGAGTGCGGTGCCGGCAATGCAGATCCCGCTCTGACAGGTCTCGCTGCCGTTGCAGACGGTGGCGTCGTTGCAGAGCGTGCCGTTGGCGACCGCGGTGTTCTGGCAGCCCGAGGCGGGCACGCAGGAGTCGGCGGTGCAGGCGTTGCCGTCGTTGCAGGTGAGTGTGGTGCCGGCGGTGCAGCTGCCGCTCTGGCAGGTCTCGACGCCGTTGCAGACGTTGCCGTCGCTGCAGGTGGTGCCGTTGGTCAGGACCACGAACTGACACCCGGAGGCCGGGTTGCAGGAGTCGGCGGTGCACGGGTTGCCGTCGTTGCAGACGAGCGGCGTGCCGGCGGCGCAGGCGCCGGCCTGGCAGGTTTCGGCCCCGTTGCAGGGATTCGCGTCGCTGCACACGGTGCCGTTGGTGACCGGGGCGTGCAGGCAGCCGCCGAGCCCGTCGCAGGTGTCGGTGGTGCAGGGGTTCGAGTCGTCGCAGTTGAGGCCGCTGCCGGCGACGCAGATGCCGCTCTGACAGGTTTCGTTGCCGTTGCACAGGTTGGCGTCGGCGCACAGGGTGCCGTTCGTGACCGGGGCGTTCAGGCATCCCGTGGCCGGGACGCAGGAGTCGGTGGTGCAGGTGTTGCCGTCGTTGCAGTTGGGAGCCGTGCCGGCCGTGCAGGTACCGCTGGCGCACGTCTCCGCACCGTTGCACAGGTTGCCGTCGCTGCATGACGTCCCGTTGGTGACTGCGAGGTTGCGACACCCGAGCACGGGATCGCACGAGTCGGCAGTGCAGGGGTTGCCGTCATCGCAGCTCGGCGCCGTGCCGGTGGTGCAGATGCCGGTCTGGCAGGTCTCGACCCCGTTACAGGCGTTGCCGTCGCTGCACGCCGTGCCGTTGGCGACCGCGTTGTTCTGACACCCCGAGCCGGGCAGGCAGGAATCCGCGGTGCAGGCGTTGCCGTCGTTGCAGTTGGGAGCCGTACCGGCGCTGCACGCGCCCGTCTGGCAGGTCTCGAGACCGTTGCAGATGTTGGCGTCGCTGCAGGTGGTGCCGTTGCCGACCACCACGAACTGGCAGCCCGACGCCGCCTGGCACGAGTCGGTCGTGCACGGGTTGGCGTCGTTGCAGGTGAGTGCCGTGCCGGCGATGCAGTTGCCGGCCTGACAGGTCTCGGCGCCGTTGCAGGCATTGCCGTCGCTGCACGAGGTGCCGTCGATCACGCTGGGGTGCAGGCAGCCCGAGGCCGGGTTGCAGGTATCGGTGGTGCAGGCGTTGCTGTCGTTGCAGTCGAGCGCCACACCGGCGGTGCACGTGCCCGCCTGACAGGACTCGTTGCCGTTGCACAGGTTGGGATCGTTGCACGGGGTGCCGTTGGCGAGGTTGGCGTGCTGGCAGCCGGTGGCGGGGACGCACGAGTCGGTCGTGCAGACGTTGTTGTCGGTGCAGTCGAGCGTGGTGCCGGCCGTGCACACGCCGCCCGAGCAGGTCTCAGTGCCGTTGCAGGTGTTGCCGTCCGGACAGGGGGTGCCGTTGAAGGCGACCGTCGACGAGCAGCTGCCGGCGCTGCAGGTGTTGGTGGTGCAGGGGTTGCCATCTTCGCAGTCGCCGTTGGTGACGCACGTCTGGCAGCCCCCGATGACGGTGTTGATGCACCCGCTGACGGCGTTGCACGTGTCGGTGGTGCACGGGTCGATGTCGTTGCAGTTGAGCGGCGTACCGGCGGTACACACCCCGCTCTGGCAGACTTCGGGACCGTTGCAGATGGTGGCGTCGGCACACGACGCGCCGTTCGGGACGGCCGGGTTCTGGCAACCGAGGACGGCGTTGCACGAGTCGGTGGTGCAGGCGTTGCCGTCGACGCAGTTGGGCGGTGCGCCGCCGATGCAGGTGCCGCTCTGGCACGTCTCCGCACCGTTGCATACGGTCGAGTCGGCGCACGAGCTGCCGTTGGCGACGTTCACGTTCTGGCAACCCGACACGGCGTTGCAGGTGTCGACGGTGCAGGCGTTGCTGTCGTCGCAATTGGGGGGTGTGCCGGCGGTGCAGGTCCCGGCCTGACAGCTCTCGGCGCCGTTGCACACCGTGGCATCGGCGCACGTGGTCCCGTTCGGGACGGCGACGTACTGGCAGCCGGAGGCCGGGTTGCAGCTGTCGGTCGTACACACGTTGCCGTCGTTGCAGGCCAGCGGGGTTCCGGGGGTGCAGGTCCCGCTCTGGCAGGTTTCGGCGCCGTTGCACACGGTGGCATCGGCGCATGAGGTCCCGTTCACCACCGGGGAGTACTGGCAGCCAAGAATCGGATCGCAGGTGTCCGTGGTACACGGGTTGCCGTCGTTGCAGGTGAGCGTCGTGCCGGGAGTGCAGACGCCCGTCTGACAGGTTTCGGCGCCGTTGCACACGGTCGCGTCGGCGCACGACACTCCATTGGCCACGTTGCTGTACTGGCATCCGGAGACCGCGCTGCAGGTGTCCGTGGTGCAGACGTTACTGTCGTTGCAGATGAGGGGGGTACCCGGCGTGCACGCCCCGCTCTGGCAGGTCTCGGCCCCGTTGCAGACGGTCGTGTCGGCGCAGGACGTGCCATTGGAGACGTTGGTGTTCTGACACCCCGTGACCGGGTTGCAGTTGTCGGCGGTGCAGACGTTGTTGTCGTTGCAGTTGAGGGTGGTGCCGGCGGTGCAGATGCCGCTCTGGCAGGTCTCATTGCCGTTGCAGACGGTGCCGTCCGCGCACGAGCTGCCGTTGGCGAGGTTGGTGTGCTGGCAGCCGAGGGTGGGGGAGCACGAGTCGGTGGTGCAGAAATTGGAGTCGTCGCAGTTGAGGGCGGTGCCCGGCGCGCAGGCGCCGCCGAAGACGGTGAAGACGGCGTCCTTGTTGCGGTCGAGGTTGTTGTCCCAGCCGTCGAAGGTGGTGTCCAGGTACGCCGTTTCGGAGACCGACGTGACCCAGCGGATGTCGTTCACCAGGCCGCCGGCGTCGTCCTGCATGACAATCCAGAAGGTGGCCGAGGTGGTGGGCTTGTTGGACGACCAGGTGAGCGACTGCACGGCGCCGGTGGCAGACGCGGGCAGGGTGGCGGCGTTGATGCTGCTCGAGTCGCCGCCGATCTGCGCGCCGGGACTGCCGCTCACGTCGGTCCAGATCTCGAGATGGAAGCTGCCGCCGCCGCCCCCCGTATTGAAGGCCTGGAGGTCGATCCGGTTGATGGTGAGCGCCTGCGTGTTGCTGATGCGCTGGCGGGCGGCGTCGGCGACCGTCGACAGCCGGCGGTGGAGGATGTTGCTGCCGCCGATCGCCTGCGTGAGCGACGCGGTCGCCCCGGCACAGGTCTCGATGCCGTTGCACAGGGTGCCGTCGCTGCACTCGGCGTCGGTGGTGCACGCCGCCTGCCCGAAGACGGGGCCGGGGGTCGCCCCGGCGAGCGCGAGCGCGGCGACGAGCGGGAGGAGTGGATGGAGGCGCATCACGCACATCCCCCGGCTGCCAGATCGGCGATGGCGCGCTCGAGCAGGGTCCGGAGCTTCCGCGCGAGACGACCGTCCATGTCCCCGGTCGTGATGCCGGACTCGAGGATGCCATCCGCCGACTTGAGCTGGGCGCGGGCCGCGCGCAGCTGCCGGCAGCGCGGCGCCCCACGCAGCTTCTCCGCGCGCGTGACGCTGCGGGCGGCGCGGTACACGGCGCGGCCGAGCCGCTGCTTGGCCTTCCTGCCGCCGAGCGCGTCGGTCCGCGTCTCCTCGATCGCGCGCTGAGCCAGGATCACGAGGCAGGGCCCGCCGACCGGGACATACTGGCAGCCGAGCACGGGATCGCACGAGTCGGTGGTGCACGCGTTGCCGTCGTCGCAGGGGAGCGGCGTGCCGGGGAGGCAGGACCCGTCGGCGGGGTTGCAGGTCTCGTTGCCGTCGCAGACGGTGGCGTTGGCGCACTGGACGGGGGAGCCCGCACAGGCGCCGCTCTGGCACTGGTCGTTGAACGTGCACAGGTTGCTATCGTCGCAGGCGACGGTGTTGTTGGTCTGCTGGCATCCGAGCACGCCGTCGCAGGTGTCGTCGGTGCACGGGTTGCCGTCGTCGCAGTTGAGCGGCGCCGCCGTCGTGCAGGCCCCCGCCTGACAGGTCTCGACCCCGTTGCACACGTTGTTGTCGCTGCACACGATCGGCGCGCCACGACAGAGGCCGCTCTGGCACACGTCCCCGAGCGTGCACGGGTCGGTGTCGTTGCAGAAGTTGGTGTTGGTCGTCCACTGGCAGCCGTCGACCGGATCGCAGCTGTCGGTGGTGCAGTCGTTGCCGTCGTTGCAGTCGAGCGGCGCCAGGGCGGGTCCGCAGGCGCCGGTGGTGGGATCGCACTCCTCGGGCCCGTTGCAGGCATCGCTGTCGTCGCAGGTGCTGACGTGCATGCAGCCGGTGCTCGGCAGGCAGGTGTCGAAGGTGCACAGGTTACCGTCGTCACAGACCGGAGGCACCCCGACGCTGCACAGGCCCGTGGTCGGGTTGCAGCCCTCGAGACCGTTGCAGGCATCGCCGTCGTCGCAGAGCGGCGTGCCCGGAGCGCAGGTCTGGTTCACGCACGATTCGGTCCCGTTGCACAGGTTCGAATCGATGCAGTCGGCATCGAAGGCGCACACCGTGGCCACGCAATGCCCGCCGAGGAGGTTCTCGGCACGTGGCCGCCGCGGTCGTGCCCGCGCCTCCAGCGTGAGGGTGACGACCGCGTCGCGGAACGTCGGCGGGCTCGGGAAATCGAGCATGGGCAGCATGCCGACCAGCCTGGCCGTCGGCGTGTCGCCCTGCAGGAGTTCTGCACAATTGGATCGCACCCCGGTCGCGAGGTCGCTGATCGCCGTGCCGGGTATGCCGTCGGCATCGGCGATGGCGGCGGTCACCGTTCCGGTGGTGAGGGTGAGCTCGGTCTCCAGCTGGACGGGGGCGTAGTCGTACTCGCCGCCGGTGCACCAGCCGTTCAGGCCGGGATTGAGGGCGAAGCGGACGTGGACGGGCAGGCGCACGACCATCCCGCCACCGGCGTACAGGCCCCCCAGCGTGCGCCGGAGCGTGCCGTTGCACACCCCGGGGTGCGGACCGATGAGGCCCTCGGTGCATTTCGGATCGTCCTCGAAGCAGCCGTTCCGGCAGGTCGGATCGACATCGGTGGTGTCGTGGTCATTGGCCACGTTGACATCCCCGCCGAGGCGGCCGCCGTCGCAATCGATGATGCCCTCCCCGTCGCCGCGGAGGGTGAGGCAATAGGCGCCGTTACCCGTCGGGAGCGGGGGCAGGACCACGTTCTGCGCGGGGATGGCGATGCTGGCTTCGCCACGGAGATCGCGCGGCCCGATGGTGGTCCAGAGGCTGCCGCGCTCGGGGATGCTGCTCACCGAGGGCCCGCTCTGGGTGGTGACCTTGAAGCGGCTGGGACTGCTGTCGGACTGGTCGAGGAGGTCGAAGACGCGCGTCCCGATGAAGTTGCTCTGCGGTCCGGGATACTGATTCACGTCGAACATGTCGGGGGTGATCTCGCCCGGGTCGTCGGCGATGTTCCAGTGGCCGCCGTAGTAGTCGATGATCTGGATCTGGCGACCGCAGGCGCCGGTGCCCGAGGTGTCGGCGGTGCCGGCGTAGGCGATGAACCACTCGCCGAGGGACTGCGCGATCGGGCCTTCCGCGTCGCCGCGTCCGGTGATCTGCCAGAACCGCCGCGCCGGATTGGCGTCCTTGGCGCGATCCTGGACGAAGATGCGGTTCCCGGTGGTGCCGTTCTGCAGCGGGTCGCCGGTGCAGATGAAGGTCAGATGCTCCGCGCTGGGCGAGAACACCGGGTGCGAGCAATCGCCGAACTGGGTGCGGTTGGTGATGGTCTCGACGCGGGGAAGATCCCCTTCGAGGTCCGGTGGCGCGACGTAGATCTGCCTTCCGGAACCTCCGCTGGCTCCGAAGAGGTTCGTCGCCGCCGAGTCGAAGGCGACCCCTGCGTCGCCCGAGCGGTCGGTCAGGAAGGGATGATGACTCGAGGCATTGCCATTGGTGATCAGCCGGCGCGAGACGCCGAGGCCATCGGGGAGCAGGTCGGCGACGTAGATCTGCGAGATGCCGGTGTTGTGTCCGTCGCGCGTGGTCGTCTTGGTCGCCAGCGCGGCGGTCGACTCGAAGGCCACCTGCCTGCCGCGGCTGTTGATTGCCGGCTCCGTGCTGGGGCCGGCGCCGTCGCTGACTTGGACCAAGGCCCTGGCCAGGCGGAAGTAGGCGTAGATCTGGGACACGCCGGGTGCACCCTGACCGAGGAGCGGTGCCGTCGACTGGAAGACGATCACCTTCGCCAGCCGGTCCATCGACGGCCGCGTGCTGTCGCCCGCGGCCGAGTAGGTGATCTGTTGAATCTCGCCGTTCTTCCGGTTGAGCAGGAAGATCTGCCGCCGCGAGGCCTGCGGACCCCCACCGCCGCCGAACACGCCGTCGGCGTCGAACACGACGTACTGGCCCTTCGGTTCGACCGACGGGTTGTCGGGCGAGCCGGGCCGGTCGGTCAGCTGGACGAGCGACGGCAGCGGCGGCTTGGGGCAGGGCGTCTGTTCCCGGGTGGTGGCGCGGTTGCAATCGAAATAGGCGACGTTGAACAGGAAAATCTGCCGACCGGTGCTGCCGGTCTCGAGCAGGTCGACGGTCGACGAGAAGCCGAGGAAGTTGCCCCACGACCGGCTCGCGGACAGGTGATGGTCGCTGCCGCTGGTAACCCGCACGGAGGGCGGCGTTTCACGATGCAGGGCCCACGCCGGGACCGCGAGCGCGCAGCCCAGCACCACCACCCACACCAATCTTCCGGCGCGGCTCGTGACGGCCGCCGGCTTTGACATTACACCTCCCGAGAGTGGGCTCGTCCCGAGCAAGAGTCATACCTCTCCGCATGGAGGATGCTCGGTCAGGTGACATGCCGAAGTCGTTAGACTTTCGACAGGCACCCGGGGTCAGGAACAGGCCTGCGCGAGCCCCCATGGTCGTAGTAATCAGTGGCGCGTCTGCAACCGGCGCGTTCGCGCAACGTTCGCGGGCTGACGGGGTGCATCCCCCGTCACCGTCGTACGAGCGAATGTCGTCGCGCAGTCGAATCTACAATCGACTCAGAGACATGCGCCGCCGGTGCAGGTGCCGGTGCTGCACGGCGTCCCGTCGGCCACGTTTGTCGCCTGGCAACCGAGGGCGGCGTCGCAGCTGTCGGCGGTGCACTCGTTGCCGTCGTCGCAGACGAGGGCGGTGCCGGCGGTGCAGGTGCCGGTCTGGCAGGTCTCGGCGCCGTTGCAGACGGTGGCGTCGGCGCACGGGGTGCTGTCGGCGACGGCCGGGTTGCCGCACGTGCTCAGCGTGCAGAGGTCCTGCGTGCACGGGTTGCCGTCGGTGCAGTCACCGTCGACGGTGCACGGGGTACAGCCTCCGACGGGCGTCGACGAGCACCCCGTCATGGGATTGCAGGAGTCGACCGTGCAGGCGTTGCCGTCGTCGCAGTTGAGAGTCACGCCGGGGCTGCAGGTGCCGCCCTGGCAGGTCTCGGCGCCGTTGCAGACGGTGGCGTCGGCGCAGGCGGTGCCGTCGGCGACCGCCACCTGCTGGCAGCCGAGGACGACGTTGCACGAATCGGTCGTGCACACGTTCCCGTCGTCGCAGGCGAGCGGACTCCCCGCGCTGCACACGCCGCCCTGGCACGTCTCGGTGCCGTTGCACACCGTGGCGTCCGTGCAGAGCGCGCCGTCGACGACGTTGGTGTGCTGGCAGCCGAATACCGGATCGCACGCGTCGGCGGTGCACAGGCTGCCGTCGTCGCAGTCGAGAGCCGAACCGGCGCTGCACACACCCGCCTGACAGGTCTCGCTGCCGTTGCAGACGGTGGTGTCGGGGCACGGGGTGCCGTCGGCGACACTGGCAGCCTGGCAGCCGAGGGCCGGGTCGCAGCTGTCGGTGGTGCAGGCGTTGCCGTCGTTGCACGTCGGTGGGGTACCCGGCGTGCAGATGCCCGCTTGGCAGGTCTCGGGACCGTTGCATACCGACGCATCCGGGCAGGCCGCGCCGTCGGCCGCGTTGCTGTGCTGGCAGCTCAGGATCGGATCGCAGCTGTCGGTGGTGCAGACGTTGGCGTCATCGCAGTTGGGTGCCGTGCCGGCCGTGCACACGCCCGCCTGGCACGTCTCCAGGCCGTTGCATGCGACGGCGTCCGAGCACGAGGCGCCATCCGGCACCACCGCGTTGGCGCACGCGCCGGCGCTGCACACGTCGGTGGTGCACGGATTCGCGTCGTCGCAGTCGCCGTTCACGGTGCAGGGCGTGCAGCTCGGTAGGTTGGCGTGCGAGCACCCGGTGAGCGGCGCGCAGGCGTCGATGGTGCAGGCGTTGGCGTCATCGCAGTCGAGCGCCGCCCCGGCCGTGCACGCGCCCGCCTGACAGGTTTCCGTCCCGTTGCAGAGGTTGGCGTCGAGACAGGTGGTCCCATTCGGCACGGCGGTCTGCGTGCAGCCGGCGACCACGTCGCAGGCGTCGGTGGTGCAGGCGTTGACGTCGTTGCAGACGAGGGGGGGGCCGGGGGTGCAGACACCGCCCTGGCAGGTCTCGGCGCCGTTGCAGACGGTGGCGTCGGCGCACGACGTGCCGTTCAGCAACGTCGTGTACGCGCAGCCGAACACCGGATTGCACGCGTCGGCGGTGCACGGGTTGGCGTCGGTACAGTTGAGCGCCGTGCCGGCGGTGCACAGGCCCCCTTGGCAGGTTTCGTTGCCGTTGCAGACGGTCGCGTCGGCACACGTGCTGCCGTCGGGGAGAGCGACGTACTGGCACCCCGTGCCCGCGTTGCAGCTGTCGGTCGTGCACGGGTTGGCGTCATTGCAGTTGAGGGCCGCGCCCGGTGTGCACAGCCCGGCCTGGCAGGTTTCGCTGCCGTTGCAGACGGTAGCATCCGCGCACGAGGTGCCGTCGGCGAGGTTGGCGTGCTGGCAGCCGAGCAGGGGATCGCAGGTGTCGGCCGTGCAGGGGTTGGCGTCGTTGCAGTTGGGCGCCGTGCCGGGCAGGCACACCGTCGCCTGGCAGGTCTCGAGGCCGTTGCAGGCGTTGCTGTCGGAGCACGGCGTGCCCGCGGCGACGACGGCGTTCACGCACGTGCCCGCGCTGCACACATCGATGGTACACGGGTTGCCGTCCCCGCAGTCGGCGTTGACGGTGCACGGCTGGCAGCCGGGGATGGGAGTGTTGGAGCAGCCGCTCACCGCACCGCAGGCGTCCACGGTGCAGGCATTGCCGTCGTTGCAGTTGGGGGCGGTGCTCGGGGTGCATACGCCGCCCTGGCAGGTCTCCTGCCCGTTGCAGACCGTCCCGTCGGCGCACGTCGTGCCGTCGGCGGCGAGCGATTGCTGGCAGCCCGCCACCGCGTCGCAGGTGTCGACGGTGCAGGGATTGCCGTCGCCGCAGGTCGGCGCCGGGCCCGAGATACAGCTCCCCGCCTGGCAGGCCTCGCTGCCGTTGCATACGGTGCCGTCGTTGCACGAGATGCCGTTCGGCACCGCCGTGTTCTGGCAGGCCCCGGCCACGCATCCATCGGTCGTGCACGTGTTGGCGTCGCCGCAGGTGGCGCTCACCGAGCACGGCACACAGCCGACGATGGGCGTGATGGTGCACGTACCGCCGAGATCGCACACGTCCTGCGTGCAGGCGTTGCCGTCGTCGCAACCGCCGCCGTTGACACACCGCCCGCTGGTGCAGGCGTCGGCCGTGCACGGGTCGTCGTCGTCGCAGTCGAGTGGGACGTTGCACGGCCGGCAGCCTGGGATGGCGGTGTTCGTGCAGCCCACGACCGGGCCACACGTGTCGGCGGTGCAGGGCTGCCCGTCGTCGCAGCTCACCGGCGTGCCGGTGCAGAGACCGGCCTGGCAGGTGTCGGTGCCGGTGCACGCGCTGCTGTCCTCACACGGGCCGCCGTTGTTGGTGTAGGTGCAGCCCGCCAGCGCATCGCAGGTATCGGTGGTGCAGACGTTGTTGTCACCGCAGGTGAGTGGCGCTCCGAGCGCGCAGGCGCCGGTGACCAGGTTGCACGTCTCGACGCCGCTGCACACGTTCAAGTCGTCGCAGTCGAGGTCGCTGAGACAGCGGCAGGTGCACTGTCCCGGCTGCCCCAGGGCGATGCAGCGTCCTGGACAGGCGAGGTCACCTCCGCCAGCGCTCAGGTCACATTGTTCCCCGCTCTCGAGCGAGCCGTCACCGCAGGCGCCTTCGTAGGCCAGGCGGACGCGGCCCGCCACCTTGAGCCGCGGCGCCACCAGGCGACCGCGGACGCTGGCCCCCTTGCCGACGCCGATCTTGCCCCGCGACGCCCGGAGGTAGGCGCGGACGGAGGCCGCGTGGCTCACCTTGGTGACGAAGCCGTTCACGTTGAAGCGCACGTCGCCGGCGAGCAGCGATACGAACTCCGACGGCCCGACGTAGGCGCGGGGCTGGATCAACACCCGATCGTAGACGTTGACGCTGACGGGGTTGTCGGTGACCAGGCGCGAGCGGAAGCTCACGATCAGTGCGCGGATGGCGTACGTACCTTCGCCCGCGCCCGGGTCGAGGCCGCGCAGGATCAGGGTGGCGTCGATGCCGACGGTGATGATGCCGTAGGCGCCGGGAGCCAGCCCCATGGTTGCGCCCGCAGGCACCGACACGTTGGTCGGGCCGGGAACGCCGGTCGGAAACGGCGGCAGCAGGCCGAGGAGCCCGAGGGGGGGCGTGAAGCGGAACGGCCCGCCGTTGGCGACCGTTGCGCCGGGCTGGGTCAGGACCGAATTGGCGAACAGGCGACCGACGGTCGCGAACGGGAGCAGGCGCACGCGATCGGCGCTGGCCTCCGCCCCGGTGGGCAGTTGCACACGCTCGCCGATGGTCATGTAGCCGCCAGCGGCGTCGACGGCGACGTGGCCGGCAGTCACCTCGCTGGCGGTGCTGATGCGGAGGTTGTCGCCCGCAATGAGGATGTAGTCGAAGACGGCGGTCGAGGGGGCCGTGCAGGTGCACTCGTCGGCGAAGCCGCGTGGGACGCAGGTGCCGAAGCAGGGCCCGCCGGCCACGGTCGCGTCACACGCCTCGCCCGGGTCGGGGACACTGTCGCCGCAGAGCGCGACGGCCGCCGTGGGGCGCAGCGCGATCAGGGCGAGTCCCAGCGCGCAGACGAGGAAGAAGGGATGGGCGCGGGGCTGAACCCGAGCCGTCGCAGGCGCTCCCGGTGCTGTCATCTGATGTCCTCGAGCGTTCATGTGATCCCGCCGTTACTGGGCCTCGAGCATCCGCATCGCCTCGTTGGACAACGTCATGAGCTTCTCGGCCACGGCGGGGTCGATCTTGTTCTTCCTCTTCATCTGGAGCACGGTGCTCTGGAACGGCTTCAGCCGCTTGATGGTCTTGCGCATGCTCGCGGTGTCGGCGCCGGTGAGCGCGCTCTGCGTCTTCACCGCCTGGCGCTCGAGGCGCTTCTTCGAGCGCGCCCCGCCGAGCTGGTCGTCGGCGGTCTCCTTGATGATCGTCTTGATCTCCTTGAGCTTCTTGCGGATGCGCTCGACCGGGTCACAGCCACGCCGCGTCTCGTTGGGCTCGTGCAGGCAGAAGCCCTTGGCGGGATCGCCGGTGGCTGCGTCGCAGCGGTCGATGGTGCACGCGTCGCCGTCGCTACAGGCGAGCCGTGCGCCGCGGTCGCATTCCCCGGTGCGGGCGTTGCACGTCTCGACCCCGTTGCACGGGTCGCCGTCGTCGCAGGCGGCGGCGGCGTCCCCGCGGCAGGTCCCGTTCTGACAGACGTCGTTCACGGTGCAGGTGTTGCCGTCGTCGCACGGGCCGGTGGTCGCGCTGTGCACGCAGCCGGTGCCTGCGGCGCAGGTGTCGCCGGTGCAGGGGTTGTCGTCGTCGCAGTCGGGCGAGTGGCCGGACACGCAACTGCCGGTGCTCGGGTTGCAGCTCTCGGCGCCGTTGCAGGCGTTGCCGTCGTCACAGAGGACGGCCAAGGTGCCGGTGCAGGTACCGTTGCCGCACACGTCGTTGGCGGTGCACTTGTTCTGGTCGTTGCACGGTGCGGTGTTGCTGGTGTGCAGGCAGCCGAGCGTCGGGCTGCAGGAGTCGTTGGTGCACGGGTTGCCGTCGTTGCAACTGAGCGTCGAGCCGTCGACGCACTCGCCGCTCTCCGGGTCGCAGGTCTCGGCGCCGTTGCAGGCGTTGCCGTCGTCGCACTGCATGAACGGCGTCCCCTGGCAGGAGCCGCCGCGGCAGGTGTCGCCCTGCGTACACGCGTCCTCGTCGTCGCACGAGCGGTCGTTCTCGCTGTGCACGCACCCGACGGCGGGATTGCAGTGTTCGTCGGTGCAGACGTTGTTGTCGTTGCAGTCGAGGGTACGGCCGTCGAGGCACTCGCCGGTCCGCGGGTTGCACGTCTCGGCGCCGTTGCAGGCGTCGCCGTCGTCGCACACGATCGGGGTGCCCGGGGCACAGGTGCGACCGACGCAGGTCTCGACGCCATTGCACAGGTTGGCGTCGTTGCAGTCGTTGTCGGTCGTGCACGGGGCCGCCCGACACACCTGCGGGGCTTGCAGCGGCGGGCGGGCCTGGAGGCGCAGGCGGACGAGGAGATCGCGCACGCCGTCCCGGGTGGGGACGTCGAGGATCGGCAGGGCACCGACCAGCTCGGCGCCGGTCAGATCCTGCGCTTCGAGGCGTGCGCAGTCGAGGGCGACACCATGGTCGACGGTGCCGAGCGTGACGCCCGCGGTGTTGTCGGCATCGAGGATGCTGGAGGTGTTGGTGCCGGTGGTGAGCTCGATCCAGCTCGGCAGGTCGCGGAAGGTGTAGCTGTCGTCGTCCGTGCACCAGAAGCCGTCCACTCCCGCGTCGGTGGCGATCCCCACCGCCAGCGGCAGGCGCAGCGTGGTGCCCCCGGGGGCGTACGTACCGGTATGTGTGAAGGTGACCTCGCTGTTGCAGGCGCCCCGGTGCGGGCCGGGCAGCGGCCCCTGGCACGCCCCGCGCTCGAAGCAGCCGGCCACGCAGCCGGGGTTCACGTCACCGATGTCGTGGTCTTGCTGCGTCTCGATGTCGCCACCGACGGTGCCGCCGTCGCAATCGATGGTGCCGCTGCCATCGCCCGTCAGCGCGAGGCAGATCGTGCCGAGGCCCGTGACGGGGATCGGGGGGAGGCTGGTGCTGGTGGCGAGCGAGGGAACCTGTATGGGCGCGACGCCGTCGATGGCTTGCGGCCCGATCGAAATGCCCACCTGCCCGCGACCGATCGGCCCGCCGGCCTCCGAGCCGCTCTGGCTGGACACGCGTAGCTGGCTACCGCCGGCGGCGTCGCCGGGGGCGAAGGCGAACGTGCGCGCCCCGATGACGTTGCTCTCCGGGGTGGGGAAGGGGTTCGGGGGCAGGAGATCGGGCGGGAGCGAGCCTTTCTGCGTCGCGGCGTTCCACCGCCCGGGGTAGTAGTCGATCATCTGCAGCTGGTAGTCGCACGCGCCCGAGGCGGTGCGATCGACGCGATCCACGAAGGTGGCGAACCACTGTCCCACGTTGTGGCGCAGCCGGCCCTGCGGGTCGCCGCGTCCCGTCAGTTGATAAAGCCGAGGTGTGGTCGGGTCGGCGGGATCGGCCGCCAGGTCGATGGAGAAGATGCGGTTGCCGGTCGTGCCGTTCTCCAGGGGGTCGCCCGTGCACACGAAGGCGACGTGGGTGCCCGTGATGTCCAGGGCGGGACCGTGGCAGTCGCCGTAGTCGGCGCGATTCGTGAGGGCGGCCAGGATGGGGAGATTCCCCTCGCCGGTCGGCGCCATGTAGACCTGGGGTGTGCCGTCGCCGTCGGAGCCTTGGAGGTCCGTGGCGGTGGACTCGAACACCACCAGATCGACGCCCTTCTCCGCGATGTAGGGGTTCACGCTCGGGCGGTTGCCCTTGGTGATCTGGACCAGCGTGCTGGTGAAGCTGTTGACGTCGAGGAAGCTCACGAACACCTGGGCGATCCCGGTATCGTGTCCGTCTCCGAGGAGAGCGGCGGTGGACTCGAAGGACACGCGACTGCCGCCGGAGTTCGGCATCGGGGATCGGCTCGGGCCACGTCCAGTGCTGATCTGCGCAAACAGGCGGGTCAGGCGATGATAGGCGAAGATCTGGGGAATGCCGGCGAGGTCGGTGCGGCCGCCAAGGGGGGCGCGCGACTCGAACACCACGATGCTGCCACCGCGGTTGAGCGACGGCCGGATGCTGTCGTGCTCGGGGGACCGGGTGATCTGCAGGATCTCGCCCGTCTCCGGACTCATCAGGAATATCTGCCGGCGTCTCGCCTCGGGACCGGTGGTGCCGTTGAACGCCCCGTCGGCCTCGAAGGCAACCCACTTGCCGTCCGTGGTCACGCTCGGGTTGCTGGGCGAGCCGGGACGGTGCTCCAGCTGCACGAGCGCGGGAAGCGGCGGATCGGGGCACGGCGTGCGCGGGCGTGTGGTGTGGTTGTTACAGTCGAAGTAGGCGAGGTTGAAGATGAAGACGTGCTGCCCGACACTGCCGTTGCCGAGCAGGTCCGTGGTGCTGGCGAAGGCAAAGAAGTTGCCCCACGAGCGTGTCTCCGGGATGGTTTGTGGGCCCCCGAAGGTCAGCCGGACGGCGCCGGGTGTCTCCCGATGGAGGGCGTTCGCGGGACCCGCGTACAGCGCAACCGCCAGCAGCGCAGCGACACAGAGGCTGCTGATAAAGCTGGCGGTCCTGTTCGGCATGGGGGTCCCGCCTCAAAGCAGAAACCATGCCTCAGGCCGTGATGAACACGCCTTTTCTAAGGCACAGAAAAGGTTGACATTCGGGCCTTTGCAGGCGCGTCCAACCCCGGCCGTGACCCCGACTATGGTCGGAGGAGGGTCGCAGGGGTGCGAACAACCCGCCTGGCCGCGATGTGTTCGCTGGCCGCTTACTGAAGTCGAATCAGAATCTTACGATGGTTTCTTCTAGTAGTCTGCTATAGCAGATGCGTACATTGACTGGTACGTCTCGCGTCGATGCACCGGTTGATCAGCTCTCCGGCTGAAGCGTCGCCGAGACGGTTGGTGTGCCCAGCGCGTGCCAGTTCTCCCAGTATCCGGAGTTCGCTTGCTTGAGCTTGAACGACGTTCCCAAGAGTGCATCCGGGCTCGCGACTCGGAGCACCTTTCCGAAGGCGCCGACGGCGCCCTTCGGGTACTCGTAGAAGGCGGCCTCGAGAAAGCGCACCGGGAGTACCTGACCCTTCATGTCGTAGGTCGGGAGCTGTCCGACCGCCTCACAGGGCCCACAGCTGACGAGGCCCCAGAGCCAGTCGTAGCTGCTGACGACGCGGGTGGTCGCCATCTGGTATCCCGGCTTGGAGAGTTCCACCCGGTACGTGTTGTCGCGAAGCAGGCGGAGGGTGGCCGGTGTAGTCACCGTGTACTGCTTTTGCGTGTCCAGGAATCCGGGACCGCGCTCGGAACTCGTGGGGGTCACGGTGGCGGTCGCGCCCGGCGGGTTGGATTCGAGCACCACGTCCTGGTAGGGGCCGTGGACGACGGCTGCGCATGCGCTGAGAAGCAGACAGCCCAATGCCAGCCACAGGGGTTGCCGATTCATAACCCACCTCCGTGTAGGCAGCCGCGAGCCGGCCACCGTCCGTCGTTGTGTGGCATCGTACGATGCCGGTGACCGCCGCCATGCATGGCCGCGGGACCAAGCTTACGCTGGGCGCGTCTTACGGCACGGACCCTGGAAATGTCAAGAAAACCCTTGGGCCCCTGAGGCTTTCGTGGGTCGCCGGATATCGCGATTCGGTGCGCAGGAACTTATCGTGCGATTCTGCGTGAGATCGCATATACGCGTCATAGTCGTGCACTGTTGCAATGCACATGCGCCGCCGTATCGGGCGGAGCGCTTGAAATATCAGCCGATTGCACGGTTACCATGGCGCCCGAATTGCTGCGCTACGGTCCGTGCACGACATCGGACCAGGTGGCGATCACGTTCGAGACCGACTGGAGCGTATCGTGTCCTCCTACCAGGAGATGGACCGACGTTTCGTCGCGGCGGGTGGGCTCGGGAGCCTGCTCGGTCTCTACGAGCAGGTGCGGGCACAGCTCGAGCGGGTGTCGTACGACGAGCTCGACCGCATTGCGGTCGAGATCAAGACGGTGATCGACGCGCTACTCAAGATGGATTACGAACTGCGCCAGATCCGTACGGTGAAGCTGGCCTTCGACGCCAGGCCACTGGGCACGGACGGGCCAGGCTGAGCCGCGCGCATGCCCGAGCGCATGCTGTGTCATCGCGAAAGTGCCAGATGTGTGCTTGCATCTCTGCAGGCAGCGCCCCTACAATGCGCTTGGTCACGACGGCTGGCTGCTGGGGGTAGGTGGGATGTCGCGTGAGGCGCTCGAGGTGAGAGCGGCGCGCACGACGGCAACTCGACCGCGAACGGGGAGCGGGGCTGCGGCATCGTCGCGACGCAGGGTCCGGAGACCGATGGCAGCCATCAAACACCCCGATCCCGAAGCGGACAATCCGCCGCCGGCGCATTGCGCCGAGGCCGGCAGCATGGTGCTCGTGCACGACAAGGTGCTGTCGGATATCCGCCACGAACTGGGGAATGTTTTCCACAAGCTGTACTACTGGTCCGAGTATCTGAAGGACAAGCCGAGCGACGGTGGCACCGAGTCGAGCGCCACGCAGATGCTCGAACGGACGATCAAGAACCTCGAGGACTTCCTCAAGGTGTCGCTCGACTACTTTCATCCCACGCATCTGTCGCTGATGCGCATGGCCGTTCCGGATGTGGTCGGGGGACTCCTGAGCGTCGTGCGCAATCACCTGAACGGTACGCCGATGACGGTGGCCGATGCGGGGGGCTCGGACGGCGAGGCGGTCATGGTGGACCCGAGCCAGCTCTCGCACGTTCTTGCGGTGGCGGCGGCGACGCTGGGCAAACAGGCCGCGCCGGATAGTCGGCTGCACGTCGCCGTGTTGCGGGCTACACGCGGGGGCGAACGGTGGCTCGACGTGACGTTCGAGCTGCACCACCCGACCGACTCCTCCCCGCTCTTCCGCACGTCGCGCGCCAGCGTGGAATGGGCGGTCGCCCAGAAGATCGTGCAACTGCACGGCGGTGCGCTCTGCGACCGGCCCGGTGCAGACGGCACGCAGACCCTGTCGATCGTTTTGCCACTCAGCTCTTGAGCGTTGTGAGGTTCCACTGATGGAAACGCGTATCCTGATCGTCGACGACGACCCCTTCATCTGCCGGCAGCTCGAGGAGCTGTACACCACGCAGCACTATCAGGCGTCGAGCGCGCCGAGCGCCCCCGAGGCCTTGCGACTGCTGCAGGAGCACGAGTTCTCGCTGGCGGTCGTCGATCTGAAGATCCCGGGCACCGACGGCCTCGGCCTGACGCGCGAGATCCGCGACCGCTGGCCCGACTTGGACGTGATCATGATCACCGGCTACGCCAGCATCAAGGGCGCGGTCGAGGCCATCAAGCAGGGGGCGAGCGACTACATCACGAAGCCCTTCCAGAAGGAGGAGATACTCCTCGCGACCGAGAAGATCCTCGAGAAGCGTCGCCTCCTCGACGAGATCAACTACCTCCGCAACCAGCTCTCGGAGCGGTACTCCTTCGCCAACATGGTGAGCCGGAACCGGAGCATGCACGAGATCTTCGAGAGCATCAGCGTGCTGTCGCAGAACGACGCGACCGTGCTGATCTACGGCGAGTCGGGCACCGGCAAGGAGCTGGCCGCGCGGGCATGCCACTTCCAGGGCAAGCGCAAGGGCGGTCGCTTCGTCGCCATCAACTGCGCGGCGTTCCCCGATACGCTGCTCGAGAGCGAGCTCTTCGGGTACGAGCGTGGCGCGTTCACCGGCGCGGTACACGATCGCATCGGGAAGATCGAGCTGGCGAGTGGCGGCACGTTGTTCCTGGATGAAATCGAGAGCATCTCGCTCAACATGCAGCTGAAGCTCCTGCGGGTGCTCGAGGAGCGCGAAGTCGAGAAGCTCGGCTCGAACCGGCGTGTCAAGGTCAACATGCGCATCATCTGCGCCACCAACCTCGAGCTGGCCCAGGCGGTCGCGGAAGGGCGCATGCGTGAGGACTTCTACTACCGGATCAACGTCGTGCCCGTGCGTATCCCCCCGTTGCGCGAGCGTATCGAGGACATCCCGCTCCTGGTCGGGGAGTTCCTGCGCAACAGCGAGATGGCGAAGGACAAGGGTATCAACCGGCTGTCCAACAAGGCGCTGTCGCAGCTGATGAGCTACTCGTGGCCGGGTAACGTGCGCGAGGTCGGGAACGTCGTCGAGCGGGCCATCCTGCGCACCAGCGGCTCGGTGATCCGCGAAGTCGACCTGCCGGGGCACAGTAGCGTCGGCAAGGAGATGTCCAATGGCAATGGCCGGCAGACGAACTACGACTACGAGGTGCCGCTGAAGGAGTATCTGCGGCGCGCCGAGAAGGACTACCTGGCGCGCGTGCTGCGGAAGTACCGTGGCGGGATCAACCTGTCGGCGAAGCACGCGCTGGTCGATGCGGCCACACTGCACCGCAAGATGAAGCTCCACGGGCTCCGGCGCGAGGAATATCGCATGCGCGGCAAGAGCGAGGGCCCGGAGATGCTGTCGAACGGCGGGTGAGCCGGGTGTCGCGTCTGTGCGACCCCGCTGATGCGAGGTCGCGCGACGATGCCATATGCCATGCGGCCGGGCGAGATGTGGGCGCACCGGCTTGTGCATCTGCACGATCGGATGCAGGTGCAATGTCGTGCGCATGAGCGCAGGTGCGCTGGGCGTTTCGGGAGATGCCGGCAGCGGGTCTGCACGAGGGCTGCAGGGGTGCGATAAGGGGGTGGATTCCCGGACGCTGTAGATGGCCGAAACCTTCAGGAAAACAGCCATATCCGCCTGCGAATCGACATGTCCATGGCATTGAAATTGCAGCCTGACATGGCTCCGTATGGTCCTAGGCTGGCCGACATCCCAGAGTACCGATCGGGATCGGCAATGGTTCGTGGTCAGGACCAAGGTGCGCAAGGAAGAGTACGCGGCCGACCAGCTCGAGCGACGCGGTGTGGCGGCCTTTCTTCCCCGCATCGTGGAAGACGGGCGCGAGCATATCTCACCGCTTTTCCCGTGTTACCTGTTCGTCCACATCGCGCTGCCTGAGCAGTACTACCGGGTGGTCTGGTCGCCCGGCGTCGGGAACTTCGTCGCCTTTGGCGCCGTGCCGACGCCCGTCCAGGACAGCGTGATCTACCTCATCGCCTCGAGTGCAGACGAGCGCGGTGTGATTCGCCCGCTGGCGCGCTTCAGGCCCGGGGACCGCGTACAGATTCGCAGCGGTCCGCTCGCCGGCTTGATCGCCGTCATCGAGCGCCCCTGCTCCCACCGCGGGCGGGTCAAAGTCCTCCTCGATTTTTTACGTCAAGGTGCCAGCGTCGAGGTCCCTGTCGGCCTCGTCGACCGACTGTAATTGCCGGACCGCGCGTCGGTCCGGGATGCTCCGGCGGCTCAGCCGGGGGTGCTAAAGACCAGATGAAGCAGAGAATACCCCGTTCGGCGGGGATCGGCGGAGCTACGGGCGCGATGCAGACGGAGACGTGAGAGCAGCGATGCAGTCGACGGTAGGGATGCAAAGATCGAAACAGGCGTGCGTTGTGGTGGCGATAGGGCTGGTTGCCCTCATGGACGGGTGTGCGCAGAAGGCGCCCGCTCCGGCGCTGCCGCCTCCCGCCATCCTGCAGCCGGCACCGCCACCCACCCCGGGTGCCGAGTACCGCATCGGCTTCGGGGACGAGTTGCACGTACGGTTCCTGTACCAGCCCGACATGAGTGAGCAGGTGCCGGTGCGGCCGGACGGGCGCATCTCGCTGGCCTCGACGGGCGAGCTCGTCGCGGTGGGTCTTACGCCCACCGAGCTGGAGCGGACCATCGTGGACAAGTCGTCGCGGAATCTGCGGAATCCCGAGGTCACGGTGGTGGTCACCAAGCTCGGCGAGCAACGGGTGTACGTCGGCGGTGAGGTGGGTAAGCCGGGGTACATCGTGCTCCGTCCGGACATGACGCCCCTGCAGGCGATTCTGCAGGCGGGTGGATTTCGCTTCACGGCCAAGCTCGACAGTGTGCTACTGCTCACCCCCTCGGGCGACGGGAAGTTCTCCGCCGCCCGGCTCGACATGGAGCAGGTAGTGAACGACGGGGTACCGGAGCGCGTCCGGCTACGGCCGGACACGGTGGTGTACGTGCCCCCGACCTGGGTCGCCGACGCGAACGTCGTCGTCGACCAGTGGGTGCGCGGGTTGATCCCCGCGCTGCCGCGCGTCGGCGTCGGCTACTCGTTGAGCCAGTAGGGACGCGCGATGGGAACGTTGCAGACGCTGCCTGATGCGGGGACGTTTTTCCAGCCCGTGTCCGTGGGCGGGCGCGCGACGCTCGCCATGCGGGCGTTCCTGTACGCCGTCTTCAAGCACCAGCGTCTGGTGGTCGGCGTCTTCCTGGTCGTCTTCCTCGCCTCCGCGATCGCGGCGCTCCTCCGGCCGAACACCTTCCGGGCCAACACGAAGGTCCTGGTGAAGCTGGGTGAGACGGTGCAGCTGGCGCCGGCCGAGGCGCCGTCCAAGAGCGTGTACCTGCCGCTCAGCCAGGAGGTCGTGAAAACCGAGGCGGACATCGTGAAAAGCCGCGAGGTCCTGGAGGAAGCCGTCAAGCGCATCGGCGTGCAGCCCGAGCCTGGCAGCACCTTCGAGGAGATGCTGGCCAACATGCAGCTGGCGCTCACGGTGCAGCCGATGCCCGGGTCCAACGTGCTGCAGATCAGCTACCTCGGACGCAATCCGGAGCGCGCGGCGCGCATGGTGAACGCGATCACCGAGGTGTACCTCGAGCACCACGCGCACGTGTACCGGAACGAGGGCATGTCGTCGTTCTACACCGAGCAACTGCATGCGAAGGAGACCGAACTCGAGGCGGTGCAGAAGAAACTGCGGAACTTCCTCCGCGCCAAGGATGTGGTCGACGTCGATCAGGAGATCGAGCTGCTCTCGCACGAGCTGATCGACCAGCAGAAGAACCTGCGCGGGCACCGGGGCAAGGTGCGGGGCCAGGAGCGCAAGTACAAGGCGGTCACGGCGCAGCTCGAGCGCACCAAGCCCGAGATCCCCTACGCCGAAGAGTATCACCTGAACCCGTCGGCGCAGGCGCTCAAGGCTAAGCTCACCGATCTCGAGATCGAGCGCAACGCTTTACTGCAGGCGTACATGCCGACTGATCGGCGCGTGCGGGACAAGAACGAGCAGATCGCCAACCTGAAAGCCCAGCTGCGGCAGGAGGCAGAGCGTGTCCTGAGTTCGCAGACCGTCCGTCGCAACGACGTGTACAGCGATCTCGAGCGCAACCGGAACACGCTCGAGGCGCAGCTCGCCGACTCGCGGGAGCGCGAGCCGTCGCTGGCGGCGCGTGTGCGGGCGACCAAGCGACGTCTCCAGACGTTGCGCGATCTGCGCTTCACGGTCGCCAACATGAAGCAGAACATCGAGGGCAAGGTGTACGCGCTCGATCTGTACCGCAAGAAGCAGGAGGAAGCGCGCATCACCGAGACCATGAAGAACCAGTCGATGGTGAACCTGAGCGTGCTCGAGCGAGCCGCGGCGCCGCTCGAACCCGTGAACGGCTTGCTGGTGCCGCTGCTGCTCGGGTTGGTGGGCGGCCTCGGCCTCGCGTCGGCGATGGCGGTGGTGATCGAGTACCTGAACCGGCGGTTGCGTTTCGAGGAAGAGGTGGAGCGCTACCTCGACCTGCCGGTGCTGGCGGTGATTCCCGAACTGGAGACCACGTCCGCGATCGGGCGGTCCTAAGGCCCCGGGAGGGGTGTCGCGATGAGTCGGATATACGATGCGTTGAAGAAGCTCGAAGCCGAACGCGCCGGCAAGGCCAGCGGTAACGGGCATGGCAACGGCCACGGGAACGGCCCCCATGCCAACGGGCACGGCACTGGGAATGGCAATGGGCATGGCAACGGGAACGGAAACGGCCACGGGAAGCGAGGCGGCTGGCGGTGGCTGTTTCCGGACCACGGCCAATCCAACGACCATCCGCGCGTCGCGCTCAGCTTCGATCTCGGTCCGGACGTGGAAGAGGCGTACCAACGCCTCGGCACCCACCTCCTGGTGGCGCCGGCAAGTGACACCGGGGCCGCGCCGCGCGTGCTGGGGATCACGGCCAGCCGCCACGGCGAGGGCACGACGACCACTGCGGCCATCTTCGCGTCCGTGCTGGTGCGCCGGCGTGGTGGGCGGGTCGTCGTCGTCGAGGCCAACTTCCGTTCGCCGGGGTTCGACGTCGTGTTCGGCATTCCACGCAATGGCGGGTTCGCCGAACTGATCGAGGGCACCAAGTCGCTTCCCGAGGTCGCGCTGCCGACCGCCATCCCGAACCTGCTGGCCATCGGCTGTGGCCACTCCTCGCTCGCGGCAACCACGCTGTTCGATTCCCCCGGGGTGACCGCCGCGCTCGATCAGCTGCGGTCCCAGTTCGAGTTCGTGATCGTCGATCTGCCGCCCGCCAATCTGTACGTGGACGCGTCGATTCTGGCGCCACGCCTGGACGCGGCGCTGATCGTGATCGAAGCCGACCGGACCCGCATTCCGGAAGTGGAACGGCTGCGGCGCAGTCTCGATCGCGTGGGCGTCAAGCTCGTCGGCTCGATCCTGAATCGGCGACGGAGCTACATCCCCGGGTTCCTGGAAGAGATGCTCTAGGGCCGGACCGACTCGGCACGCCGATTCCCCATGGCCACGGCCCCGACCAGCTACCGGCGTTTGTCCGGGACGCCCGCCGCGCTCCGCGTGGCGATCATGCTCGCGTGTCCGTTCATCGCCGCGCTCACGATCCTGGCGACGTATCTCGGGAAGGAGGCGATCGTCGCGGCGGCATGGCTGTCGATCAGTGTCGGCGGCCTCCTGTTCGTCCAGCCTGTGGTCGGCATCGCGGCCATGAGCGTCGTGTATCTCCTCGACGCGTACCCGACCGTCCTGCAGGCGCTCGGGGTCGTGTCCGTCAACAACCTGCTCGGGCTCTGTTTCTTCCTGCTGCTGATCGGGTACGTGATCGAGACGCGCGATCTGTCGTTCCTGAAGACCCCTCAGGTCCTGCTCTTTGCGGCCATCGGGGTCGTCTTCTTCCTCGGCCTGCTCCATGCGGACACGCTCTTCCCGCTGCTGCAGCAGAGTCGCGGACGCGGACGCGTGCTCGACCGCACCGAGAGCATGACGCACGATTTCGTCACGCGGCTGGTATTCCTGATCTACCTGCTCGTATTCGTACGGTCGAAACGCGACATCCGCGTCGTCTTCGCGGTGTTCATGCTGTCGCTCTACGCGGCGGTGCCGTCGGCGCTCGTCAACTGGGCGACCGGAAACCTCAATCGTGGCTTCCGCGCCGCCGCCAGCCTGACCGCCGGTGCCAACCCGAACAAGTTGGCGATGATCTGCCTCATGGAGGTGGCGTGCTGGTGGTTCTGGGGACGCTCGCGACCGGGCAACCTGCGCCGCGTGCTCGCCTATGGGGCCTGCGGGGCGGCGACGCTGGTGTTGCTCGTCACCGGCTCGCGCAGCGGGTTCCTGGGGATGTTCGTCCTCGGCCTCCTGTTGCAGACGGGGCCGCGCGGCTATCGCGCGACGGGCGCGCAACTCGGCGGGCTGGTGGCGCTCGGGGTCGTGCTGGTGTTGACCGTCGTGCCCGCGGCGACGTGGGAGCGCATGACCTCCCTCAACCCCGACCAAGGCGAAGTGGGCGCGTCGTCGAACGTCAAGCGAGAAGTCACGGTCGAGCGAGCCGCCGAGATCGTCAGGGACTATCCGCTCCTCGGGGTCGGACTCGGGAACTTTCGCGAGGTGTCGCGCCAGGTGTACCGCGACAAGTGGTTCCGCCCACCGCACAATTCGTATCTGTGGGCCGCATCGGAGGGCGGCGTGTTCGTGCTGGCACTCTATGTGGCGCTGTTCGTCGTCACGTGGCGCGACCTCCAAGTGGTGAATCGGTTGGCCCACCGCGACCACGAGATCGCACACATCGCGGCAGCGTTCCGGGTCGTGTTCCTGTTGCTCAGCTTCTTCGGGCTGTTCGCGGACCTGTGGATGAACCCCATCACGTACATGATGATCGGCATGATCATGGTCATGCGCCGGTATCTCGAGAGCATGCCGGAGGTGCAGGCCGCGCCGTTGCCGATGGCGGGGCGCCGGCGCTACGGGCCGCTGGCGGCCGCATGACCTGGAGACCCGCGATGCAGGTGCAAGAGGACGGAGAGCTCGCACCGGGCTGCGACACGACCGCTGCGGGTGCGGTCGCGCGCCGGGATGTGCCATTGTGGATGGCCGTGCCGCGCGAGGCCACGATCAACCTCCTCGCTGCACCACAGGGGTTGCGTCGGGTTCTGCGACGCGTCCGGCGGCCGAGGGCGACGTACGATGTCGCGCAGGGAGTACGCCGCGCCCTGGCCTACTGGCACACGCGCGAGACACTCCTCGGCAAGGGATTCTTCGAGGGGAAAGCGATTCTCGAGATCGGCTCCGGACCGACGTACGGTCTGGCGCTGTGCGCCCTGGCGGCGGGTGCGCGGCGGGTGGCGAACGTCGAGATCAACGGCGACCGTGTGGTCACGGATCGACGCCTGTACGACGGTATCCTCACGGTGCTGGAGGAACGCGGCTACCCGCACGTAGCGCGCGCCAGAGCGGCGTTGCGCTGGACGCCCGAGCGGGCGACCCCGGACGAGAAGACGCTCGTGACGCGCTACGGGACGAACGCGCGTGGTCTCCAGTTTCCGGACGGCACGTTCGACTTCGTGTTCTCGATCGCGGCCCTCGAGCACGTCCGGCGGTCGGACCTGGGGGCGGCCCTGGCCGAAATGTCGCGTGTGCTGCGGCCGGGCGGCGTCACGTCGCACCGGGTCGACACCTGCGATCATTACAACCGCCACACCGACAATCCGTTGCACTTCCTGCGCTATCCCACCTGGCTCTACAACCTCATGTACTCCAACCGGGAGAGCTTCTCGAATCGCTACCGCCTGTCGGACTTCGTCCGGCTGTTCGAGGCCGCAGGATTCCAGAACGTTCGCGTCCGCGAGATCGTGCGCTATCAGGACGACGAGACCTGGCGCACCTTCCGGCCGTCCGTCCACCGAAGCTTCGCCGGCTACACCCCCGAGGACCTGCGTGTCGTCAGCTTCTTGATCGAGGCCGATCGCTAGGCCGTGCCATGGCGATGACCCGGATTGCCTTCTTTGCCCCGCTGCTGACCACTGGGGGGACCCAGCGGCACCTGCAGCAGGTGGTCGCGCTGCTGGACCCGGCACGCTTCGCCGTGCAGGTCTACACGCTGCGCGGCGGGGGCGAGGTCGAAGCCGAGCTGCGGGACGCGGGCGTCCCGGTCACGGCCCTGGGTATCCATCGTCGCCTGACGACGCCGCAGGCCGGCCTCGCCATGGTGCGCGCGGCACGGGCGCTGCGCGCGGCGCAGATCGACATCGTGCACGGCTATCAGTGGCGCCCCGCGTTGGTGGGTGCGATCGCGGGGCGTCTCGCCGGCGTGCCGCTTGTGCTCGCCAGCAAGCGGAGCCTCACCGGCGGCGACCGGGCGGCGCGCTTCGCCTGGCGTATGATCGGCCGCCGGGTCGACACCATCATCGCCAACGCCGAGGCGCTGCGCAGCGAAGCGGAGCGACAGGGCACGGTCGCCCGCTGGGCGATCCTGCGCAACGGCGTCGACGTCGAGCACTTCCGGCCGCGGGCCATCGGTGCAGAGGCGAAGGCGTCACTCGGCCTGGACCCGCGGCGGCCGGTGGTGGGCACCGTCGGCCGGCTCGAGGCGCGCAAGGGCCACGAGCATCTGCTCGCCGCGTCCCGAGTGATGCTGGCGCGGGCGAACGGGCTGCGGCCGCAGATCGTGATCGTCGGTGACGGCCCGCTGCGCGGGCGGCTCGCGCAGGCCGCGGCGGAGCTCGGCATCGACCGGAGCGTGCACCTGACCGGGACACTCTCGGACGTGCGCGCCGCGCTCGCCGCGATGGACGTCTTCGTGCTGCCGTCGCGCGAAGAGGGGATGTCGAACGCGCTTCTCGAGGCGATGGCGGCCGGGCGCGCGATCGTAGCGACCGCCGTGGGCGGCACGGGCGAGATCGTTGACGGAGAGCGCACGGGCATCCTCGTCGATGCCGACGACGTCGAGGCCATGGCGAGCGCGATCCTCCGGCTGCTGACGGATCCCGAACGCGCCGGGCAGCTGGGTGCGAGCGCGCAGCGGGCGGTCGAGGAACGGTACGGTGCCCGTGCGATGATTGCGCATCTCGAGCGGCTGTACGACGAGCGGCTGTCGAGCCGACGGGGGAGGGCGGCGTGACCGCTTCCCGACGCCGGGTGTTCGTGGTCGGCCTCGACGCCGCCACCTTCGACCTGATCCTGCCGTGGGTCGCTGCCGGTCATCTGCCCACGCTGGGGCGGTTGCTCGCGGAGGGGGTACACGCCCCGCTGCGCTCGACGCTGCCCGCGCTGACGCCACCGGGGTGGACGTCCGCCGCGACCGGACGGAATCCGGGCAAGCACAACGTCTTCAATTTCTACAAGGCGAGTGCCGGGGGCCTGGGGGGGCGGACTCCGGTCACCCTCGGCGATCTGAAGAGCCCGCGTGTGTGGGACATCGCGGCCCACCACGGCCTGCGCAGCTGCGTGCTCCACATGCCGCTCACGTACCCGCCACAACCGATCCCGGGCGTGATGATCTCGGGCATCATGACGCCGAAGGGCGCCGAGGACTTCGTCGCCCCCGCGGCGCTCAAGGAAACGCTCGCGGCCGCCATTCCGGGCTACCGGCTCGAGGTCGACGCCGACCTGCTCAAGCGTGGCCAGCTCGACGCCTTCCGGCAGGACGCGTTCGACCTGCAGCGGGTGCAGACCGCCGAGGTCCATCATCTCCTCATGCACGAGGACTGGGACCTCTTCTGGGTGATGTTCCATACCCTCGACAAGCTCCAGCACTTCTACTGGCGGTACATGGATCCGGCACACCCGGCCTATCCCGGTCCGGGTCATCCGCTCGAATCCACCATCCGCGACTTCCACGTCGCGTTCGACCGCTCGCTGGCCAGCTTCCTCGAACGCCTGCCGCGCGACACCTCGGTCGTGCTGTTGTCGGATCACGGCTCGGCCCCGCTGCACACGTACTTCTGCGTGCTCAACTGGCTCGCCGACGAGGGATTCCTGACGCTCCATCCCGACGCGGCCGCACGGCGCGGGCTGTCGGCTGCCGGCGTGGATGCGAAGGCGATCGTGCGTGGCCTCCGGCGGAGCGGGCTCGGGTGGTTGCCCCGCGTGTTGCCGAAGAGCCTCAAGCAGGCGGTGCCGCAAGCGCTCGCGTCGTTCGGCAAGGTCGCGCACCGCATCGACTGGAGCCGGACGCAGGCGTACTGCCCGTCGGCGCCGGGGAGCGGCTTGTGGATCAACCTGCGCGGTCGCGAGCCGCACGGCGTGGTCGAGCCCGGTGCCGAGTACGAGCGCGTGCTCGCGCGCCTGCGCGAGCGGCTGCTGGCGTTTCGTGACCCGCAGACCGGCGAGGCGATCGTGACTGCGGTGCACCGGCGTGACGAGGCGTACCGCGGGCCGTACAGCGAGGACGCCCCGGACCTGCTCATCGAGACCTCGCGCACCGTCTGCATGGTGGAAGGCCTCGGGCGCCGCGCGCTCATGCCCGCTGGGCGCGGACCCGAGGAGCGCACGGGGAACCATGCCCGCGACGGCATCCTCGTGCTGTACGGGTCCGAGGTGCGGGCGGGGCTCACGCTGCCGCGTGCGGCCATCGAGGATGTCGGCCCGACCGTGCTCTACCTGCTCGGGCTCGCCGTCGACGCGGACATGGACGGGCGCGTGCTCACCGAGGCCCTGCGTCCGGAGGTGATCGGGGGACGCCCGGTGACGGTCGCCGACGTGCCGTACACAGTGCAGGGCAACGGCTACCAGTACAGTGCGGAGGACGAGGCCCGCATTCAGGACATGCTGGAAGGGCTCGGATACGTATGAGGCCCCGCGCCGCCGTCTTCTTCTTCCACGACGTCATGCCCGCCGGGCGCCTTGCTGACGTACCGGCGACGCACCGCCCGTACGTACTGTCGTCCGAGGAGTTCCGCGCCCATGCGCTGGCGGCCGCGCAGTCGTCGCGGCGCGCGATCCCGGTGAGCCAGGTGCCCGGCGAGCTGGGTGGCGGTTTCTACAGCCTCACCTTCGATGACGGGCATGAGAGCGACTACACGCAGGCGTTCCCGATCCTGCGGGAGCTCGGGCTGCGCGCCACGTTCTTCGTCGTGCCGACGTTGGTCGAGACCGCGGGGTACGTCACCTGGGCACAGCTTCGCGAGATGGTGGCGGGCGGCATGGAGATCGGGAGCCATTCGCTGACGCATCCGTTCGTCGACCAGCTCGACGAGGCGGGCCTGCGGCGCGAGTTCGGCGAGTCGAAGGCGTGGATCGAGGAGCGGCTCGGGCAGCCGGTGCGCGCGGCCTCGCTGCCGCGCGGTTGGGAGGCGCCCCGGATGGAGCCCGTGCTGGCGGCGCTCGGCTATCGGGTCTTCTGTACCAGCCGGGTGGGGTGGTGGTACCCGGGAAGTCGCCCCCTCCTCATGCGGCGCATCGCCGTCCGGCAGGGGATGGCGGTGGAAGACTTCACCGCCATCCTGAACGCCGAGCGCCGCGTGCTGTGGCGCTTGCAGGCGATCGAGGCGGGGAAGAACGTCGCCAAGGCTTGCCTCGGGCGCCGCGGCTGGGCGGCACTGCGCGCCCCGATTCTGCGCCTACGGTATGCGCCGTCGGAGGAGCCGTGATGGCGGCCGTGGTGTTCTTCGCCACCCTCGCCGTGCTTGCGTGGGTGTATGTCGGGTACTTCGTGGTCCTGGGCACCATGGCGTGGCTCCGGGGGCGTCCGGTGCGGCGTGCGCCGATCGAGCCGACCGTCTCGCTCATCATCTGTGCCTACAACGAGGGCAAGCACATCCGCCGGAAGCTCCAGGAGACGCTGGCGCTCGACTATCCCTCCGATCGGCTCGAGGTGCTGGTGGTCTCCGACAGCTCGACCGACGGCACCGACGACATCGTGCGCGAGTTCGCGCCACGCGTCCGACTCCTCCGCATGCCGCACCGGGGCGGGAAGACGACCGCGCAGAACGAGGCCGTCAAGCACGTGAGCGGCGAGATCCTGCTCTTCTCGGACGTGACCACGGTCTATCCCGAGAAGAACATCCGCTACATCGTGGAGAACTTCGCCGACCCCGAGGTGGGCTGCGTGAGCGGGGACCTCATCTACCTGCGCGAGCAGGGCACGACGCCGGGCGAGGGCCGGGCGCTGTTCTGGAACTACGAGCGGCAGATGCGCATCTGGGAGAGCCAGGTCCACTCGCTGATCGGCACCACCGGGTGCTGCTGTGCGCTGCGCCGGGTGCTGTACGTGCCCCTGCCCGCCGATACGATCAGCGATTTCGTCGAGCCGGGGCTGATCACGCAGCGGGGCTATCGCACGGTGCTCGAGGTGCGCGCCCCGGCGCTCGAAGAGGCCGAATCGCACTCGCTCCGCGACGAGCTGCACCGCCGCGCGCGCGTGATCACGCGCGGGCTGCGGGGCGCGTTCTGCATGCCCGACCTGCTGAATCCGCTCAAGCATCCGTGGTTCGCCGTCCAGCTGTGGTCGCACCGCGTACTGCGCTGGCTGTCGCCGGTCTTGCTGCTCGTCTTGTTGGCGGCCAGCGTGCCGCTGGCGGCGCACGGCGGCATCTTTCGCCTGGTCCTCGGGGGGCAGCTGATCGTCTACGGCGCGGGGGTGGTCGCGTATGCCCTCGAGCGGGCGCGGGTGCGTCTGCCGGGGGCTTTCATTCCGCTCTACTTCTGCCTCCTGCATCTGGCGCCACTGCTGGCACTCACCTGGCTGGCGCGCGGCGAGAAGAAGATCGTGTGGGAGACTGGACGATGAGCCTCCGCACGCTCGTTCTCGGCCTCGACGGCGCGACCTTCGACGTCATTGATCCGTTGATGGCGGCCGGCCGGATGCCGGTGCTGAGCGAGCTGGCGCGCGAGGGCGTACGCGCACGCCTGCGCTCCACCTGCCCGCCGGTGTCGGCGCCAGCCTGGGTGACGTTCCTGACCGGCAAGCACCCCGGCAAGCATGGGGTGTTCAACTTCCAGAACCTGGACGGCCGCCGGTACTCGGGCTTCAGCGAGACGCTCGTCAATTCGTCGTATTTCCGCGGGGGCACGTTGCTCGACCATCTCGGCGCCGTCGGGACACGTCGGCTGCTGTCGTATCGCGTGCCCATGACGTTTCCCGCGTGGGACGTGCCGAACGGCGTGGTGGTCGCCGGTCCGCCTGTACCGGACCGGCGGCGCGCCTATGCACGCCCGGCGACGGTGGAGGCGGAGATCGGCCCGGTGAGCCAGCTGTCGCACGACGAGGTGGCGGTGGCCAAGCGAGCGCGCGACGTGTCGGCCCTCGACGGGTGCAACCGGTTCGAGGTCGAGCTGCTCGAGCGCATCGTGCTCGACCACCTGGGACGCGGAACGGATCTGGTCATCGCGTTCACCGGCATCCTCGACAGTCTGCATCACTTCTTCTGGGGCCTGCACGATCCGACCTCGCCCGTACACGAAGCGGGCGCACCGGACGGCCTGCGGTCGATCGTGACGCGGTGGTACTGCGAACTCGACGCGGCCATCGGCCGCATTCTGCAACGCCTCGACGAGGATACCGCGGTGATCGTCCTGTCCGACCACGGCGGGGGACCTGCGCCGCCATGGTCCCTCAACCTGAACGCCTTCCTGCGCGGGGCGGGCTTGCTCACGGCGGCCGGCGGGCGGGCGCAGGTCGCGAACGGCATGCGACGGCTGATCGACCACGCCCGCCCCGTGCTCCCCGGGCGCATGTGGTTGAAGCGCAATCTGCCCGAACGCATGCAGCGCCGGCTGCGCGGGCTGCGCAACGCGACCGGAGCGATCGCGTGGGAGCGGACACGCGCCTACGCCGTGCCGATCTACTACCCGATCACGGGTGTCTGGGTGAACCTGGTCGGGCGTCAAGACAAGGGGACCGTGACGCCGGGCGTGGAATACGAGCGGGTGCGCGACGAGCTGATCGAGCGTTTGTCGGGGCTGCGCCATCCCGAGACCGGAACGCCGCTCGTGCAGGGCGTGTGGCGGCGTGAGGACGTGTATCAGGGGCCGCACGCGCAGGATGCGTCCGACGTGATCGTCGAGACGGCACCCGGGTACCATGGGGGCTTCGATCTCGACCATCTGGTCACCGACGTGCCCGACGCTCTGCTTCGTCAGGTGAGCGGGTCGCATGTGTTCGAGGGCATCTTCGTCGCGGCCGGTGGGCCGTTCCGGCGCGGGGTCGTCCTCGATCCGCCGAGTGTCGCCGATGTGCTCCCGACGGCGCTGCATCTCCTCGGGGTCCCTCTGCCGGACGATCTCGATGGGCGCGTGGTCACCGAGGCACTCGAGCCCGAGTGGCTCGCGAGCCACCCGGTCGAGATCGCTGCGCGGCAGGGTGGGGCGGCCGGACGCGTCGAGCTGTCGAGCGGCGACGAGGGCGAGATGCGGAAGTTCCTGCAGGGTCTGGGGTACGTCGAATGAGGCCGGTCGGGACCGTGGGGGCGTGGGCCGTGAAGCGGGCCCTGTATCATTCGGGTCTGCTCGCCCTGGCCCGCCTGTCGCGACAGCGCATGCGGGGGCTGGTGCTGCGCTACCATGCGCTCACCGAGGGAACGGCGGAGGTCTCGTACGCCACGCCCGAGATCTGTCTGCCGGTGGCCGCCTTCGAGGCGCAGATGGTGTTCGTGCGGCGCGCCTACACGGTAGTGAGCCTCGACGAGCTGGTGGAGGCGCTGCACGGTGGTCGTGCGCTGCCGCCGCGCGCGCTCGCCATCACCTTCGACGACGGCTTCGCCGACAACCATCGCCTCGGCCTGCCGGTGCTGCGCCGTTTGGGATTGCCGGCGACCGTGTACGTAGCCACTGGCGGCGTCGATGCCGATGCGCCGCTGTGGACCGCAGCGGTGCGCGCGCTCGTGCTCGCGGCGCGTGGCGACGAGCTCCGGGTCCCGGGCCTGCCGGCGCTCACACTCGCCGCGCCGGGTCGGCGGGGCTCCACGGTGCGGGTTCTGACGCGCGCGCTGGTGCCGTTGTCGGCGACGGAGCGCGCTGATCGCCTGGCGGCGACCGCCGCGGCGGCCGGTGTCGATCTGCGCCGGGAGCTCGCCGGGGTGATGCTCGGCTGGGATCAGGTCCGCGAGCTCGCCGGCAGCGGCTGGACGATCGGGGCCCATACCGTGCACCACATCAACGTCGCCCTCGCCGACCCCGCGGAGGCGGAGCGCGAGATCGTGGCCTCGCGGGACGCGATCGCCGCCGCCATCGGGGCACCGGTGCGCCATTTCGCGTACCCGAACAGCGGCGGCCGGCATCGGTATTTCGACGCCGACGTGGCCAGCATGCTGCGCCGTCTCGGCTTCCGCTCCGGCGCGACGTCGCAGAACGGGCCGCTCCGCCCGGGCCTCGATCCCTTCGCGCTCCCCCGGCTCGGGGTGAGCCCACGCCTCGGACCCGTGGTCGACCTGGCGGCGGCCATCGAGCGGCAACGGCTGGCCGCATGAACGGAGCGTGCTGAGCCATGTGCGGGATTGCGGGCGAGCTGCGGCTCCGATCCAGCGAGCGCGCCGACACGGAACGGGTGCGGGCGATGTGCGACGTCATGGTGCACCGCGGGCCGGACGACTTCGGCGGCTTCGCGGACCGCGAGGTCGCGCTCGGTATGCGCCGACTGTCGATCGTCGACGTCGCCGGTGGGCACCAGCCCCTCGGCAACGAGGACGGTAGCGTGCAGGTGGTGTGCAACGGCGAGATCTACAACAGCGCCGCGCTGCGCGCCGCGTTGATCGCCCGGGGCCATGAGTTCAGCTCGCGCTCGGACGTGGAGGTCATCGCGCATTGCTACGAAGAGGACGGCGTCGCCGCGGTCGAGCGGCTGGAGGGCATGTTCGCCTTCGCGTTGTGGGACGCGCGCGCCCGCCGGCTCGTGCTGGGGCGTGATCGCCTCGGCATCAAGCCCCTCTACGTCGCCGAGGTCGGCGGCCGCCTGCTGTTCGGCTCGGAAGCCAAGTGTCTGCTCGCGGGCGGGCTCGAAGGGCGGGTCGACCCACAGGCCCTGCACGACTATCTGACCCTCGGCTACGTCCCGGATCCCGCATCGATCTTTGCTGGGGCACGGCAGGTGGCGCCAGGGCACGTGCTGGTCGCCGAGCCGGGGGCGAACGGCGGGCGTGTCCGGGAGACGCGCTACTGGCACCTGCGCGGCCACGTGGCGTCGACGGAGCGGCGGACGACGGCGGAATGGCAGGCTGAGCTTCTGCAGACGCTCCGGGCGGCGGTCG
Organism: uncultured Binatia bacterium (SeqCode); assembly: GCA_964618895.1. GTDB lineage: Bacteria > Desulfobacterota > Binatia > DP-6 > DP-6 > CAZUDO01. The sequence continues at coordinate 85,547 of CAZUDO010000057.1, forward strand.
AGAGCCACCTGATGAGCGATGTGCCGTTGGGGGTGTTCCTCTCGGGCGGGCTCGACTCGGGGACGATCGTCGCCCTCATGCACGAGCTGGGCGTGCACCCCATCCGCACCTTCACCATCGGGTTCGGACAGCGCAGCTACAGCGAGCTGCCGTTGGCGCGTGCGGTCGCCGAGCGCTACGGCACCGAGCACCACGAGCTGGTGGTCGAGCCCGATGCGGCGATGTTGCTGCCCACCATAATGCGCCACTTCGACGAGCCGTTCGCCGACTCGACGGCGCTGCCGGTGTGGTACGTCTCCGAGTTGGCACGCCGGCACGTGAAGGTGGTCCTGTGTGGCGAGGGTGGCGACGAGACCTTGGCCGGGTACGAGACCTACCGCGCCCGCCGCTTCGCGGCAGCGTACGCCCGCCTGCCCCGCATCATCGGCACCCGACTCGTGCCGGAGGTGGTCCGGCGTCTGCCGGTGTCGCATGAGCGGGTGAGCTTCGATTTCAAGGCGAAGCGTTTCGTGACCGGCGCCTACCTGTCGCCGGCCGCTGGCCACCTGTGGTGGAAGACGTTCCTGCACGAGGACCTGAAAACCACGATCACCGCCAACGGGACGGACGCCCACGTCGCGCCGACGGTGCGGCTGTTCGAGGCGCTGTATGCCGAGTCCGACGGTGAAGAGCTCGATCGCCTGCAGTACATCGATACGGCGCTCTATCTGCCGGCGGATATCCTGGCGAAAGCCGACCGGATGAGCATGGCGCACTCTCTCGAGGCGCGTGTGCCGTTCCTCGACCGACGCGTGGTCGAGCTGGCGCGTCGCATCCCGCCGCGCCTCCGCCTGCGCGGACTCACTACCAAGTACCTGCTGCGACGTGCCATGGCGGATCGTCTGCCGGCGGCGATCGTGCGCGGCAAGAAGCTCGGTTTCAACGTGCCCATGGCGAGCTGGCTGGCGGGGAGTCTGCGCGAGTTCGTGCACGACACGCTCGCGCCCAGCCGGCTGCGCCGGCAGGGCCTGCTCGATCCGGAGGCGGTCGGACGCCTGGTCGAGGAGCATACGCAACGCCGGGCCGATCGGAGCCATGCACTGTGGGCGCTCCTGGTGCTCACCGTATGGCATGACGAGATCCTGAACACGGCATCCCCTTCCCGGGTCGGCACGGCGGCAGCCGTCGCCCGGGCCTGACCCTTCCAGAACGGAGAAAGCGACGTGACAGCTCTCGAAGCGTTGAAAGAGCCGACGCCCAGCCTGCGGGGCTCGCTGCGCCTCCCGGGGGAGCAACCGGAACGCCGGTGGGGTCGCTGGTGGCAGGTGGTGGTGGCGACGGTGGGCTTGATCCTTCTCCTGCCAGTGTCGCTGGCGATCGCGCTCATCACCAAGCTGACGAGCCGCGGTCCGATCCTCTATCGCGGGACGCGGATCGGTCGGGGGCTTCAGCCCTTCACGATCTACAAGTTCCGCACCCTCGAGGTGAATGCCGAGCAGCGCATCGGGGCCAGGTTGCTGACGCCGGGCGACGACCTCTACACGCCCATCGGGCGGTTCCTGAAGCGATACAAACTCGACGAGATTCCGCAGCTGTTCAACGTGATCAAGGGCGACATGAACCTGGTCGGGCCGCGGCCCATCCGGCCGATTTTTCTCGCCACGTCGACCCGGGAGATCTCGAACTACATGGCCCGTTTCGCGGTACGGCCCGGCATGACCGGGCTCGCGCAGCTGCGTGGCGGCTACTTCACGCATCCGCGGGACAAACTGCGGTACGACCGCCTCTACATCTGCCATCGCAGCGTGTGGCTCGACGTGAAGCTGGTGGTCGCGACGTTCGTGAAGCTCTTGAACCGGTGGCTGACCCTGGGATTCTTCCTCGGCCTCCTATTCCTGTCCGCCTCCTTCCTGCCCACCATCTTGCAGGCGCCGTTCGAGTTCCGCGTAGCCGGCTTCCGGCTCTCGCCGGTCGAGCTCCTGGGGCTCTTGTTCGCCACCGGGCTGCTGGTGCGGCAGGTGCCGGCGCATCGGCTGTACGTCTATCGCACACCCACCAACCTGCCGATGGCGTGCTTCATCCTGTCCTGCGTCGTGGCCGGGTTGGTGGCCGGCGACATGGGCGCGCGCCTGCGCGACGCGGCGTACTTCACCGCCTCGGGGTTCCTGCTCTTCTTCTTGATCGTGAGCGGCGAGATCACCGACGACTTCGCCAGCCGGGCGACCCGCATCGGGGCGCTCGCGGCGGTGGCCGTGGCGCTGCTCGGTATTCTCGAGGTGGTGCTGCAGACCCACGCCGGGGCGGCCCCCGGGGCGCTCGGGGCGGGGAACCTGTCCCACCGCGTGACCGGCACCATGGGAAGCCCGGTCGTGTTGGCGGCCTATCTGGTGCTCGGGATGCCTCTCGTGCTGGTCGAGCTGGTGCTGGCGGAACGGCGCGAAGAGCGTGATTTCTGGCTCATCTGCACCACGGTGGTCATCATCGGCGTGCTGCTCAGCCAGACCCGGACGGGGTTCCTGGCCCTGTGGCTCACAGGCTCCGTGTTCTGCTGGCGCGTCTCGCAGCGGATGTTCCGCCTGTTCGCGGGCGTGAGCCTCGTGTTCGCGCTCGTGATGGTGGTGCTGGGGGGCCTCCGGCTCGCGCCGGAGGATCTGCGCGCCGAGTTCGGCCGGCGCCTGACGCTCGCGGATGCGGTATTCGCATCGGAAGCCGCGCCCGTCGATCTCCTGTTCGGCCCCGAGCCGGGCAAGGGGGCGGTGAGTGTCGTCGAGATCGAGGGCGATGCCGCGGGTGCACCGCGACGGGAGCTCAACGCGAACATGCATCTGACGCTCATGCAGCGCACCGGGCTGATCGGGTGGGTGCTCATGATGTGGGTGATCGGCGCCGCCCTGACCGGCATCTACCGCGGCAGCCACGCGGTGCGCGACCCGCGCCTGGCGCTGATGCTGTGGGCGATCTTCTCCTCGGGCGTCGGATTTCTGGTGTCGATCAGCAACTTCAACGCCTTCTACAACCCGACCATCCAGGTGTTTTTCTGGAGCCTGCTCGGCATCGGGATGGCGATCGTCACGCATCGCAACGGGCGCCGGCCGGCGTTCAACGTGATCTGGCGATTCGGACCCGGGGACTAGGCATGCGGGTGTTCACGAACGCCGCCGTGGGCGCGCTCGCGGGCGCGGTGGCCGGCGCAGTCTGGTGGGTGCTCGAAGGGGCACTCAACTGGGCGGCGGGCGGCACGGTGCCGACGCCGGTCCTGCTCGACATCGGTGGCTACGACGTCGCCGTCGGGGCCGTGGCCGGTGGAGCGGTCGGTGTGCTGGCGGGCCGCGCGGGCGGTGTCGCCCTGGCGCTCGGCCTCGCGGCGGCGTACGCGTTCCTGCGCGTCTACGACCCGCCGGGGTTTGGCACCGAGGCGCTGTTCGTTGGCATGGCGGTGGTCGCGACCGTGCTCGGGACGCGGCTCGGCGGGGCGGACCGGCGCGGTTGGCTCGCCTTCCTGCACGTCACCGTGCTCGCCACGGCGGCGCTCGCGGTCACGAATCTGGTGCTCGAGGAGGAGCGGGGAGCTCTCGGCCAGCTCACGGTCCCGCTGGTCTTCGGGGGAGCGCCCCTGGCCGCGCTGCTCGTCGATCGGCTGCTCGGCGTGTTGGTGCGTAGACGTACCGTCCGTGCCGGGCTCGAGCTTGCTGCCCTGGCGATCGCCGGCATCCTATGGGGCCATCCGCTCTCGACGGCCCCGCTGGAGGATCCGCTGGTGACCGGGGTGCCCCCGCCGCCGGGGACGCCCGACGTGATCCTCGTGTCACTGGACACGACGCGCGCCGATCACCTGTCGACGTACGGCTATGCGCGCGCGACCTCTCCCCACCTGACGGCCCTCGCCGAGGACGCGCTCCGCTTCGCGCAGGCGCGATCGCCGTCGGCGTGGACGCTGCCAGGACACGCGTCCCTGTTCACGGGGCAGTATCCGGGGCGGCACGGCGCGCACCTCGCCGGGGCGTGGCTGGGCGGCGAATCGATCGACGGCCGCCGACAGGTGGCGTTCCCGCTTCGGCGCGAGGCCGTCACGCTGGCCGAATTGCTGCGCGATCGCGGCTACCGTACGGCGGCGTTCGTCGCCAATTTCTCGTACCTCTATCGCGACTTCGGACTGGCGCAGGGCTTCCAGCGCTACGATGATGCGCCGTCGATCTTGTTCCGCCTGCGTCCGCACGTGGTGCGCTTCGTGCAGCGCTTCCAGCCCGGGTTCTGCCTCAAACCATTCCGGAGCGCGCCGGCGATGAACGCCCTGGCGCTGTCGTGGCTCGACCAGCAGCCCGGGGGCCGGCCGGCCTTTCTGTTCCTCAACTACATGGAGGCGCATCAGCCCTGGCTGGCGCCGCCGCCGTACGATCGGTGGAGCCGCGAGCTGGCCCCGGCCGCGCGTCGGCTCGCGACTGCGGATCTCTACACGCACGCCATCCGGGATTTCACCGACGCGGAGCAGGCGTTCATCCGGGCCAATTACGACGGCCAACTGGCGGCCATGGATGCGGCCTTGGGCGAGCTGCTGGCGGCGCTCCGGGCGCGTGGTCGGTACGAGAACGCGCTCGTCATCGTCACCGCGGACCATGGCGAGTTTCTGGGCGAGCACCGGCAGGTCGGACACATCGGCCGCATGCTGTACGAGCCCGTGCTGGGCATCCCGTTGGTGGTGAAGTTTCCCGGCCCCGAGCGCCTGCGCGGCGTGTCGGAGGTGCCGGTGCAGCTCGTCGACGTGCTGCCCACCGTCTTGCGAGCGTCAGGAGTCGCCGTGCCCGCCGGCGTGCAGGGCGAGCCGCTGCCGCACGTGACCCACCCCAGCCTGGCCGAGGAGCACATCAACCCCTTCCTGGTGACCCGGTACGGTGAGGTCTACAACCGCGGAGTGCGCGTGGTGTACGACGGGTCGTACAAGCTGATCTCGACCTCGCAAGGAACCGAAATGCTCTTCGACCTCGCTCGTGACCCGGGGGAGACGAACGACCTGCGCAGCCGGGAGCCCGAGCGCGCCCTGGCGCTCAAGCAACGGCTCGATGCCGCCCTGGGCACGACCGTCGCGACCGCGGGTACGCGCCCCCCGGGATGATTCCCTCGAGGTGATTCACGTCATGCGACCCAACGGCACACGCCCCGGAACGGAAGAAGCAGTCCCCGGCTGGACTCGGGTCACGTCGATGGCGCGCTGGCTCGCGCGCCGGCGGCAGCCGGCGGGCAGGACGCCCCGCGTGTCGGTGGTGATCCCGGTGTACAACGCGGAAGACACGCTGGCCGAGTGTCTCACCCGCTTGTGCAACTCCACCCTGTCGGAGTTCGAGGTGATCCTCGTCGATGACGGGTCGACGGACCAGACCCGGGCGATCGCGGGCAACTTCCCCGTGCGCATCGTCCCGAGCGGTGGCCGGGTGGGACCGGCGGCCGCCCGCAACCTGGGCGCGCGCGTCGCCGAGGGCGACGTGCTCTTCTTCATCGACTCGGACGTGATGGTCCGCGCCGACACCCTCTCCCGCATGATGGCCCGCTTTGCCGAGGACGACGTCGACGGGGTGGTGGGCGTGCAGGCGCCGGTGATGCGGCACCGCAATCTGCCGAGCCAGTACAAGAACCTGTGGATGTGGTGGACGTACGTGCGCCAGACCGGCGACGTCCCCCTATTCTACACGACGGCGGCCGGCATCCGTCGCGAGGCCTTCCTGCGCGCCGGCGGCTTCGACGCCGGCTACGCCACGCCCAACGTGGAGGACACCGCCTTCGGGCAGAAGCTCGCCCGCCTCGGAATCCGTGTGCGGGTCGAACCGGAGCTCGAGGTCGAGCACGTCAAGCGGTACTCGCTCTGGGGCCTCTTGCGTACCGACTACATGCGGGCGGTGTCGCTCATGCGGCTCAAGCTGCGCCAGCGCGGCGAGCTATCGCAGAACAACACGTCGGTGCCGACCGGGTACGTGGCGAGCATTCCACTGACGGTGCTCGGCGCGGCGGCGCTCATGCTCGGGGCCGCGGTCCCGGTGCCAGCCCTGGCGGCCGGCGAGGCGGTCGCACTCGGCGGGGTGGTTGCGCTCAATCGGGAGTTTCTCAACACGATCCGGACGACCGAAGGATGGGGCACGGCGCTCGGCGCGGTGCCGCTGCTCTGGCTCGAGCTCCTGGTCTCGGCCCTCGGGGCCGGAGTGGGCCTGGTGACGTATTTCCTCGGGCAGCGCTACTAGGGTTTCGGTAAGGAGGATTTGGATGGGCTATTTCGACTACATGCGACACGGGACGAAGATGATCTGGAAGCGTGGCCAGATGCCCGTGTACCTGGTCTACTTCATCACCGACGCCTGCAACGCGAAGTGCAAGCATTGCCTCCTTGCCGATGGGGCCCACCCGGGGTGGGAAGAGCCGTCGATGGTGTACCGGAAGCAGGAGCTGTCGCTCGACGAGATCGACAAGCTCACGGCGAGCATGGGGAAGGGGAGCCTCATGTTCCTGCTGCCGACCGGCGGCGAGCCGTTCCTGCGCAAGGACATCGGGGAGATCGTGAAGATCTTCCACAAGAACACGGGCGTGCGGAACGTCGGCATCCCGACCAACGGCAGTACCACGGCACGCACGGTGTCGATCGTGAAGGACCTGGTCGAGTCATGCCCGGACCTCGACCTGCACATCGACGTGTCGCTCGACGGCGTCGGGGCCCTCCACGACGAGATCCGCGTATTCCCGGGGCTCTTCAAGCGCTCGGTCGAGACCTATAAGGCGCTGCGCGAGGTGGAGAAGCACCACAAGAACTTCAGCGTCCAGGTGGAGACCACGGTCTCCAAGCACAACGAAGACGTGCTGATCGAAAATTACGAGTGGTTCCGCAAGAACCTCGACGTGGACACCGTCTTCACGCTGCTGACGCGGGGCGCCCCCAAGGAGCCCCTGTCGAAGTTCTTCAACGTCGAGAAATACGAGCAGTACGCGGCGCACATGGAGAAGGAGTACAAGAGCGGTGCCCTGTCGGGCTACGACTCCTTCCCGTTCGCTGATTTCATCAACGCCAAGCGTATCGTCCGCCACCGCTTGATCGCCAAGATCACGCGCGACAACGAGTACCAGATTCCCTGCTACGGCGGGAACCTGGGTGGCGCGCTGTTCGCCAACGGCGACGTGTACCCATGCGAGCTGCTCGTGGACCGGAAACTCGGCAACGTGCGCGAGTCCGGATACGACTTCCGCAAGATCTGGTTCGGCAGCGAGGCCGACAAGGCGCGCAAGTTCATCCGCGAGTCGAAGTGTTTCTGTACCTACGAGTGCTTCCTCACCGTCAACATCCTGTTCAATCCCCGCATGATGCCCGCCGTGCTCAAGGAGTGGTCGAGCCTCAAGATGCGTAAGGCCTGGCGGAAGCTGACCGGCCAGCAACCCGCACGCGCTACGCTCGCCACCTGCGGCACACACCCCACCCCCGCCGCCAACGCCTGAATCGGAGGTCGCCATGTATCGCGGCAAGCGCATCTCGGTCGTCATCCCGTGTCACAATGAAGAAGAGGGCGTCCGCGCCGTGATGGCGCAGATGCCGCCCATCGTCGACGAGGTGCTGGTCGTCGACAACGCGTCGACGGACCGCACGTCCGAGGTGGCGCGCAGTCTCGGCGCCCGGGTGGTGTACGAGGCCCGCAAGGGCTACGGGCGCGCCTACAAGACCGGCTTCGCTGCCGCGCGTGGGGACATCATCGTCACCATGGACGGTGATGGTACCTATCCGCCGGACTCGATCCCGTTGCTGCTCCACGTCCTGGCCGAGGAGCGGCTCGATTTCATCACCGCGCGCCGGTGGTACTCGCGCAGCGGCGAGACGAAGAGCCCCATTCGCCTCCTGGGCAATGCCATCCTGTCGGGCACGATGATGTGTCTGTTCTTCAAGTTCATCGTCGACTCGCAGTCGGGCATGTGGGTGTTCCGGCGCGATGTGCTGCGCAAGATCGCCCCCAAGAGCGACAGCATGGCGCTCTCCGAGGAGCTCAAGATCCTCGCCTTCACGCACCCCGCGCTGCGGTGCTGGGAGATGCCAATCTACTACGGCGAGCGTATCGGCACGAGCAAGCTGAACATCTGGCGTGACGGATTCGGCAATCTCTTCTTCCTGGCGAAGCTGCGGCTGACGCTCGGCCGCCGACGCCGTGAGGCGCCGCTGCTGGAGTTGGCCGCGGCCGACGACCCGGCACCGGTGCAGGCGAAGCAGGCTCCCTGACGCGAGACGTCGTCTCGTACGTCGGCTCCGATGGCGCTGTGCTTCGTTCACGGTGCCGCCGGCTACCTCGGGTACGCGGTGGCACGGCGGCAGGGTCCGCCGCGGCCCGCCCTTCTGCTGGCGGCGGTCGCGCTTGCCAACGCGCCGGACTTCGATTTCCTGCCCGGCCTGCTGCTCGGGACGCCGGGGGTGTTTCACCGTGGAGTGTCGCACACCCTCCTCGCGGCGGTCGTGGTCGGCGTGGTGGTTGGCGTCGTGGCGCGCTGGCGGCGATGCGCGGCGGGTCCGGCACTGCGCGCCGGAGTGTGGGCCGGTGCGGTTTATGGTTCCCACCTGCTCGTCGACTGCGTCACCACGGACGCGAAGGCTCCGCACGGCGTCCGCATTCTCTGGCCGCTCAGCGACGCCCACTGGATCGCGCCCGTGACGTTGTTCAACGAGATCATCATCGATCCCTCGGGGCGCAGTGCGTTCCTGGCCAGTCTGGTGACCACGCCGGCGCTGCGGGTGTGGGCGGGTGAGCTGGGGTTGGTCGTGCTGGTGCTGGCGGCCGTGCGTATCGGCCGCACGTTGTGGGCAGGCCTGGCGCCCTCCGGTGCGGAGGTGGCCGACGAGCCGTGATCTGGGGTGTCGTCTACGCCGTGCTGTTGGCAGCTCTGATCGTCCGCGTGCGCACCGAGCCCGGCCCACCGTCCGAACCGGTGCATCCGATCTGGGGCGAGCCGCTGGGGCTGACCCGTCTCCACCATCGGCTGTTTTTCGTTCTCCTTGCCGGGCCGCCGCTCGAGTGCCTGATCGTGGCCGGAGCGCCGGCGGGACGGGTACTTGGGGGCATGCTGTTTGCCGCCGGGGTGGTGCTCTACCGGGTGGCTGGCCACGCGCTCGGCGGCGCCCTCTCTCCCTTCATCGAGCCTCGTCAGGGCGCGGGCCTGGTGACCGGTGGGCCGTACGCGGTCGTCCGTCACCCGATGTACGTCAGCGAAGCACTGATCGCCCTCGGCGCACCGCTCACGCTCGGGAGCCGGTACGTCGTGTGGGCCGCGCTGCCGGCACTCCTCGTCCTGGCCGTGCGGATGATCCGTGAGGACGAGGCGTTGGCACGCACCTTCCCGGAGTTCCCTCACTATGTCGCTCGAACGAAACGCATCATTCCCTTCGTCTATTGACCTCGCGGGGTCGGCGGGATCGGCGCCGCGCTCGCGGCAGGCCCGGGTGGACCTGCCCGTTGTGCGGCTCGCGCTCGGGGCGTGGGCTGCCCTCGTCTATCTGATCTACTGGCTCGGCTACCTCGGGGTTCGATGATCGACCTGCTCGTCCTGTTCGCCATGCTCGTGGGGGCCGGCGCGGCCGGCCTCGCCTGCCTGCGCGTGGTCGATGGGCTCCCGCGCAGCGCTGGCGAACGCCTGCTCGGCGGCATCGCGGTTGGCCTCGGGCTGGGTGGGCTCGTCGGGCTGGGCCTCGCTGCTGCCGGGTGCCTGCGGGTCGGCCCCATTGCGGCGATCGGTGCGCTGGCGCTGCTCGCCGGGGGGCGGGAACTCGCCGGGACCATGGCCGGCGTCGCGGCGTCGACGCGCCGCCAGCGCGATCCGTTGACGTGGGGGCTGCTCGTGGTCTGTGCCGTCGTGCTGGCGTCGGAACTGCCGGCGATGCTGGCGCCGCCGATCGGCGGTGACCAGACCAAGTACCACCTCGTGTATCCCCGCCTGTATGCCTTGCAGGGGGGGTTGGTCGAGACGCCGTGGACGTTCTGGGGGCAGGTGCAGTTCCTGCAGAACTTCCTGTTCGCAATCGGCTTCGCGCTACGTGGGGATGTGCTGGCGCGGCTTCTGAACGGTGCACTCGGCGTGCTGGCGGCGTGTGCGCTCGGTGGCGTGGGGCGTCGCCTGCTCGGCCGCCGCGGTGGCCTGGTGACCGGGGCGCTGTTCTTTACACTGCCGATGAGCTGGTCGCTGATGACGCGTGCCGGTTCCGATTTCGGCGTCGTGCTGTACCTGGCGCTGGCCGTGTCCGCCGTCCTCGACTGGATGGACGGTGCCCGCGCGGGCGACCTGCACCGGGCCGCGGTGGCGGCGGGGATGGCCGGAGGGAGCAAGTTCATGGGGCTCCTTGTGCCGGCACTAATCGGGCTGGCGGTCGTCGTGGTGCTCGTGCGACGGGCCGTATCCCTGGGCCGGCTGATCGGGGTCGGGCTCGGCTTCGCGGGGATCGTGCTCGTCTGTGCGCTGCCCTGCTACGTGCGCAACGCGATCGACACCGGCAATCCGCTCTACCCGTTCGGCTACACCGTGTTCGGGGGCCGGCACTGGAGTGCGGCGGCGAGCGTGTATCTGGAGGACTACTACCGCCAGTACCGGTCGACCCACGCCGAGCGGCGGCAGGGGTCGGCGTATGCGGGCCTGGACGTGCTGCGTTTCCCCTGGGACCTGACCATGCATCCCGGCTCGTTCGAGAATGCGGCGCGTCAGAGCCAGGAGGTGGGGCCGTTTCTGCTGGCCTTCGCGCCCGCGCTGGTGCTCGTCCGTCGGCGGCGGGCCGCCGTCTGGCTGACGGCCGCGGTCGGGCTTGGCTATGCGGCGATCATCGCCGGCGGCGCCTGGGCGCACCCACGGTACGTGCTGCCCGGGGTCGCGCTCGCTCTGGTGGCGGCAATGGCGGCCGCTCGCGCGCTCCTCGGGGCGCGCGGGCTGCTTGCCGTGCTGGTGCTGACGGTGGCGGGCAACCTCGCGCTCACCACCCGGCTCTTCCGCCCGCTGTGGCCCGATCAGGTGCGTGTGGCGCTCGGGCGCCTGGCGCCCGACGCGTTCCTTCGTCGCCACTCGTCGCTGTATGCGTTCTGGGAGCGGGCCAATGCTGCAGTGCCGTCGACGGGCCGGATACTGGTGCTGGAGAAGGTCCCGCACCCGTACTACATCGAGCGGCCCTTCGTCCTGGCGAGCTACCTCGAGCAGGGGATGATCGACTATCGCGAGGTGCGCTCGGCGGATGCCCTGGCGCGCGTGGGCGAGCAGCTCGGGATCACGCACGTCGCCGTCGATCTGACGGGACTCGATCGCGCCGGCGATCCGTTCGAGGCCGGCGTACAGCGGTTGTGGCGCGAGTTCACGGTGCAGGACGGCGAGCTGGTGGTACGGGAGGATGGCTACGCCCTCTACGCGGTCCGTCCGGCGACGGCTGCGGTCGCGGCGGAGCGCGCGGATGGCTGAGGCCGGCGGAGACCGCTTCGTTCGCAACTCGCTCGGCGTGTTCGGCGCGCAGCTGCTCGTGACGGTGCTCGGCATCGGGACCAGTGTCATCACGGCCCGTGCCCTCGGTCCGCATGATCGAGGACTGTTGCAGCTCCTGGTGTTGCTGCCGACGACGCTGTCGAACTTCGTCAAGTTCGGCATCCCGCAGGCGAACGTCTACTTCATCCGGCGACGCGGGGCGTCGGCGTCCGACGTAGCCTCGAACGCGCTCTGGATCGCCGCCGTGCTCGGGGTTGGCCTGGCGGTGGGGTGCTGGGTCGGGCGCGACTGGTTGCTGGCCACGATCTTGCGTGGCGTGCCGGAGGGGACGCTCTGGCCCGCGCTCGTGACGCTCCCGTTCGTGCTCCTGCAGACGTACCTGCTCGGCGTGCTGCAGGCGCAGGAACGCTTTCGCGAGTACAACCTCCAGCACGTGGTGCCGACCGTCCTCGGCCTGATCGGGATGGCGGCCGCATTGCTCTGGCTGCATACGGGCTTGATGGGCGCCGTCGTCACGCAGGCCGCGATCCTGGTGCTGGTGACGGTCTGGCTCGCGGTGCGCGTGCACCGTGTCGCCCGGTTGCATCTGGCCTGGAACGTACCGCTGGCGCGCGGGATGCTCGGCTTCGGGGGCAAGTCGTACGTGCAGACGCTGGCGGCGACGCTGCATCTGCGCATCGACCAGTACATGATCGCGATGCTCCTCGACCCGACGCAGGTCGGCCTGTACGGCGTCGCCGTCAACCTGACCAACCTGCTCCTCAAGATCCCGGATGCCACCGGCACGGTGCTCTTCCCGCGCCTCGCCAGGGCCTCCGAAGGAGACGCCCATGCGGCCACCTCGCGGGTCTGCCGGCACACGTTGTTCGTGACCGCTGCCGTCGGCGTCGGGTATGCCCTGGGCGGGCCATTCGCGATCCGCCTCCTCTATGGACACCGGTTCGCGGGCGCGATCCAGCCGATGCTCTTGATGCTGCCGGGGATCGTGATGATCTCGCTGTACATGATCCTGACCAGGAACTTCACCAGCCGGAATCGCCAGGGGGTCAATGTTGCAGCGGCGATTGCGGCACTCGGAATCAATGTCGGCCTGAATGTCATCTTGATTCCGCGCTTGGGGATCTCCGGCGCGGCCATCTCGACGGCCGTCTCGTACAGCGTGGCGGCCCTCATCCTGCTCGTCATGTTTGTTCGTGAATCGGGGCGTTCCGTCCGTGAGACGGTCCTGGTCGGGCGGGCCGACGTGGGCGAGTATACGCGCCTGATGGCACGCGTGCGCGGTGGCGCACCGCGGACGGCTGCGAAGGCCCGGGCGTCGTGATTGCCAGCGACGGGCGGAGTTCGCTACAAACCCCGGTTCAGCCGTGCTGACCTACCCCAAGCTGTTGATCGTCGGGCTCGACTCGGCCGCTCCGGCGCTGGTGTTCGATCGCTGGCGGGACGATCTGCCCACCCTGGCCGGGCTGATGGCACGCGGCGCGCACGGCCGGATGCGGAGCACGCATCCACCCATTACGGTGCCGGCGTGGACGGCGATGATGTCGAGCCGCGACCCGGGCGAGCTCGGCTTCTACGGCTTTCGCAATCGCAAGGACCATTCGTACGACGGGTACAGCTTCGCCAACTCGACCCAGGTCAAGGTGCCGCGGTTGTGGGACCGGCTGGGCGCTGCGGGTCAGCGGTCGATCGTCCTCGGCGTGCCGCAGACATATCCCCCGTCGCCCTTGAACGGGGAGATGGTCACCTGCTTTCTCACCCCGTCGACGCAGAGCCAGTACACCTACCCCGCCGAGCTGAAGGCCGAGGTGGAGCGGGTCACGGAAGGCTACGTTCTCGACGTGGAAGACTTCCGCACCGCCGACAAGGAAGGGCTCCTCGGCCGCGTGTACGAGAAGACGGGCAAGCATCTCCGCCTGGCTAAGCACATGCTCAGCACCCACCCCTGGGACTTCTTCATGCTGGTCGAGATGGGTGTCGACCGTATCCATCATGGCTTCTGGAGCTACATGGACCCCGCGCACCGGAAGTACGAGCGCGGCAACCCCTTCGAGTCCGCGATCCACGACTACTACAAGTACATCGACCGCGAGCTCGCCGAGATGCTCGCCTTGTGCCCGAAGGAGACGCTCGTTCTGGTGGTGTCCGATCACGGCGTCAAGAACATGGAGGGTGGCATCTGCTTCAATGAGTGGCTCATGCGTGAGGGGCACCTGACGCTCTCCACCACCCCCACCAAGCCGACGCCGATCGCCAAGGTGCCGATCGACTGGTCGAAGACGCGGGCCTGGGGCGACGGGGGCTACTACGGGCGGCTGTTCATGAACCTGCGCGGCCGCGAGCCCTCCGGCACCATCGATCCCGGGGATTACGAGCGCGTGCGCTCGGACATCATCGCCGGCATCGAGGCGATCACCGACGAGAAGGGCCGGCCGATCGGGTCCAAGGCCTACCGTCCGGAGGAGCTCTACCGGTCCGTCCAGGGGGTCGCCCCCGACCTGATCGTGTACTTCGGCGACCTCGACTGGCGGTCGGTGGGCGCCGTCGGCATGGGCGGGCTGCACACCTTCGAGAACGACACCGGACCCGACGAGGCCAACCACGACTGGCACGGCATCTTCGTCCTGTCGACGGCGGGTGCCGAAGCGCCGCTACGTGGTCGCCTTCCGGACGTGTCGATCTACGACATCGCGCCCACGTTGCTCCGTCTGATGGGCCACGACGCGCCCGACGGACTCGCCGGGCGCGCGCTCCTCTGAGGCCGCCGTGCGGACCGTCGCCGTCGATATCCTGACTGGCTTCCTCGGCAGCGGGAAGACGACGCTCCTGCGGCACGTGCTCGAGCACGGCCTCAAGGGCAAGCCGGTCGCCGTGATCATGAACGAGATCGGCGAGATCGGTATCGACGGCAAGGTGATCACCGGCCTGTCGGCGGTGGAGAAGATGGTCGAGCTGTCGAGTGGCTGCATCTGTTGCTCGATCGACGACTACCGCTTCGACCTGGCGATCCAGGAGATCATCGAGACCGCCAAGCCGCACCTGATCATCATCGAGTCGACCGGCCTCGCCGACCCGGAGCCGCTGGCCTATCGGGTCAAGAACTCCGGACTGGGCCTGGACGCGGTCATCACGGTCGTCGACGCCGCCAACATCGAGCGGCAGCTGCACGAGACGGAGGTAGCGCGGGCGCAGATCGACGCCGCCGACTTCCTGGTTGTGAACAAGCTCGATCTGGTCGACGCGGCGCAGCTGGCGCGCGTCGAGAAGCGGCTGGCGCGCATGAACCGGCGGGCGGAGCGCCTGCGGACGGTGCGGGGAGCACTCGACAGCGACGTGCTGTTCGCGACCGGGGTCGCCACGTACCGGGAACGGGCGCGGGCATCCTCCGATCACCTGCACACCGACGGCATCTCGAGCTTCGTGCATCGCACCGCCCGGGCATTCCGGCAGGAGGCCTTCGAGCGGCTGCTGCGGCACCTGCCGGCGGACATCCTGCGCGCGAAGGGGATCGTCCGCTTCGCCGGGCGTGATTGGCACTGCCTGTTCAACTTCACCTGCGGGCGGCACGAGCTCACCTGGCTCAAGCTGGACGGTGGGGCCGAGAGCCAGGCGGTGTTCATCGGGCGCCGGCTGGATCGGCATCGCCCCCGCATCGAGGCGGACCTGGCCGCGTGCGAGATCGACGAGGAGAGGAGAACCGAACATGTCTGAGCATCCGGAGGCCGAGCAACCGACGGCACCATCGCCTGTGGATGACGCCGGCTACACCGACGACGAGGAGGCGGAAGTGCGCAAGCGCCTCGAGGACCTGGGGTACGTCGAGTAACTACGGGCCGGGGCGCCGGCAGGACCGGAGTCGCCCGCCGCACCATTTCTGGAGAGGACGCGGAGATATGCAGGCCCTGATTGACAAGATCCGCCGCCGCGAGGCTCGCTGTGGCATCATCGGGCTCGGCTACGTCGGGTTGCCGCTGGCGCTCGAATTCGCGCGGGCCGGCTTGCGCACGACCGGTATCGACGTCGACCGTCGCAAGGTCGACAGCATCCTGGCCGGGCGCTCGTACATCGTGGACGTGCACGACCGCGAGATCGCTGAGCAGGTGGAGGCCGGGCGCTTCACGGCCACCGACGATTTCGCCGTGATCGCGGAGCTCGATACGGTGAACATCTGTGTCCCGACGCCGCTCCGCAAGACCAAGGATCCGGACCTCACCCACGTGGTGGCCGCGGTGGCCGAGATCCGCAAGTACCTGCGCGCCGGCCAGCTCGTGATCCTGGAGAGCACGACCTATCCGGGGACGACCCAGGAGGTGGTGCAGCCGGCGCTGGAGGCCTCCGGGCTCCTGGTCGGACGCGACATCGCGCTGGCGTTCTCTCCCGAGCGCATCGATCCCGGCAACGCGCACTTCAACACCCGGAACATCCCGAAGGTCGTCGGTGGGGTGACGCCCAGCTGTACCGAAGTGGCCAAGACGCTCTACGAGCAGAGCGTGGACACGGTCGTCCCGGTGTCGTCGCCCCAGGTGGCGGAGATGGTGAAGCTGCTCGAGAACACCTTCCGGAGCGTCAACATCGGCCTGGTGAACGAGATCGCCCTCATGAGCCACGCTCTCGGGCTCGACGTGTGGGAGGTGATCGAAGCGGCCAAGACGAAGCCGTTCGGCTTCATGGCGTTCTATCCGGGCCCCGGGCTGGGCGGGCACTGCATCCCGATCGATCCCTTCTATCTCTCGTGGAAGGCCAAGATGAGCGGCTTCGAGCCGCGCTTCATCGAGCTGGCGGGCCACATCAACGAGAGCATGCCACGCTTCGTGGTGGAGAAGGTCACCGACGCGTTGAATCGCGTTTGCAAGAGCGTGCGCGGCTCGCGTATCCACATCCTGGGGGTGGCGTACAAGGCCGGGGTCAACGACTGCCGCGAGTCGCCGGCGCTCAACGTCATGAAGATCCTGCAGAACAAAGGGGCCATCCTGTCGTACACCGACCCCTACGTTCCGGCGATTCGCGAGGACGGACTGGAGCTCGACTCGTTGTCGTTGCAGAACGGCTACCTGGGCGGGGTCGATTGCGTCGTGGTGCTCACGGATCACCGCGAATTCGACTACCCGGCCGTTGCGCGGACGGCGCCCCTGGTGGTCGACACCCGGAACGCCCTGCGCGCCTGCAAGGGAGACAACATCGTCCGGCTCTGACCCGACTGACGGCGGCCGCTTGCGCCCGAGGGCACGGCACGCTAAGCGTGCTCGCCGTCGTGAACGTGAAGCGGGCGATTCTGCTCGAGTACAGACGGGTTCATGACGCGTCGCCGAACGTGCCGTATTTGCATGCCCGGGATGTCCTCCCGGGCAAGCTCGGCATGGCGTTCGACGAGCTTGAGCCATACGTGCGTGATCTCGAGCAGCAGCGGTTTCTGCACTGGAAGGCGCAGAACCTCTACAAACTCTCCCCGCGGGGCCTGCGTGTGACCGGCGATCAAGGGGAGCTCGACCGGGAGTTTCCCGAGGAGTAGCACCCTGGGGCGGATGGTGGCGGCAGCCGTCGCACTGGAGACGGTGGTGGGGTGGGGTCTGGGCTGTGGCCGGGAGCAGGAGCCGGCACCGCGGGAGTTCGCACGGCGCCTGGTGATCCTCGGCTTCGACGGCGGCAAGGGGCCGGAAACCTTCCCGGGTGCCCCGCCCAACCGGGTGCCCGATCTGCAGATCGCCTTCCGCGACGGCTATCGCACCTCCTGGCGGACGCCGCTCGGGGGTATCCCGAAGGCCATCTTCGAGCCCAACACGCGCAAGTGGAGCGGCGACCATGCCTGCTCCAACGTGACCGACACGCCGGGCATCACCCTGTCGAATCGCAAGCTGTCGGCCGGGGACCCGGCCATCGTCGACCTGGCCCCGACGGCGCTGACGTTCCTCGGCGTGCCGGTGTCGCCGGACATGGCCGGCAAGACGCTCTTGGAGGCGACACTGTGAACGGCGCAGGGCGCGCCCGGGCGATCGGTGCAGGGGTGGCAGGGGGGCTGGTGGCCGCGGCAACCGTCGGTGCCGGCGAGGCGGTGTTCAGCTGGGTCCATGCCCACGGCGCCGGGGAATGGCCCGCCATCGGCTGGGCGCTCATTGCCTACGGCGCGCTCGGGGCCGTGGCCGGGCTCGGTACCGGGCTGTTCGCGGCCGTGGTCGGGATCGAGGGCTTCGGGCTGGCGCTTGCCGGTGTCGGGGGAGCGCTCACGTTCGTGGTCGGGCGCTTTCACATCATCCGCGACATCTTCATGGAGCAGGCCCCCCGCGGTCTGGTCCCGACGCTGGTGCAGGTGGGTGCGCTGGTCGGGGTGGTGCTGGCCGGCGTGATGCTCTGGCGGGCGCTGCGCGGTGCCGATGGTCGGCGGCGTGTGCTGGCCCGCCCGGTCCTGGCGGGCGTGCTCGTCGCAGCGGCCGGGATGGCCTGGAACGCCGTCGCGTTCCTCCGCCCTGCGCCGCCGCCCCCGGCGGCGGTCGCACGGGGCCCCGCGCCCGCGGGCGCCCCGAACGTCATCCTGCTGATGATCGACACCCTGCGCGCGGATCATCTCTCGTGCTACGGCTACGCCGCCAACAAGACCCCCCACATCGACCGCCTGGCCGCCGACGGGGTGCGCTTCGCGCAGGCGTTCGGACAGGCATCGTGGACGCGGCCGGCGGTCGCCACCATCTTGACGGGGCTGTACCCGTCATCGCACGGCGCCGTGCACAAGGCCGATATCCTGCCCAATCGAGTCGACACCCTCGCCGAGGTCCTGCAGCGCGGCGGATATCGGACGGTCGGGTTTCCGAACAACGCCAACGTCTCGCCGGTGTTCAACTTCCAGCAGGGGTTCGACGAATACCACTACCTCGCCCCGTCGTTGTTCTTCGGTGCCGACGAGCCGGCGGCCCAGCTGGCGGCGTACAACATCCTCCGGCTCGTCCGCGAGCGGTTCCTGGCGCGCTCGGTCGACGTGCACAACTACTACCAGCCCGCGGATGTGGTCACCGCCGCAGCGCGAGGCTGGATCGACGCCCGCAGGGCAGGAGAGCCGCCGTTCTTCCTGTTCTTGCACTACATGGACCCGCACGATCCCTACATGGTGCACCCGTTCAACGGCGAGGGGTACGCGCGCGTCGCCAACCCGAACCCGCCGGCGGACGTGGCGGCCAAGTACCGGGCGCTGTACGATGGCGAGATATCCTACCTCGACACACACCTGGGGGCCCTGTTCGACTACCTGCAGACGCGTGGACTCTACGACCAGACGCTCCTCGTGCTCACCGCCGACCACGGTGAGGAGTTCCAGGAGCATGGCGGCTGGTGGCACGGGACGACGCTGTACGACGAGCAGATCCACATTCCCCTCATCATGAAGCCGGCGCGTGGCGGCGCCGGCGGCAGGGTCGCTGACGAGTTGGCGACCCAGCTCGACATCGCGTCGACCGTATTGGGCGTGGCCGGGATCCCGATCCCGGAGACCTACCAGGGGCACCCGCTCCCCCTCGATGGCGGGGCGCCACCTGCACGCCAGACCGTCTTCAGCGAAGAGGACCTGGAGGGCAACGTCCTGCAGGCGGTGCGGTCGCGCGAGTGGAAGTTCATCACGGCCAACCCGGGCAACCCGCGGGGGCTCAACCCCGAGGAGTTGTACGACCTCCCCACGGATCCGGGCGAGAAGAAGAACGTCGTGCAGCGTACACCGGCAGAGGCCGAGCAGATGCGCGCCGAGCTGGGCAAGTCCGTCTTGCAGGCGCGCGCACATGCCGGAGGGAGTGAACAGGCGGGCGGCGATGCGGCCACGCAGGAGCGTCTGCGTGCCCTCGGCTACGTGAACTGACCGGTTCGGAACCCTCGGGGGGGTGACGGGTGGCAGCCCCGGTTGTCGTCATTGGCCTCGACGGGGCCACGCTCGACCTGCTCGTTCCGTGGGTGGCAGCGGGTCGCCTACCTGTATTGGGCCGGCTGATGGCGCGGGGGGCGTGGGGTGGGCTGCGCTCGACGCTCCCGGCGGCGACGTTTCCTGCGTGGACGTCGCTGGTGACCGGGCTCAACCCGGGTCGACACGGCGTGCTCGATTTCACGGAGCGCATTCCCGGGACCTACCGCGTGCGCTTCGTGAACGGCAGCCACCGCCAGGCGCCCGCATTGTGGACACACCTCGCGGCGGCGGGGCGGCGGGTGGGTGTGCTCACCGTGCCGGCCACGTATCCGCCGGAGCCCGTGCCGGGGGTCATGGTGAGTGGATTCGACACCCCGCTGACCACGGCGATCGACGGATCATTCGTCTCGCCGCGCACCCTGTACCCGGAGATCCAGCGGCTGGTCGGCCGCTTGCCCTTCGCCGACTTCCAGGAGGTCGCGACCACGCCGACCTGGCACGCCGAGGCGATCGCTCGTCTGCTGGATGGGGTCGGGAAGCGCGCCAGGTTGGCGGCGTCGTTGCTGGCCCGCGAGTCGCTCGGACTGCTGATGGTGGTCTTCGGCGAGTCGGACACCGTGGCGCATCACTTCTGGCGCTTTCACGACCCTTCCTCGCCACGGTACGCGCCGAGCGCGTTCGCGCATGCCATCCGGGAGGTGTACGAGGCGCTCGACGCGGCGATCGGGCAGGTGCTGGCCGCTGCGCCCGCCGATGCGGTGGTCGCCGTCGTCTCCGATCACGGCAGTGGTGGCGCGGGAGACCGGGTCGTTCACGTGAACCGTCACCTCGCCGACAGCGGCCTGCTCACGTTCCAGCGTACGAATCTGGTCGGCCGGGTGGCGGGCCACGTGCGCGCCGCCGCGCTCCGTGCCGTGCCGGTGGCGTGGCAGGGGCGTGTCCTGCGCCGGGCACCGGCGGCCGCAGGGCGGTTGGAGGGTCTCTGCCGGTTCGGTGGCATCGACTGGTCGAACACCGTGGCGTACTCCGAGGAGCTGGACTATCACCCGAGCGTGTGGCTCAACCTGCGCGGCCGCGAGCCCGAAGGGACGGTGGATCCCGCTGCCTACGGCGCCGTGCGTGCGCGTATCATCGACGCCCTCGAGGCGTGGTACGACGACACCGGCCGGCGGGTGGTGGAACGGGTCTGGCGTCGGGAAGAGGTGTATCACGGCCCCTTCGTGGAGCAGGCGCCGGATCTTCTTCTTGAGTTCTCGTTGGTCGATGGGTACAGCCCATCCTGCCTGCGTAGCGCAGGCGCCGGTCCGGCGCTGCGCCGTCTCGCGCCGACGGAGCACGACGGCGGCAAGGGGCGTGGCATGAACGGCGCCCATCGGCGCCATGGCGTGTTTCTCTTCGCCGGACCCGGGGTGCGCCCGGCCGGTGTACTGCCGGCAGCCGATATCGTCGACGTGCTGCCGACTCTGCTCGCGCTCGCCGGTGAGCCGGTGCCAGCCGGGCTCGACGGGGCACCGATTGGCGGCGTGATGACCGAGGTGCCTCGCTTCGGGCCGGAGCTGGTCCCGCCACCGTCGGGAGCGCCGACGCGCTTCAGTGAGGACGAGACGCGCGACCTGGAACGGCGCCTGGCAGCGCTCGGCTACCTCGAGACGGATTCCTGATGCGCATCGTGTTGGTCCTGGCCGGTCCGTATCCGGCGCTCCGCGGCTCGCAGGTGCTCGTGCAGCAGGTCGCGACCGGCCTCGAGAGGCGTGGAAACACCGTGCACCTGGTCACGTACGGCCGCCGCGACGTGCGCCGGCAGGGGCCGAGCATCGAACGCGTCGGGCGCGACCTGTGGTTGACCGTGTGCCTGTGGCGTACCGTCCGGCGCGAGCGGATCGACGTGATCCACGCCCACAACTACGAGGCGGCGATCGCCGGCCTGTTGGTGGCACGGGTGACCGGGCGCCCGCTGGTGTATCACGGCCACAACGCGCTCGCGGAAGAGTTGCCGACGTATTTTACCCGGCCGCGGACACGCCGGATTGCACGTACCGTGGGCGGGCTGCTCGATGCCCAGGTGCCCCGCCGCGCGGACTTTTGCATCGCCGTGAGCGAGGCCCTGGGGGACATGCTGCGCCAGCGCGGGGTCCCCGAGGGCGAGCTCGCATGCATCCACCCGGTCGGCGATCCGTCCGAGCTCGACCCCGTACCGCCCACCGATGGATCGACCGGGCTGGTGTGCTACGCAGGCAACCTCGACCGCTATCAGAACCTCGATTTCCTCCTGCGCAGTTTCGTGCGAGTGCGCGCGGACGTTCCGCGCGCGCGTCTCGTGCTGGTGACGCACGCGGCGGCAGATACGGAGACCGTCCGGTCCTGCTGCGAGATCCCAGGGGTGGAGGTCGTGTGTGCCGGGTCGTACGGTGAGGCGCGCGCGCGTCTCGACGAGGCAGACGTGGCGGTGTCGCCACGGGAGGAGCGTTCCGGGTTTCCGATGAAGCTGCTCAATTACATGGCGGCTGGGAAGGCGATCGTCGCCTGTGCAGGCTCCGCCAAAGGCCTCCGCGACGGGGTGACCGGATGGGTCGTCCCGGATGGGGACGAGGTGGCGTTCGCGAAGGCGGTCGGGACGTTGTTGCAGGATCGCGGCGCCCGTGTCCGGCTGGGCGCGGCGGCGCGGCGAGCGATCGAGAGCACCACCGCGTGGGAGAGCGTGCTCGATCGGCTCGAAACCATCTACAGAACGGTGACGTCGGTGTCGTGGCGCGCGCGGCGCCAACGGATGTCGGCCGTGGCCTGCTCGGAGTGAAGACTATGAGTACACGTCCACGGGTGGCGATCACGATGGGGGATGCGGCGGGGATCGGCCCCGAGATCACGGTCAAGTCGCTGGCCGACCCCGCGGCGACGCAATGGTGCGTACCCCTGGTGTTGGGGGATGCCCGCGTGCTCGAGCGGGCGATGGAGGTGACGGGAGTCCGGTTGCCGATCCGCGTGCTGCAGCGCGCCACGGAGGCGGAGGGGAAGCCCGGAACCATCGAACTCCTCGACTACGGCAACGTCGACATGGCGGCCCATCGCTGGGGGGTGGTGAACCCGAACTTCGGCGCGGCGGCGGTGCACTACACGCGCGAGGCCGGTCGTCTGGCGCTCGCGGGCGAGATCGATGCGGTGGTGTCGGCGCCGCTCAACAAGGAGGCAATGCACGCCGCCGGATACCCGTACGAGGGACAGACGGAGATCCTGGGCGAGCTCAGCCGGAGCAGGCCGGCCATGGTGCTCATCCTGCACAAGATGCGGCTCATGTTGTTCACGAACCACATGGCGCTGCGCGCGGTGTGTGACTACATCCGGACCGACCGGGTCCTCGACCGTCTCATCCTGGCCGATGCCGCGTTGCGTGACATGGGCATCGCGCGACCGCGTCTGGCGGTGGCGGGGTTGAATCCGCATGCAGGCGAGGGAGGCGCGTTCGGTCACGAAGAGCAGGAGCATATCCTGCCCGCGCTCGAGCAGGCGCGGGCGCGAGGCATCGACGCCGTAGGGCCGTTCCCCGCCGACACCGTCTTCTTGAAGGCGCGCGACGGGGCGTACGACCTGACGCTCGCGCTCTATCACGATCAGGGTCTGATGGCGGTCAAGCTGCTCGGCTTCGGAACGGTGGTGACCCTGCTCGTCGGGCTCCCGCTGATCCGGACTTCGACCGGCCACGGCACCGCCTTCGACATCGCCGGGAAGAACATCGCCGATCATCGCAACCTGCTCGAGGCGCTGCGTGTGGGGGCGGAGGTGGCAGGTGCGCGCCAGGGGGCGTCGACGCGCGGGCTCGCCGCGCAATGCGGCCGGGCAGCGTGATGGCACAACGGGTGATCGACATCTCGATCCCCAACCGGGTCGGGATGCACAGCTATCCGGGCGATCCGACCCTGCAGGTAGACCAGGCGCGCGCCCTCCGGAACGGGGACGCGTGCAACCTGTCGCTGCTCACGATGGGGAGTCACACCGGCACACACGTCGATGCGCCGTACCATTTCCTGGGCGACGGGCCACGCCTCGGCGACGTTCCTCTCGATCGCATGGTCGGGGAAGCGTTGGTGGCCGATTTGCGCGGGCGGGCGGCGGTCGATGCAAGCGCGCTCGGCGGCGTTGCCCTGCGCCCGGGCGACATTCTCCTCTGCTTGACCGACAACTCGGCCCGCTGGCAGGCGCCGGCGTTCCAGCGCGACTTCACGTACATCACCGAGGACGCCGCCGAGGTGCTGGTTGCGGAAGGCGTCCGGGCGGTTGGCATGGACTATCTGTCGATCGAGCGCTTCGGAAGCACCGCCTTTCCAGTGCATCACCGGTTGCTCGGTGCGGGGGTATTCGTGATCGAGGGCCTTGATCTCTCCTCCGCGTCGCCCGGGCGGTATACGCTCGTATGCCTGCCGCTCAAGTTCCCCGAACTCGACGGCGCCCCCGCGCGCGCCGTCCTGCTTGCCTAACCCCTCACGAGTCCCTCATGCATGCTCTACGTGTCATTGCCGACGACCTCACAGGTGCGTGCGACGTGGGTGCCGAACTCTTGCCCTGGCCGGGCGGGATCGCGGTGCAGCCGGCGCTCGAGCACCGGCTGCCCGGAGTGTACGCCCCGGCGGGCGCCGAGACGCTGTGGGTGCGGAACACCCAGAGCCGGACCCTGTCGCCGACGGATGCGGCGCAGCGCGTGACCGGCGCGCTCGGCGATATGGGCCCCGGATGGAAGGGCCTGGTGCTCAAGAAGATCGACACCGGATTGCGTGGCCAACTCGGTGCCGAGATCGACGCCGCGATGGATGCGTTAGGGGTCGACGAGGCGTTCGTGCTGCCGGCGATTCCCGAGGTGGGGCGCACGACCCAGCAGGGACGTCAGCTGATCGGTGGCGTGCCGGTCCATCAGACGGCCTTCGCGCGCGATCCGCAGAACCCGATTCGCGATGCCAGCGTGGTCGTGGCACTGGCCGCCACCGGGCGCCGCCGGGTAGCGGTGATGGGACTCGGGGCGGTTCGTGGAGGGCTGGGGCAAGCGGTGGACGAAGCCCAGGCCGGTGGGGCGCAGGTATTCGTCTGTGACGGCGAGACGGACGCTGATCTGGAGCGTGCGGTCCGGAGCCTGCTCCTGCGCGGCCGGCCGCTCCTGCTGGCCGGGTCCATCGGGCTCGCGCGGGCGCTGCGGCGCGTCCTCGGGACGGAGCACGGGGCGCGACGGCGTCCCCTCGGCCCGGCGCCGGCCGCTGGGGCGGGGGTGCTGGTGGTCGCGGGCAGTGCCCATCCGGCGACGCGCGCGCAGATGGAACGGGCCGCGGCTCGCGGGGTGATCGAACCGCTCGAGGTCGGGGATGGCGACGGCACGGCCGCCGGCCTGGCGGCAGCACGCCTGCTGCGTGCCGGCCGCTGCCCGGCACTCTTCCCGCCGGCGGCTCCCCTGGAGGGCGGAAGCGGTACCGTGCTGGCGGTGCTGCGCCGGGCAGCGCTGGCCGCGCTGTCGCGCGGACGTCCGGGAGGCCTGGCGCTGATCGGCGGCGAGACCGCCTATCAGGTGCTCGAGGGACTGGGGTTGCCGGCGATCTGGCTGGAAACGCGCCTCTGTCCGCTGGTCGTCCGCGGCCGGCTGATGTCGGGCCCCTACGGGGGGCTGGCGTTGGTCACGAAAGGCGGGTCGTGGGGAGGCGTCGACCTCCTTGGCGCCATCGTGCAGCAGCTGCTGCGGGCAGGGCGCGCATGATGAAGGTGGCTGCCGGACGGGTGGTGACGCTCGAGTACACCGTCCAGCTCGCCGATGGCTCGCCCATCGATTCGACCGGGGCGTGTGGCCCGGTCACGGTCATGGTCGGTAGCGGGCAGCTCTTTCCGGCCCTCGAGGAGCGTCTCGACGGCATGGTGGCGGGGGAGACGCGGGACCTGCGCATTCCCGCCGAAGATGCCTACGGGCCATGGCATGCGGAGCTGGTGCGGACGCTGCCACGCGACCGCCTGCCGGACGGCCTGGAGCTCACCGTCGGCGCCGACTACCGGGTGACGGTGTCGGACGGGAAGATGGTGCGCTTCCGGGTGGTGGACGTGGGCGCGGCCGAGGTGCAGGCCGATTTCAACCCGCGTGGGGCGGGGCAGGATATGCACGCCACCGTCACCGTCATCGCGGTGCGGGGCGCGACGCCGGCGGAGGAGCGCCGCGGTCGGGTGTAGGGGCGAAGGTCGGGGGTGGCCCGGTGAAGAACCGTCGGGGGGGTACCTTCGGCGGTCGTTCCTCGCGCGCCGGTTTCGAGGGCGCGCTGGCCTTCGGCGACGGTGGTGGCGGGGGGACGTCCGCAGCGTCGTGGATGTGCCCGAGCGGGGCCAGCAGGCGGAAGCCTATCCGCCCCATGGCAGCGATCGGCTTTCCCCAGTCGCCGAGCTTGAGGGTCCGGACGGTGGCGATGGCCCGTGCCGTGTAGCGCTGGTCGCCCGTCAGGGCGGCGAGGTACCCGAGGGGAAGGGCGTAGCGAGGGTCGGGATAGCGGCTCGGATCCGCAACCAGCTCGTCGGCGTACGCGACCAGCCACCGGCGGATGTGCTCGTCGCCGGTGGCTGCGTGGACGGCCGCCAGGCCGTCGGCGAGAATTCCCATCTTCCAGTCTCCGGCTGCCGGTGTCGGGCGGAACGCGGCCAGGGCTGCATCGGCGTACGTGCGGGCGGCATCGAGGTACCTCGGTGTCCGGGTGGTGTCGTACACGCTCGTCAGTGCCAGCATCGGCCAGCCGAACTGGCGCGGGTTCCGAGCCCGTCCTGCCCCGGGGGCGATCGCATCGGCCATCTTGGTAGCGGCGCTGAGCGCGCGAACGTCGCCGGTGAGACGATAGAAGGTGATCAGCCCCTCGGCCCAGGTATGCCCGAGGTCGACTTTCTCCTTCGCTTCGATCGAGAAGTGGAGCGGCTTGTGCGGATGATTCATCCCGACCCGCTCGGGGTGATCCGGCCAGTGGTGGATGATGTCCACGTCGCGATAGTGCCGGGCTGCGTGGAGAAGCCCCTCGAAGAAGGTCGGGCTCCCCGTCGCGGCGTATGCCAGCCCTAACACTTGCGCCAGGTCGTATTCGAGGTTGCCCCAGCCGTCGCAGCCCCGGTTGCGATCGCGGTAGCCGGGAAACTGCCAGTCGCCCCAGTTGAGAGCACCGTAGAGGCCGACACGAGGGTGTTCCGCCGCGCGTTGCTCGCAGGCGACGGCCGGGCCGTCGTCCCACCGCTCGGAGGTGACATGCTGGCGGTAGCGCCCGTAGCTGGTGCTCAAGCGGGCGAGAAAGTCGCGCGTCACGGGAGAGTCGGGCGCCAGCGCCTGCGGGAGGGCCTGCGTGGAGACGATCCAGGCTGGGGACGGCAGGGCGTCGAGTGGGTCGGTGATGGCGCTGGCGAGCGCGGCGCCACGGGTGGGTGTCAGGTCGCCGAAGAGTGCGATCCAGATGTCGTGGGTTTTTGCGGCACCGGTCCCGAAAAGGACCGGCTGATCGACTGGCGCGAACAGGTTGACGGTGATCCGTTTCGGGTCGACGTGGAAGGCCTTCGGGTACTGCTGCCAGAACTCCGGCACGACCAGCATCGCCGTGAATCCCCCGCGCCGGGCGAGGGCCCACCCATCGGCGTGCTGGCCGGCGTGCTCGCCATTCAACCTGGCGGGTACGGCGTCCGTGTGCACCAAGTCGAGCGCGCGCTCGAGCGAGGGGTAGGTCCGGGGCACGCCGTCGACGCCAACCGCCGCCGAGGTGAACGGACCGGGAACGCTCAACGCGAGGGCGCGCAGTCGAGCATACGGCGGGTCGGCCAGGTTCGTGATCGTCAGCTGGATGCGGACGGCTGGCTGGCCGGCAAAGACGGCGATCCGGGCCTCGTACGCGACGCCTTGCGGATAGCGACCTGTCAGCAGGAGCTCGGTACGCACCGGGCCGTCGGTCTCGATCGTGGTCGGCCCCGGCGTGGGTGATCGCCCCTCCTCGCCCTCGAGCGCCAGGGTCGGGAGCGCGATCGGTACCGTGGCCTGACGGGGTCCCGTGCTGAGCTCGGCGAGCAGAGGCGCGTCGCCGGCTGGCACCGTGACGTGGAGCGGGCCGTTGTCGAGGACGTGGCCGCCCGCGCGTCCGCTCCTTTGGACGCGCGGCCCCTTGACGGGCGCGGCGGCCTTGCCGGTACGGAGCGTGTAGGTGGCGTGGCTGCCGGCCGGCACGTCGGCGAGGAAGTCGACCAGGAGCCAGCGGACGCTCTGATCGGGCCAGCGCTCGAGGACCTGCAGCTGGGCGAGGGCGGCGCGCCCCCCGGGCGTCGCGAGCCAGAGACTGCGCTCGTCCGTCACTCGCCCGCGTGGCAGAGGCACGCTCGCACGTGCCGGGAAGGCCTGGCGCGCGACGCCGGCGGCCTCCCGGACGTCGAGGGGGACCGCGAGGGGAGGGGCAGCGGCCGAAGAGGTCCGGGCGAGGGCCGGGAGCAGCAGGAGGACGAGCCGAGCGAGCACGGGTAGCGCGCCTTGCTAACACCGGGATGGCGATCGGGCAACCACGGTCAGCCGAGTATCCGCCAGGCTTTGCAGGACTTTTTCGGGGAGCGCGTGCTTGCGACTGTGCCCCCCCTTGCATACAGTTTGGCACATGCCTGATCGCAAACTCTACCTGGTGACCGGTGGGGCCGGCTTCATCGGCTCGAACATCGGCGAAGCCCTGATCCGTCGAGGGGATGCGGTGCGTGTCCTGGATGACTTCTCTACCGGACGGCGCGAGAACCTGGCGACCCTCACCGGGGTCGAGCTGGTCGAGGGTGACCTGCGCGCTGCGGCGACCGTTCGTCGCGCGGTCGCCGGGGTAGACGGGGTCTTCCACCAAGCGGCGCTGCGGTCGGTGCCCAGGTCGGTGGACGATCCGCTCAGCAGCAACGAGGTCAATGTGACCGGCACGCTCGTGCTGCTGCAAGCGTGCCGTGAGGCCAAGGTGCGGCGACTCGTCTATGCGTCGTCCTCGTCGTGCTACGGCGACGATCCCGCCCTGCCGAAGGTCGAGACACTCCCCACCCGGCCCGTGTCGCCGTACGCCGTGTCCAAGCTGGCGGCCGAGCACTACTGTCACGTATTCGCACGCCTCTACGGGCTGGAGACCGTCAGCCTGCGCTACTTCAACGTGTTCGGCCCGCGGCAGAACCCGGAGTCGAAGTACTCGGCGGTGATCCCGCGCTTCCTCGATCAGGCGCTCAAGGGAGAGCCGCTCGAGATCCACGGCGATGGCGAGCAGTCGCGGGACTTCACGTACATCGACAATGTCGTGCAGGGAAACCTGCTGGCCATGTCGACCCCGGGGGTGTCCGGCGAGACGTTCAATGTCGCCTGCGGGACGCGGCACTCGCTGCTTGCCATCGCAGACGCGATCGGGGACTTCCTGGGCTTCCAGCCCCCTCGCAACCACGTGGGCGCGCGTGCCGGTGATGTGCGCCACACGCTGGCTGACATCGGCAAGGCCGAGCGCGTGCTCGGCTTCCGGCCGTCGGTCGATTTCGCCGAGGGCATGCGCCGGACGTGTGCCTACTTCGTGGACCGGTTCGCCCCCAAGGGGGCGGGTCGTCCCGGGGCCGCTACCGGCGGGGCGCGCTGAGCGGCAGCTCGACGGTGACGGCGGTGCCCTCGCCCGGGGTACTCCGGGCAGCCACCCGCCCGCCGAGTGCCTCGCTGAAGCAGCGGACGAGATAGAGCCCGTAGCCGCTGCCGAAGCGCCGGCCGCGCCCGGGCCGGAACGGTTCGAACAGGTGGGGCAGCACGTCGGCGGCGATGCCGGGACCGGAATCCCGCACCGTCACGCGGACGCTCTCCTGATCGGCGGCCAGGCTGGCATCGACGGTCACCGGTCCGTCGCCGCTATGCTTGAGCGCGTTATCGACCAGGTTCTGCAGGATCTCCTTCACCTTGACCCGGTCGCTGCACATGGGGGGGAGGTCCTTGGACACAGCCGTGAACAGCCTGCCGCCGCGGCTCGCGTGCGCAAAGGTCGCAGCCCGGAGGCTGGTCAGCACGTCGGCGAGCGTGAATTCCTCCGTACGGACGGGCACCTGCGTCGTCGTCTCGAGGCGGGCGATGTCTAGCGTCGCGTCGAGGAGGTCGACCAGTTCGTATGCCTGCCGCTCGAGGATGCCGGTGATCTCGCGTTGGTCGGCGGTGAGCGCGCCGAAGGCCCCTTCATGAAGGAGGTTCGTGTAGCCGACCAGCGCATTGAGCGGCGTGCGGAGATCGTGCGCCATCGCCGCCAGCCCGTCGTTCTTCACTCGTACAGTCCGCGTCAGTCGGTCGCAGTGCCGTGCCGCCAGCAGGGCGCTTGCCGCGAGCAAGGTCAGTGGGCGCGCCAACGCCATGTCTTCCGCCGTGAGGACGGTGTCGGCAGACACGACGAGATGGAGCGCGCCGGTGATCTGGTCGCGCGGGAACGGCAGCAGGATGGTGCGTAGCGCGCGCCCATCCGGGGCTGCGGGCTCGATGAAAATGACGGGGTCGTCTTCGCTGAGGGCGCGCGCCACACCGTCGTGGGCCGCGGCGCCGTGGTAGCGGGCGCGGTAGGCGACATCAACGCCGTGAGCCGCGAGCAGGTGATAGTCGTTGTCCTCGAGCAGGCCGATGGCAACGCCTCGCACCCCGAGGATGCGGGCGACGGCTTCGGTGAGACAGCCGGCCACGGCCGTCGGGTCGGGCGCGGCGGCGAGGAGTGCTTGCTGCAGGTCGACGAAGCGCTCCCAGCGAAGCGCGTCGGCGCCGGGAGCGCGTCGGGGAGCCATTCGTGTCCGCGCGGGCGGCGCGTTCTCCAGAGACTGCCGTTGCTTCACGGGTGCACGGGGATGTAGACCTCTCGCGGGTCAGGCGTCAATATGCAGCGCGCAGAAGCAGTCCAGTCGGAGAGATGACCATGGGCGGAGACATCCGACGCCAGGCGGAGGACTTGGCCCGCTTCTACAGCGAACTGACGCGCCGTTTGCCCCAACACGGTGTGCGTGACGTGGCCGAGCTGCTGGCGCTGTACGAGCAGGTGCGTAGTGCGGTGAGTGCGATCAGCCGGCAGGAGATTAGCTGGGCGGCCGACCAGACCCAGGGCCTAGTCGAGGAGCTCGTGCAGATGGAGGCCAGCCTGCAGGCCGTCCGCCGGCTCAAGGCCACTCTCGAGCGGCAGCCGGAGGGGCCCCCGGGGCAAGGGAATCGGGGCCGCCCGGTGCCCTGATGGGGAGCCCTTACCGCATCGCCTACGTGATCGGCGAGCTGGGGAAAGGCGGCGCGGAGTTCCAACTGCACGAGCTGCTGCGCCAGCTCGACCGCTCGGAGTTCACGCCCCTGGTGTTCTCGCTCAGCCAGGGAGGGTATTGGGCGGGGGCGATTCGTGCCCTGGGGATTCCCGTCGAAGAGCTGTCCCGGCGCGGTTCCGCCGATCTGTCCCGAGTGACACGCCTGCGCGAGGCCCTGCGTGCCTTCGGTCCCCACATCCTGCACACGATCCTCTGGGCGGGAAACTGTTACGGACGCCTGGCCGCATTGCGTCTCGGGATCCCGGTACGGATCGCCGCCGAACGGAACACCATCGTCCGACCGTGCTGGCAGGTGATGGTCGAGCGTGCCCTCGACCGGGGGACTGACGCCTACCTGGTCAACTGTGCTGCGATCGCCCATATGCTCGTCCAGCACGAGCGCATCGCGGCGGCCAAGATCCACGTCGTGCCGAACGGCGTCGATCTGGCGCGGTTCCCTGCCTTCGGCCTGGAGCGCGTCAGCGCGCGGGCGGCGAGCGGCTTCGATCCAGCCCGGCGGCTGGTCGCCTTGGTGGGGCGTCTCGAGCCGCAGAAGGACGTCCCGACGTTCCTGGCCGCGGCCGCAACGGTCGCCCCCGCGTACCCGGACGTCGATTTCTTGGTTGTCGGTGAAGGAGGGGAGCGGACGCGGCTGGAAGCGCGCACACGGGAACTCGGTCTGCGATCGCGCGTGCGCTTTCTCGGCCTTCGGCACGATGTGCCCGGAGTGCTCCGTGCCGTCGACGTACTGGCGCTTACATCGACGTACGAGGGGTTCCCGAACGTGGTGCTGGAGGCGATGGCGACCGGGGCGGTTCCGGTGGTGACGGACGTCGGCGGCTGCAGCGAACTGGTTACGTCCGATGTCACGGGGGTGCTTGTGCCCCCGCAGGCGCCGGCGGCGGTCGCGGCAGCCGTGGGGCGGGTGCTGCAGGACGCCGAGTATGCTCGCCGGCTCGCTGTCGCGGCCCGCCGCCGGGTGGAGAGCGAGTTCACCGTCGAGGTGATGGCGGCGCGCACGATCGGGGTGTATCGCGCCCTCCTGCAAGGTGGTCGCGTTCCCGCTGTCGCGGCCGCGTGAGACGATCGCAGCAACGACCGCCCATGCGCATCGCGTATATCGTTCCGACGTATCCGTACGACCCGACCGAACCCTTCGTCGTCAACGAGATGGTCGAGGTGCAGGACGCGGGGCACGAGATCGTCGTCGCCAGCCTGCGACCGGCCGCGCCTGGCGCGGTGCGGCACGGGACCTACGCCCGGCTTCGTCCGGTGCTCGTGCTGGCGCCCGCCCTCTGCGATCTTCGCGTCCTGGCGCACGCGCTCTCGACTCTGCTGCGCCACCCCTGGCGGGTGGTGCGGACGCTGGCGGTGGCGCATCGGGCGGCTGGGTGGAACCCATACGCCCAGGCGCGCATCCTGGCGGTGACGCCGAAGGCCCTGGCCAACGTGCGGCGGTTCCGGCAGGCCCGGGTCGATCGGATACACGCCCACTTCGCCAACCAGCGGGCGGACTGTGCGGCGATCACCGCAGGGGTGGGCGGGATCCCGTTCTCCTTCACGGCGCACGCTTTCGACATCTATCCGACCGTCCGGTCACGGCGGAACGAAACGCTGGCGTGGAAGCTCGCAACTGCTGCGCATGCGTTCGGCGTGAGCGAATTCGGTGCCGCGCTGCTCCGCAGTCGCTGTCCCCCGGGGAGTCGCACTCCGGTGTCGGTGGCCTACGTGGGCATCCCGACCGACCTGTTCCAGGTCGAGGCTCCGCCCCCGCGGGACGCGGGGCTCCGCCTCCTGTGCGTCGCCCGCTTCCTGGAGAAGAAGGGACTCGACACGTTACTCGAGGCCTGTGCCCTCCTGCGCGCGCGTGGGCTCGCTTTCCGGTTGAGCGTGTACGGTGACGGGCCGCTCCGGCCGGCGCTGACGGCGCAGATCATGCGCCTGGACCTCGGGGATCACGTCAGTCTCCTGGCATCGGTTCCGCAGGAAGAAGTGGCCCGGCAGATGAAGGCGCATCACGTCTTCATCATGCCCTGCCGTCAGGACCGCACCGGCGACATGGATGGTATTCCGACGGTGTTCATGGAGGCATTGGCGACCGGACGGCCCGTGATCAGCTGTGCCCTGTCCGGCATCCCGGAGTTGGTTCGCGACGGGGAGACCGGACTTCTCGTGCCGCCGGACGATCCCCGGGCGCTGGCGCGCGCGGTCGAGCGGCTCGCGCGTGACCCGGACTTGTGCGTTCGTCTCGGACAGCAGGGTCGGCTCCTGGTCGAGCGGCAGCACGACCAGCGGCGGAATGCCCGTCGCTTCCTCGCCCTCTTGCTTGGCGATCCGGCGGACGAGGAGTCCGCTGGTACCCCGTGCAGCGGCGTCCGCCGCCCCGGGTGACTCGCGCCCGGGCCTGGTTCCGGTACCGCTCTTCCGCTATGGCGGAAAGCCCATGGTGGTGAACGAGCAGCAGTATGGGGCACAGGTGCCCGCGATCGACGTGGCGGAGCTGCGTCACCGGTACGGCGATCGGGTCGCGCTCGACGGCGTCTCGCTTCGTATTGGCCAAGGGGAGTTGTTCGGGCTCTTGGGGCCCAACGGCGGGGGGAAGAGCACGCTGTTCAAGATCCTCGCGACGCTGCTTCGCCCGAGCGGCGGGACGGCCCGCGTGCTTGGACACGATGTCTGCCAGCAGCCGGATGCCGTACGCCGCGACCTGGGCGTGGTGTTCCAGCATGCGAGTGTCGATCCGATGCTCACCGTCGAAGAGAACATCGGGCATCACGGCAGGCTGTTCGGTCTCCGCGGAGCGCGCTTGCGCGCCGGGCTCGAGCGCGTGCTGTCCCGGCTCGGGCTCGTCGATCGGCGGCACGATCGGGTCGGCACGCTGTCCGGGGGACTCCAGCGACGCACGGAGCTCGCCAAGGTGCTGGTGGTAGGGGCACGGCTTCTCCTGTTGGACGAACCCAGCACAGGGCTCGATCCCTCGGCCCGGCGCGAGCTCATTGCCTTCCTCCGCGAGCTGCGCGACACCGACGGCATCACGATCGTCCTCACGACCCACGATCTCGACGAGGCCGAACGCTGCGACCGGGTAGCGATCCTCGACCGGGGTCGGGTGGTGGGCCTCGATGCTCCAGAGGCGCTCAAGGGTCGCGTGGGCGGCGATGTGCTCGTCATGCAGACGGCAGCGCCGGAGCGGCTGCGCGATGCCGTGCGGCAACGGTTCGGGCTCGACGGGCAGGTCGTGGATGGAATGCTCCGGTTGGAGCGTCCGCGCGGGCATGAACTCGTGGGGGCCCTGGTCGAGGCCTTTCCGGAGGTGCAAACGGTCACCTTCGGCAAGCCGACGCTCGGCGACGTGTTCGTCCATCTGACCGGACACCGCTGGATCGATCGCGACGGGGGCGGCGCATGACGGCAGTGCTCGCCCTCGGCCAGCGGGAGGTGATCCGGTTCGTGCGGCAGCCGAGCCGGGTGTTCGGGGCGTTGGCACAGCCGGTGCTGTTCTGGCTGCTCCTGGGGAGCGGGTTCGCGGCATCGTTCCAGCCCCCCGGCAGTCCCCCGGGGACGGACTACCTGGCGTACCTCTATCCAGGCATCCTGGCGCTCGTGCTGCTGTTTACGGCCATCTTCGCGACGATCTCGACGGTCGAGGATCGGCAGAGTGGCTTCCTGCAGGGCGTGCTGGTGGCCCCGGTGAGCCGGATGAGCATCGTGCTCGGTCAGGCGCTGGGCGGGACGGCATTGGCCGTGTTGCAGGGGGTGCTGTTCCTGGCCCTGGCGCCGCTGGCTGGGATCTCGCTCACGCCGGGACGGGTCGTCACGGCGACGGTCGTGATGACCGTGGTCGCGTTCGGGTTGAACAACTTGGGGCTGTTGATCGCATGGCGGATGACGTCGACGCAGGGGTTCCATGCGATCATGAACCTCGTCTTGATCCCGATCTGGCTGCTCTCCGGCGCGCTTTTCCCGAGCACGGGCGCCAGTGCCGGCCTGCAGTGGGTCATGTACCTGGATCCGCTGAGGTACGGTCTGACGGCGTTGCGCGCGTGTCTGCAGCCGGGCCTGATGACCCCGGACCTACCGGCACCGGAGCTGTCGTTCGCCCTCACGATCGTGTTCGCCGGTGCGACCCTGGCGGCGGCCGTAGCGACGGCGCGTCGCAGCCAGAGCCTGTGAGGCCACGCCCTACATCAGGCGGGCAGCGCCCCGGTGGGCGGGTACCAGCGGTAGAGCATCAGGTAGATGACGACGCCCGTGATCGACACGTACAGCCAGGCGGGCAGGGTCCAGCGGGCGAGGCGCGCATGGCGCGTGAACTGGCCACGCAGGGCGAACGTCAGTGCGGTGGCGGCCAGGAACGGGACCAGCGCGGCGAGGACGGTGTGGGTGACGAGGATGGTGAAGTACACGCCCCGTATCCATCCCGCGGCGGTGAAGCGTGTGGCGCCGGCGTGCGCGTGGTAGACGAGGTAGGAGGTCAAGAACAGGATCGAGGTCCCGAACGCGGACACCATGCAGGCCCGGTGGATGGCCACCTGGCGACGGCGAATGGCACGGTATCCGATGAGCAGGAAGATGGTAGCAGCGGTGTTCAGGACCGCGTTGCAGGCCGGGAGCGCTGCGATCGAGATCATGACGCGGACTCGGCGCGGAGGGCGCGCGCATCGTGGAGCAGGCGCGCGAAATCGTCGCCGTCCGTGCCGTGATAGTACCCCCGAATACGCAGCTGGCGATCGACGAGGACGAGCCGATCGCTGTGTGTGATCGGGGCCTCGGGTGGGCCGTCGTCTGCAAACGCGAGGTGGAAGCCGTCGCGTACGAGGTGCGTCAGCTCCGGGCGCGTCCCCGTGACGAAGTCCCACGATGGCCCCGTGCGAAAGCGCGCGGCGAAGGTACGCAGGACCTCCGGCGTGTCGTGGGTGGGGTCGACGGAGAACGACACCAGACGCACGGGGTCGTGCGCGTCGCTGAGCTGTCGATGCAGTTTGCCCATGCGGTTGGTCAACGCGGGGCAGACGTCCGGACAGCGTGTGAACACGAAGGCGGCGATCCATATCTGCCCGACGAGGTCGGCCGCGGACAGCACGTGACCCGTATGCGTGGTCATCGTGAACGCCGGTACGGCGCCCTCGATCGGCAGCGGGCGGTGCCCGGGGCGGAGCCAGAACGCCAGGGTGACCAGAAGGCTGAGGGCGGCCAGTCCGATCGCCACCGACGCCACGCGTGTGACTGCGGCCGTCGGTCGCGCGAGCGACGGCCGCACGTGGTCGCTCTCGCTGTGGATCAGAAGGGGGCCTTGTCGAGGGCCATGGTGGCCAACAGGAGCGGCAGATACACCAGCGAAACGAGGAGTACCCTCCGGGCATCCCGTGCCGAGCCGCGTCGGGCGAGGCCGATCGCACTCCACAGGAACCCCACCCCGAGGGTCAGTGCGACCAGGAAGTACACGGGTCCGGCCAGGCCGATCAGGGTCGGCAGGAGTGCTACGGGCACGAGCGCCAGGCAGTTCGTCACCACCTGAGTCCCGGTCGAGAGCCCGTCACGGTCGATGACCGGCAGGAGCCGAATCCCGGCACGCGCGTAGTCGTCACGATACATTCGGCCGATCGCGAGCGAATGCGGAATCTGCCAGAGGAACAGGATCC
The DNA here is from genome assembly GCA_964618895.1 of uncultured Binatia bacterium (SeqCode). GTDB lineage: Bacteria > Desulfobacterota > Binatia > DP-6 > DP-6 > CAZUDO01. The sequence continues at coordinate 121,772 of CAZUDO010000057.1, forward strand.
CGAACAGGACCCATGCCTCCGGCCCGAGCGTACCGCGAGCTGCGGCCCAGCCGGCGACCGGAGGGAGGGCGCCCGGGATGGCACCGACGACCGAGCACAGCGAGGTGACTGGTTTGAGCGGGGTGTAGACGAGCAGGTACGTGACACTGATGCTGGCGGTGACGAGAGCGGTCAGCGGGCCGACGGCGAGGGCAAGCCAGCCGAGACCGACGACGAGCAGGGCGCCCCCGAAGGCGAGCGCCTCGCCGGGGGTCACCCGTCCATCGGGCAGCGGACGGTGGCGCGTTCGGTCCATGCGGGCATCGAGGTCGCGTTCGAGGTACTGGTTCAGTGCCAGCGTTCCGCCCGCGGCGATCGCCGTGCCCGCGAGCGTGTGCAGCATCAACCCCAGCAGGGGTGTGCCGGCCGAGCCGAGGTAGAAGCCGACCAGCGTCGTCACCAGCACCATGGCGACGACGCGCGGCTTGGTGAGCTCGAGCAGATCGGCGAGCCGTCGATGCGGCACGGCGGCGTGGCAGGGTCCGGCGGCGGGAATCATGCGATGGCACGCTGCTCGAGCGCGGTCACCTGAGCTTCCGGGCGTGCTGCCAAAAGGAGGCGGCGGGCGCGCAAGGCGATCACGAGACAGCTGGCGAGGATGCCCGCACCGAGGACGAGATGCAGGGTGGTCGGGACGACCGCGCGCCTCGACCAGATGATGATGGCACCGAGCGTCCACTGAACCACGAGCAGGGCGGTGGCCAGCAATGCCGGACGGCGGAACGAGGGCTCGTCGGCGTGCTGCCGCAGGATCCGACCGACCAGCCAGGCGACGATGATCGTCACCATGACCGCCCCCACGCGGTGGGCGAAGTGGACCGTGATGTAGGGCGTCACGAGCGGGGGGATGAGACGCCCGAAGGCGAGTGGAAAGTCCGGGATCGCCAGGCCGGCACCCAGATGGCGCGTGATGGCCCCCAGCAACGCCTGCGCGAAGACGATCCCCACCGCCCCGGTCGCGAGCAGACCGAGTGACGGCTGGGTCGCCGGCGCGGGCCGCGGGCGGGCATCGATCCATCCCCGCTCGGTAACGACCGCGAGCGTGACCGTCAGACAGAAGAAGACCTGCGCGAGGCAGGCATGGGTTACGGACACGGCGATCGGCAGTTTGTACAGGACGGTGACGCCTCCGAGCACACCCTGGAGGAGGACGGCGAACAGTGCCAGCAGCCCGAGTGCGCGCACGCCCGGGCGCGTTTCGGCGAGCACGGTCCACAGGGCCAGGGCAAGGGTCAGACCGCCGACTGCGGCAGCCGCCAGGCGGTGACCGTGCTCGAAGAGCACGCCGCCGACCATCTGGGGGAACAGCTGCCCGTACGAGAGCGGCCAATCAGGGACGGCGAGACCCGACCCGGTGCTGGTGACTAGGCCGCCGATGAAGAGCAGCGCGGCGGTGGCGGCGGCGGTAGTGACCGCCAGCCCATGCAAGCCGGAACGCATTCTCCTCATCAGCTGCTTGGCCGCGGCGGAATCGTGCGCTCTTAGCGCGAACCCGGCGGTCTCTGCAAGCCGGGGGACGGCGCTGAATTGACTCCCCACGGACGGCGCTGTAGCAGTAGAAGGACGATGGTGGCGCTCAAGCAGTTTCTCGACATCCTCCTCAAGCCAGACAATATCCCGATCGCCGGCATGCTGGTCTTGGTGCTGTTCTTCACGTGGGTGGGCTTCAAAGAGGCTCTCAAGAACGACCGCCTGAGCGAGCAGGGACGCGAGGACGAGATCCTCAAGGAGATGCAGAAGTAGGAGCCCGGCATGCCGTTCGCGATCATTGCCGAGAACTGCACCGGATGCACCGCCTGCGAGAAGCGCTGCCCGACGCGCGCCATCACCGGCGATCCCAAGAAGGCGTTCTTCATCGAGCCCACGCTGTGTATCGACTGTGGCGCCTGCGGGGTGATCTGCCCGGACGAGGCGATCCTCGACACCTACGGCAACGTCACCAAGACGCTCAAGCGGCAGGAACGCCCGATCGCGATCGTCCACCCCGACAACTGCAACGGGTGCGGGGTGTGCATCGACGTCTGTCCCTTCGACTGCATCACGCCGGCACCCGAGAACCTTGCCAACTACCTCGGGCGGGTGCAGGTGGACGAGAAGACCTGCGTCGGCTGCAAGTTGTGCGAAGAGGTCTGCGGCTGGGAAGGCATCTACATCATGCCCGGCAAGGAGAAGGGCGCCTTCCTGGACTCGCTCGGTTACGAGGCCGAGGAAGTAGCGTAACCGCCGGCGCTCAGCCGACGATCTTGTTCAGGGGATACTCGATGATCCCCACCGCGCCCGCCTTGAGGAGGCGGGGGATGAGTTCGCGGACCGTGGCTTCCGCGATGACGCTCTCGACGGCGAACCAGTCCGTGCCGTAGAGATGGGACACCGTCGGAGCTGTGAGCGCGGGCAGGAGCGTGGTCACGGCCTGCAGACGATCGGGCGGGACGTTCATCTTGAGGCCGACCCGGGCCTCGGCGTGCAGGGCGCCGGCGAGCAGCAGGGCAAGCTGTTCGATCTTCTCGCGCTTCCAAGGCATGTCCCAGGCGGCGCGGTTCGCGATCAGCTGGGGGACCGACTCGAAGAGGTCGCACACGATGCGGAGGCCGTGCGCGCGGAGGGTCGAGCCCGTCTCGGTGACTTCGACGATGGCGTCGACGAGCCCTTCGGCAACCTTGGCCTCGGTTGCGCCCCACGAGAACTCGATGTGCACGTCGATGGCACGCTCCGCGAACCACCGGCGCGTATACTCGACCAGCTCGGTCGCGATGCGCTTGCCACGCAGATCCTCGGGGCGCTGGATCGGGGAGTCCCCGGCCACGACCAAGACCCATCGGGTGGGACGCAGGCTTGCCTTCGAGTACACGAGCTCCTGCGCCACCACCACGTCGGCCCCATGCTCGAGGACCCAGTCCCGGCCGGTGATCCCGGCATCGAGCGTGCCGCTGCCCACGTAGCGGGCCATCTCCTGTGCACGAACGAGTAGGCAGCGGAGGGCCGGGTCGTCGACGCGTGGAAAGTAGCTCCGGCTGTCGGTCTGTATCTTCCAGCCGGAGCGCCGGAACAGTTCGATGGTGGCGGCTTCGAGGCTCCCTTTGGGGATGCCGAGCTGGAGTACGTTCATCCGGGCCGGATGTCGTGCCACGTCCCGGTGGCGGGATCGATGCGGCGAAAGAAGCAGTGCGGGGCACCGGTGTGGCAGGCGATGCCGCCGACCTGTTCGACCTTGAGGAGCACGCAATCCTGGTCGCAATCGAGGTATATCTCTCGCACGTGCTGGACGTGCCCGGACGTGGCGCCCTTCACCCAGAGCTCGTCGCGAGACGTGCTCCAGTAGGTGGCCTGCCCGGTCGCGAGCGTATGCTCCCAGGCCGCGCGGTTCATGTAGGCGACCATGAGAATCTGCCCGCTCTCGACGTCCTGCGCGATGGCGGGCACCAGCCCGCCACGCTTGTCGAAGTCGGGCTGCAGCATGCGGCGTGTCCTAACACGCGGCCCAGGGCAAAGGCGAGTGCCGACGCTCGACGGTCGTGGCATGGACGGTAGGCACGGCCTTCCGGTAAAGGGCGGTCATGAAGCTGGGCGAGATTGCGCGCAGGCTGGGATGCGAGTTGCACGGCGACGGTGAGGTGGAGATCGTTGGCGTGGCATCGTTGGCGGAGGCCGGCCCCGGCACGCTGACGTTCCTGGCCGACCGCCGACTCGCGGGCGCCCTGGCGGACACCCGTGCCAGTGCGATCGTGCTCCCGCCCGACGCGCCCGAGGGGCCGGTGCCCTCGCTGCGAGCGCCTGATCCCTACGTCGCCTTCGTCGGCGCGGTCGAGCTGTTTCATCCGCCGCGCCGGCCGGCCCCAGGGATCCACGCGACCGCGGTGATCGCCTTCAGCGCGAGCGTGGGTCCGCGCGCGATGATTGGTCCGCACGTCGTCGTCGGCGAGCGGGTACGCCTCGGGGACGATGCCGCCCTACACGCCAACGTGGTGGTGTACGACGATGTCCGCATCGGGGACCGGTTCACGGCGCACGCCGGGGCGGTGGTACGCGAGGGGGTTCGGATCGGGAACGATGTGACTCTGCATGCCGGTGCGGTCATCGGGAGTGACGGCTTCGGCTATCTGCCACTACCGGCCGGCAACCGGAAGATCCCGCAGGTCGGCACGGTCGTCCTCGAGGACGACGTCGAGGTCGGGGCCAACACGACCGTCGACCGGGCCGCGCTCGGGAGCACGGTGATCGGACGCGGCTCCAAGCTGGACAACCTGGTGATGGTCGCCCATGGCTGCCGCATCGGCCCGGGGTGCCTGGTCGCCGCCCAGGTCGGCTTGTCCGGGGGGACCATGCTGGGTGAGCGCGTACTGGTCGGCGGACAGGCCGGGTCGGCGGGCCATCTGACCATCGGCGACGGGGCCCGGATCGGTGCCAAGGCCGGGATCCATTCGGATGTCCCGCCCGGGGCGGTGTATTCGGGGTACCCGGCAATCGAGATCCACCTGTGGCGACGCGTGAATGCAGCGCTGGCCCGGCTTCCAGACATTGTCCGGCGCATGCGTCGGGTGGAGCGTGCGCTCGGTGTCGATGGCCCCGGCGAAACGGAGCGATGACGCCCCGGGCTGCGCCGGTTGACGCGCCGGAAGGTTGACGTTACGGTGCCACAATTCGGCCGAGCGCGCGCTGCCCATGAAGATCCCTCTCGACGACATCAAGGCGTCGCCGAAGCAGCTTTCATACACCGACACCGACGAGGTCGGGGAGCTGAACACGCGCCTGGGGAGCGGTGTCAAGGACTACTCAGTAACGCGCGGCCTGCGGGTTGCCGTGGAATACTACCGCGCAGGACTCGACCTGTTCTTCTCGGGCGCGTTGCGCGGGGAGGCGCACGGCTGCTGTGCACGCTGTCTCGAAGACTATGCGTTTCCGATCGACCAGCCGTTCACCTTCGTGATGACGCCACGAGCCGCCGGCCTCCCATCGCACACACGCGCGGGGGAGGGACTTACCCCGGACGAGATGGCATTCAGCCAGTACGAGGGTGCGGAGGTCGACCTCACCCCGTTGGTGCATGAACAACTGATCTTGGCGCTGCCGACTCGGCCGCTCTGTCGCGAAGAGTGCCGGGGGCTGTGTGCGCGCTGTGGTGTCAACCTGAACACCGGTCCGTGTGGATGCCCGGCCGCCCCGAGCGATCCGCGCTTGGCAGTGCTGCACGGCTTGACCACAAAATGAGCCGGTAGAAGCGGAGGATGTTTCGATGCCCGTACCGAAGCGCCGGACGTCGGCGAGCAAGCGCGACAAGCGCCGGGCGCACGATGCCCTGACCGCGCCCCATGTCATCTCGTGTCCCCAATGTGGCGAACCCACGCTACGCCACCGCGCCTGCCGCCATTGCGGCACGTATCGTGGCCGGAAGGTGATCGAGGTCGAGGAGGGTTGAGTCCGGTCTTCGTGTGTGTGTTCCCGGGGCAGGGCTCCCACCAGGTCGGGATGGGTCGCGACCTGATCGAGGCGTTTCCGACCGCCCGGCAGGTATTCGAGGAGGTCGACGACCGCCTCGGAATGGCGCTGTCACGGCTGTGCCTCGAAGGGCCCGAGGATCAACTGCGTCTGACCGAGCAGGCGCAACCCGCCATCCTGGCTGTGAGTGTGGCCGCGTATCGGGTGTTGCGGGAAACGACGGGAGCCTGCCCGGTGGCGATCGCAGGCCACAGCCTCGGGGAGTGGAGCGCGCTGGTGGCCGCAGAATCCGTCTCGCTCGCCGACGCCGTGGTCGGGGTACGGGAGCGGGGACGGCTCATGCAGCGTGCCGTTCCGGAAAGTGAGGGAGCGATGGCGGCCATCATCGGCCTCGAGCCGGAGGCGGTCGCCGCCCTGTGTGCGGAGGCCGCCGATGGGGACGTGCTCGAGCTTGCGAATCTGAACGGGGCCGGTCAAGTCGTGGTGGCAGGACACGCTCGCGCGGTGGCCCGTCTGCTGCCCCTGGTCACGGCCCGCAAGGCCCGCGCGCAGCGCCTCGCCGTCAGCGCCCCGTTTCATTGCGCCCTGATGGCGCCGGCGGCGGTCGGGCTCGCGCGCTACCTCGATCTGGTCAGGTTTCTGGAGCCGACCGTTCCGGTGGTCACGAGCGTCGAAGCGCGTCCGATTGTCGGGGCGGACGAGATCCGACACCTCCTCGTTCGCCAGGTAACGGCCCCGGTGCGCTGGCAGGAAACCATGCATGGGCTCGCCGACTTTGGACCCGCCCTGGCGTTCGAGGTGGGGCCAGGGCGGGTCCTGAGCGGCCTCTGGCGACGGACCCTCCCGCAGGTGACCGCGGTCCCGGTGGGCGACTTCGCCGGGGTCGTGCGAGCGCAGGAGATGCTCGCGTGAGCGGTACCCTCGGCGGACGCGTGGCCGTGGTGACCGGCGGGTCACGTGGGATCGGGCGTGCGATCGCCATCCGCCTTGGCGCCGAGGGGGCCACCGTAGTCATCACCTATCGCAGCAACGCCGCGGCGGCGGAGGCGGCAGCGGCGTTGGTCCGGGAGGCGGGCGGGGTGGCGACGGTGGTGCCATTCGATGTCGGGGACGCCGAGGCGACGCGGGTGGCGATCCAGGACATCGTTGACCGGATGGGCCGAGTTGATATTCTCGTGAACAACGCGGGCGTGGCGGTCGATGGGCTCCTCCTGCGCCTGAAGGAGGAGGATTGGGAACGCGCGCTGCGTATCAACTTGTCGGGCGTATTCCACTGTACGAAGGCGGCCCTTCGCTCCATGGTGCGTGCGCGGTTCGGACGGATCGTGAATGTCACCTCGGTGGCGGCAGTGATGGGGAACGCCGGACAGGTTGCATACGCTACAGCCAAGGCGGGGATCATCGGATTCACGAAATCCCTGGCCCGCGAGGTGGCGGCGCGCGGGATCACCGTCAATGCTGTAGCGCCGGGCCTGGTCGACACCGAAATGACGGCGAACTTGGCAGCCGAACAACTGACGTTCTACAGCACGCTGATCCCGGCAGGGCGAATCGCCCAGCCCGCGGAGGTGGCCGAGGCGGTGGCGTTTCTCGCCTCGCCAACGGCCGGATACGTGACCGGGCATGTGCTGCACGTGAACGGCGGTTTGTACATGTGATGGTGGTGCGCGAAGGAGGAGCGTGATGGCATCGACCGTGGAGCAGAAGGTCAAGGAAATCATCTGCGAGCAGCTCGGCGTGAGCGAGGAAGAAGTGACGCCCACCGCCTCGTTCATCGAGGATCTGGGTGCCGACTCGCTCGACATCGTCGAGCTCGTGATGGCCCTCGAAGAAGAGTACGACCTGGAGATATCGGACGAGGAAGCGGAGAAGATCCGCACCGTCCAGGACGTCGTGCAGTACATCGAAAGCCACAAGTGAGGGCACGGCGCGGATGATCGCAATCGGCGCCGACCACGGAGGGGTCGAACTCAAGGACGACCTCGTGCGCTGGTTGCGAGCCCGGGGCGACGACGTGCTCGACGTGGGCACGGTCGGCGATGCCTCGGTGGACTATCCCGACTTCGGCCAGGCCGTGGCCCAGCAAGTCGCCGGCGGTGCGGCCGAACGCGGGGTCCTCTTGTGTACCAACGGCATCGGCATGGCTGTCGTGGCGAACAAGTTCCCGGGTGTGCGCGCGGCCCTCGTAAGCGAGGCGACCGCCGCCCGCATGGCGCGGGAGCACAACGACGCCAACGTGCTCGTGCTCGGGGGTGGGATGGTCGGCAAGTTCCACGCGAGAGAGCTGTTGCGCGTCTTCCTCGAGACGCCGTTCGCAGGCGGTCGGCACCAACGCCGACTCGACAAAATCGCCGCCATCGAGCGAGAGGTCGGGATGCGGAGCGAGAGAGGGGCGCTCAGATGAGCTCGACGCTGGCGCAGGCGGACCCGGCCGTCTTCGCTGCGATTCAGCGCGAGACGGAACGCCAGGAATACAACCTGGAGCTCATCGCATCGGAGAACATCGTCAGCGAGGCCATCCTCGAGGCCCAGGGCTCGATTCTGACGAACAAGTACGCCGAGGGGTACCCCGGCAAGCGCTACTATGGTGGGTGCAAGTTCGTCGACGAGGTCGAGACTCTGGCGATCGACCGGGCGCGACGGCTCTTCGGGGCCGAGGCCGCGAACGTGCAGCCGCACTCCGGGTCACAGGCGAACATGTGCGTGTACTTCTCGCAACTGGCCGTGGGCGACACCATTTTGGCGATGAACTTGTCGCACGGCGGGCACCTCACGCACGGAAGCCCGGTCAATTTCTCGGGGAAATTCTTCCGGGTGGTGCCGTACGGGGTGCGCGAGTCCGATGGACGGATCGATCTCGACCAGGTCCGCGATCTCGCACGCCGCGAACGCCCGAAGATGATCGTCGTCGGTCATTCGGCGTACCCGCGAACCATCGATTTCGCCCAGTTCCGCGCCATTGCCGATGAGGTGGGCGCCCTGGTCTTGGCGGACATGGCGCACTTCGCCGGCCTGGTGGCCGTCGGCCTGCACCCCTCGCCGGTACCGCACTGCGAGTTCGTGACCACGACGACGCACAAGACCCTGCGCGGCCCGCGCGGTGGGATGGTGCTGTGCCGCGAACCGTACGCCAAGGCAGTCAACAGCTCCGTATTTCCCGGCATTCAGGGCGGACCCCTGATGCACGTGATCGCCGCCAAGGCGGTCGCCCTGCACGAAGCGTCGACACCGGCGTTCCGGGAGTACCAGCAGCAGATCCTGGCCAATGCCCGAGCCCTGGCCGAGGGGCTGCAGCGGCGCGGGTTCCGCCTGTGCTCCGGTGGTACCGACAACCACCTCATGCTGCTCGATCTGCGCGGGACCGAGCTGTCGGGCAAGGTGGCGGAAGAGACGCTCGACAAGGGCCGCATCACCGTCAACAAGAATGCCGTCCCGTTCGACCCGCGTCCGCCCTTCGTGACCAGCGGGGTCCGGATCGGGACGCCAGCAGTCACGTCGCGCGGGATGCGAGAGGCGGAGATGGACGCGATCGCCGAGTTCATCCGACGTGGCCTCGAGGCCGTCGGGGATGACGGTGCGCTGGCGGCTCTCGGGGACGACGTGCACGCGCTCTGTGCGCGGTTCCCGATCTATCGCCACCGGTTGACGGCGTCGCACGGGCTGCAGGGCGCGTAGCCCGCGCGATGCGTTGCCCGTTCTGCCGGGATCTCGAGAATCGCGTCATCGACTCGCGGCTGGGCAAAGACGGCCTGTCGATCCGGCGGCGACGGCACTGCGAACACTGCGGACGACGCTTCACGACGCACGAGCGTGTCGAGGATGCCCTGCCCATGGTCGTGAAGAAGGACGGGCGCCGGGAACCGTTCGAGCGCGCGAAGATCGTGAGCGGGCTCAAGCGGGCGTGCGAGAAGCGCCCGGTCTCGATTGACACGATCGAGGCGATGGCCGACGGCATCGAGCGGCAGCTGCAGGAGGGAAACGAACGCGAAGTCACGAGCCGCGAGATCGGGGAGACCATCATGCGTGCGCTGCACGAGCTCGATCCCGTTGCCTACGTGCGGTTCGCCTCGGTCTATCGGTCGTTCCGGGACGTGCACGAGTTCATGCGCGAGCTCGAAGACCTGATCGCCGCGCGCCGCGGGGGTCGGAAGGCGGCCCCGCGCCGACGAACTCGGCGACCACGCGCGTGAATCGCTCGGGGCAGGACGACCGCTTCATGGCCAGAGCGCTGGCGTTGGCGGCGCGGGGGCTCGGCCGGACGCACCCCAATCCGCCGGTCGGAGCGGTGTTCGTGCGTGGTGGTCGAGTGATCGGGGAAGGGTTCCACACGCGGGCGGGTGCGCCCCATGCGGAGGTCGAGGCGCTGCGGGCGGCGGATGGACGGGTGCGCGGGGCGACGCTGTACGTGACCCTCGAACCCTGCGCGCACCATGGACGGACGCCCCCGTGTGCGGACGCCCTCGCAGCGTCGGGACTGCGCCGGGTCGTGTTGGCCATGGTCGATCCCAATCCGCGCGTGCGGGGCCGCGGTGTGGCGCGCCTGCGACGCGCGGGGATTCCGGTGCTCGTCGGGCCCGGCGGGGCCGAGGCGCGCGTGCTGACGGCGGGGTATGCGATGTGGATGCGCCAGCAGCGGCCGCTCGTCGTCCTGAAACTCGCCTTGACACTCGACGGACGTATCGCTGCCGCCGGTGGCGATGCGCGCTGGATCACCGGGCCCGCCGCACGTCAGCTGGTCCATGGACTGCGTGACACGATGGACGCGGTGTTGGTCGGCGCTGGGACGGTTCGCAGTGACGATCCCCGTCTCACGTGTCGTCTACCCGGTGGCCGGAACCCGTTGCGTGTGGTGTTGGCCGGGCGCCGGCTCGCTCTTCCGGCGCGCGCACGGGTTCTCGGGGGGAAACCGCCCGCGCTGGTGGTGGCGCCGGTCGATGCGCTGGCCACGCGGGTCGGCGCCCTCCGGCGCCGCGGGGTCGATGTTGCGCTGCTGCCGGCACGACGCGGCCGGGTGCCCTTTGGAGCCGTCCTGCGGCTTCTGGGTAGTCGCGGAATCACTACGTTGCTCGTCGAGGGCGGCGGGACTGTGGCGGCAGAGGCGCTGCGGGCGCGTGCGGTGGATCGGGTGATCTTCTTCGTCGCACCCCGGCTGGTCGGGGGCGACGGTGTCGCGGCGATCGGTCCGCTCGGGGTCCGCCGGATCGCCCGCGCGATGAGGGTGGGGGCGCTCGCGGTCGGGCTGGTCGGCGACGACGTGGTGGTGGAAGGCTCCGTCCAGTACCGATCGCGGTGACCAACGACGCTCGAGGGCAACCTTTGCCTCGCCCGGGGAGCCGCGGTAGGGTTGCCGTCGTGGCCCCGGAGCGAGCAGCGGACTGCCTCGAGAGCCTCCGTGTCGGAGGGCTCGTGTTGGTGGTGAACGATGCGGTGCGTCCGCCCGAAGCGGTTCTCGCGTGCGCCGCCCATCGCGTAACCCCGCACGCCGTCAACTTCATGGCCACGCACGCGCGTGGGCTGGTCTGCTTGGTCCTGACCCACGAGCGGATGCGGCAGCTCGGAATCCCGCTCCTGCCCGCCACGCCCGAGCGCGTGATGCCTCCATATGGGGCGTCGATCGAGGCCCGGCGCGGTGTCTCCACGGGGATCAGCGCGGCGGATCGCGCGGCGACCATCCTGGCGGCCGTAGCGGCCGATGCGACGCCCGCCGACCTCGTCATGCCCGGTCACGTGACCCCGCTACAAGTGGAGCGCGGGGGGACGCTGGTTGCGGCGGGCCTGGCCGAAGCGGCAAGTGACCTTGCCCGGCTCGCGGGCGTGGGGTCAGAGGCCGTGGTGTGCGAGGTGTTGGGACCGGGCGGCGATCTCGCGACCGTGTCCGAGCTCGAGGCGCTGGCTTTCACCCACGGGCTACGGCGCGTCTCGATCACGGACGTGGTGCACATGCGCCTGCGGTCCGACTCACTGGTACGGCGGGTGGCGGAGGCGCTGCTGCCGGTCCACGGGGCCCAGACGTTCCGGGCGATCGTCTATGACAATACGATCGATCAGCATCAGCACATGGCCCTGGTCCTGGGAGACGTGCAGGGCGATGCGCCCGTCCTGGTGCGAATGCACTCCGAATGCCTCACGGGCGATGTGTTCGGGTCCGAGCGCTGCGATTGTGGCGACCAGCTCCATCAGGCGCTGGACATGATCTCGGCGGCCGGGCGCGGTGTACTCGTCTACTTGCACCAAGAGGGTCGTGGCATCGGCCTGGCGAACAAGATCCGTGCCTACGCGCTCCAGGACCGCGGGCGGGACACGGTCGAGGCCAACCTCGAGCTCGGGTTTCGCGAGGACCTGCGGGACTATGGCATCGGGGCGCAGATCCTGCGCGACCTGGGGGTTCGGTGTGTGCGGCTGCTCACCAACAATCCCCAGAAGATCGGCGGCCTCGAAAGCTACGGCATCCGGGTCGATGCACGCGCTCCGCTCGAGGTCACTCCGCACTCAGGGAACATCGAGTATCTGCGGACCAAACAGGTGAAGCTCGGCCACCTGTTGTCTGGGCTGCAGCGGCCGAGTTGAGGGGCGTAGACGGTGCCGCGACATCTGCACGCCATGCCGAGCGGCGAGGACCTCCGGATCGCGGTGGCCCTCGCCCGCTTCAATCAGGGGATCACGGATCGGTTGCTCGCCGGCGCACTCGATGCCCTGACCAAGCACGGAGTGGCGGACGATGCGATCGATGTGGCGACGGTTCCGGGTGCCTTCGAGCTGCCACTATGTGCCCAACGGCTGGCGGCAACCGGGCGCTACGATGCAATCCTGTGCCTGGGGGCGGTCGTGCGGGGCGAGACGCCCCACTTCGACTACGTCGCCGGGGAGGCCGCCCGCGGGATCGGCGAGGTTGCCCGGCGGTTCGATCTGCCGGTCGCGTTCGGGGTCCTGACCGCGGATACGATGGAGCAAGCGCTTGCGCGGGCGGGGGGCGAGCGCGGCAACAAGGGGTACGAGGCGGCCGTGACCGCGTTGGAGATGGTCCAGGTGCTGCGCATTGTGCAGCGGTTCTGAGGATTGCCGATGGGAACGCGGCGGGAAGCGCGTGAGCTTGGGGTGCAGGCATTGTACCAACTCGAGGTGCGCGCGGACGAAGACCAGGGCGGGAGCCTCGCAACCTTTTGGGCGCATTTCGACCCCGACGGGGCGGGGGAGGGCTTCGCGCGTGAGCTGATCGATGGGGTCCTGGCGAACCAGGAGCGTATCGACGGCCTGATCACGGAGGCGACGCAGCACTGGCGACTGGCTCGGCTGTCGCGGGTCGATCTGAGCGTGCTCCGGATCGCGACCTTCGAGCTGATGGCCTGCGCGGACATTCCGGCGTCGGTCACCATCAATGAGGCGATCGAGATCGCTCGGCGCTTCGGCAGCGAGGACTCGGCTACCTTCGTCAACGGTGTGCTCGATGCCATCGCGACGCGGCTGGGCGCCAAGATGGGGGACAGGCAGGGCCGGGCGGAGTAGGAACGATGGGCGGGGGGTACGATCCGGCGGCCGTCGAGGTCAAATGGCAGGTGCGGTGGGCCGAGACGCGCCCGTTCGCGGTTCGACCGGACCCGACCCGACCCGCGTACTACATGTTGGAGATGTTCCCGTACCCGTCGGGGCGCATCCACATGGGGCACGTACGCAACTATTCGATCGGCGACGTGGTCGCGCGCCAACGCCGCATGCAGGGGTTCAACGTGCTGCATCCGATCGGCTGGGACGCGTTTGGGCTTCCGGCCGAGAACGCGGCCATGCAGCACGGGGTCCATCCGGCGCGCTGGACGGTCGAGAACATCGCCCACATGCGGAACCAGCTGCGCCGCCTCGGGTTCTCATACGACTGGGACCGTGAGCTCGCGACCTGCGAGCCGACGTACTATCGCTGGGAGCAGCTTTTCTTCCTGCGCATGCTCGAACGCGGGCTGGCGTACAAACGCCGCTCGCTCGTCAACTGGTGCGCGGCGTGCGCGACCGTTCTCGCGAACGAGCAGGTCGAGGATGGTCGCTGTTGGCGATGCGAAGGGCTCGTGAGCGAGCGCGAGCTGGAGCAGTGGTTCTTTCGCATCACCGCCTACGCCGACGAGTTGCTACGTGACCTCGATCGGCTCTCCGGGTGGCCTGAACGCGTGCTCACGATGCAGCGCAACTGGATCGGTCGGAGCACCGGGGCCGAGATCCGGTTCCGGCTCGACGGACGCCCGGGCGAGGTCGCCGTGTTCACCACCCGACCGGACACGGTGTTCGGGGTCACGTTCATCAGTCTCGCGGTGGAGCACCCGCTGGTGTCCGAGCTGGTGGCTGGCACGGCTGCGGAGGAGGCGGTGGCCGTATTGGCGGCCCGTGTACGCGGTACGGCACGCAATGAGCACGTGGGTGGCAAGGAGGGGGTCGCCACCGGGGCGTTCTGCCTGCACCCGTTCACGGGGGCGCGCATCCCGATCTACGTCGCCAAGTTTGTGCTGATGACGTACGGCACGGGGGCCGTGATGGCCGTTCCTGCCCACGACCAGCGCGATTTCGAGTTCGCGCGCGCGTACGGGTTGCCGATCCAGGTGGTCGTACAGCCCAAGGGCCCGGCGCTGGTCGGCGAGCGGATGGAAGCGGCCTGGGAGGGACCGGGGACATTGGTCGCGTCGGGGGACTTCAGCGGCCTTGCGAACGAGGAGGCAAAGGGGCGCATCGTGGCGGCGCTGACAGCGCAGCGAGCGGGCGGCGCAACGGTGTCGTATCGGCTGCGCGACTGGGGAGTGTCGCGGCAGCGGTACTGGGGGGCCCCGATCCCCATCGTGTACTGCGCCAGGTGCGGGACGGTGCCCGTCCCGGAGAACGAGCTTCCGGTAGTGCTTCCGGAGGACGTGGTGCTCAGTGATACCGGCGGCTCGCCGCTCGCCGCGCATGCTGCCTTCGTCGCGACGCCCTGTCCGACGTGTGGCGGGTCGGCGCGACGCGAAACCGACACGATGGATACGTTCGTCGAGTCGTCGTGGTACTTCGCACGCTACTGCTCTCCCCGGAAGGCCGACGGACCGTTCGACCGGGCGGAGGTAGCTTATTGGCTCGGAGACGGCGGCGTGACGCAATACGTCGGCGGGATCGAGCACGCTGTCTTGCATCTTCTGTACGCACGGTTCTTCACGAAAGTTCTACGGGACCTCGGCCTGCTTGCCATCGACGAGCCCTTCCAAAACCTGCTCACGCAGGGGATGGTGATCAAGGATGGCGCAAAGATGAGCAAGTCGAAGGGCAACGTCGTAGACCCGGACTATCTCGTCGAGCGCTACGGCGCTGACACGGCACGGCTCTTTTCGCTGTTCGCGGCGCCGCCCGAGCGGGACCTCGAATGGAACGACCAGGGCGTAGAGGGAATGAGTAGGTTTCTGCACCGCCTGTGGCGTCTCGTCCATGCCGTCGTGCTCCGGTTGGCTCCGCCGGAGACGCCACTCCCCGCGCGACTGGAGCGTGCCGATGACGACCTCCACCGCTTGGTCCATCGAACGATCGTGCGCGTGACGGACGACGTCGTCGAGCGGCTGCACTTCAATACGGCCATCGCAGCAATCATGGAGCTGGTGACTGGTCTCGCCGACACTGCCGACCTCGCCAGCGGTGCGGCACTGCGCGAAGCCGTGGACGTGACCCTCTGTCTCCTGGCGCCGTTTGTTCCCCACATCACCAGCGAACTCTGGGAGGTGACGGGTCATTCCACCGCGCTCGAGAGTGCGCCGTGGCCCCGAGCGGACGTGGCAGCGCTGGTGGAAGATACCCTGGAGCTCCCCGTGCAGGTGAACGGCAAAGTCCGGGGGCGCATCCGGGTGCCGGCGGGGGCCAGCGAGGCCGAGGTCGTGCGCGCCGCCCTGACCGACGACCAGGTCCGTGCGTACGTCGAGGGGCGACCGTTGCGGCGGCAGGTCGTCGTTCCTGGCCGCCTGGTGAGTCTCGTCGTATGACACGGCTGGCAGTGGTCGTAATCACAACCACGGTCGCAGCGGGCTGTGGATACCATCTCGCGGGCGAGGGAGGGACGCTCCCGGACGGGGTGCGCACCATCGCCATTCAGCCGTTCAGGAACCGGACACGGGAACACGGCCTCGAGGTGCAGCTGCAACGGGCGGTGGAAGACGAGTTTCGGCGCCGGGGCCGCCTGCGTGTGGTCCTCGACCCGGAGGGAGACCTCGTCCTCAGCGGCGAGATCCGTAGCGTCACCAGTATCCCGGTGGCGTTCAGCGGGACCGACGAGGCAGTGCAGTATCAAGGCACGATGCAGGTGAGCATGCGGGTGGTCGACCGCGCGAGCGGGCAGACGATCTACGAGAACAAGACGCTGCAGGAGACGCAGGACTTCGGCGCCGTGAGCGGGGTGGTCATCCAGAGCTCACCACGGATACAGCGCGGCACGATCGACGCGCGCGATCTGGCCAATCTGAACAATGTCCAGCTCGGTGTATCCCGTCGGCACGATGCGATTCGTGGCCTGCTGGATGCGACGGCACGCGATCTCTACCGTCAGACGGTGGAGGGATTCTGACCCGGGAGCGTGTGGGGAGCGGACGGAAGGCGGGGGCTTCGCCCCCGCCGGATGCGCTTGCGGCGCTCGAACGCGATCCGGTGCGGCCGTACTACCTGATGTACGGCGACGAGACGTTTCTCCTCGATCGCGCGCTCACGTTGCTGCGGCGTCGCCTCCTCCCGAGCGGAAGCCCGGGAACGTGGCGCAACGTCTGGGCGGACGAACCGGATGCGCGGATCGCGGACGCGTTGGCGAACCTGACGTCGCCCTCGTTGTTCGGTGGTCGGGAGGTGCTCGTCATCCGGAGGGCAGATGCGCTGCGCGACGCCGAGCAGGACCGGATCATGACACTCCTGCCCGGACTGGGGGCGACGGGAACGCTGATCCTGGTCGCGCGCGCGGCCGACCAGCGCCGTCGGTTGTTCGCCGCGTGCGTGCGTGCCGGGGCGGCGTTCGCGTGTTCCCCGCTCGCAGAAGTGCGGGCGGCGGCGCCATGGATCGTCCGTTTGGCACGGGAGCGGGGGCACGACATCACCGCCCCGGCAGTGCAGGAGCTGCTCGAGCGCTCGGGGACGGAGCTCGGCGTACTGTCGAGCGAGATCGAGAAGCTCTCGCTTCACGTTGGGGAGGGTGGCCGCATCGGGCCCGAGCATGTTCGGGTCGTGGTGGGCAGCATCCGCGGTCATGCCGTACAGGAGTTGACCGATCGGCTGGCGCGGGGCGACGTTGCCGGAGTGGTTGCCGTACTACGCCAGCTCTTGGCGGAAGGGGAGCCGCCGGTCCGGCTGCTCGCCTTCCTGGCAGGCAATGTCCGGCGGGCGTTACACGTGGCCGAACTCACCGAGCAGGGCATCGGGGATGATGCGATCGCTGCGCGATTGAGTATGCCGCCCTGGCTCGTGAGCCGCGTGCGGAGTCGAATGAGCGCCGCGCACCTCGTGCGGGCCCTGTGGCGGCTCCGGCAACTCGATCAGGATCTCAAGAGCACACGTCCGACGGATGTGGTCTTCGAGCGTGCGCTGGTGGAGATTGCGCAAGCAGCGGCCAGTCCGGGTGGGGCGAGGCCCGTCAGCTTGCCCGGAGCTGGCTGACGGCGTGCGCCAACCGTCCGATCCGGCGGGCCGCGTTGTTCCGATGCAGGACGCCCTTGGTCACGGCCTTGTCGAGGGCACGCGTGGCCTCGGAGAGGGTGCGGACTGCGGCGTCGCCATCGCGGGAATCGATGGCACTCCGGACCGCACGCACGAGCCTCCGGAGGCGCGACCTGATGGCACCGTTGCGCTGACGGCGCTTCTCACTCTGGCGGTGGCGCTTGAGCGCCGAGGGATGATTGGCCACGGGGGGGTGGCTAACACGGGGCGCACGGCGGGTCAAATCTGTAGCGTGAGCCGGGTGGCTAGCCGGCGTCACGCTTGGCCCGCTCCCAGAGCTGGTCGCGCTGCTCTGGGGTCAGGTCCGGCAGGGCGTGTCCCAACTCACGCGCCAGATCCTCGACGCGGCGGGCGCGGCTGACGAAGCGGCGATTCGCAGCCTGGAGGGCGATTTCGGCCGGAATCGACAGGTGCCGCGCGAGACTGGCGACGGTCAGGAGCAGGTCGCCGACTTCGTGCTCGATGGCGGGACGGTTGCCCTCCCGGATGGCATCCTCGAGTTCAGCGAGTTCCTCACGGATCTTACCGAGCACGCCGGGGGTGTCGGACCAATCCAGACCGGCGTGGGCAGCGCGTTCGCCCAGTCGTTCGGCGCGCGCAAGCGCGGGCAGGGCCACCGGAACACCGGCGAACAGGTCCGTGTCATCCCCAGCCGCGCGTCGCTCCTCGGCCTTGATGCGCGTCCAATTGCGTATCACTTCGGCGGCGTCGCGGGCCGGCGTATCTCCGAACACGTGCGGGTGGCGACGCACCAGCTTGTCGCCTATTGCCCGGGCCACGTCCGCGATCGTGAACTGTTCGGCCTCCGCAGCCAGCTGGGCGTGGAAGACGACCTGGAGCAGGAGATCGCCGAGCTCGTCGCGGACGGGGCCCGGGTCGTTCCCGTCCAGCGCTTCGAGAACCTCGTAGGCTTCCTCAAGGAGGTACCGCTGCAGACTCTGGTGCGTCTGCTCACGATCCCAGGGGCAGCCGCCCGGACTGCGCAAACGGGCCATGATATCGACCAGCCGGATGAAAGTGTCCGCAACGCCAGGGTTCGGCATCGCCAAACGCTAGAGGCATGACTGCACACTGTCAACGCGGCGCCGACGACTGAGCCTCGGCTCTGGCTTGCGTCTACGAAGCACGCAGTCTAGCCTTTCCGCGCATGGACTGTCGGGTCGAGATGTATACTACCGTCAGCTGTCCGTTCTGCGTGCGCGCCAAGCGACTCCTCGAGGCACGTGCTATCCCGTATCGAGACCTAGACGTGGGGAACGACGACGAGCTGCGAGCCGAGATCATCCGGCGGAGCGGTCGACGAACGGTGCCTCAGATCTTCATCGACGGAAAGGCCATCGGCGGCTACGAGGAGCTGGCCGCACTCGATGCCGGCGGACAACTCGAGGGACTGCGGGGCGCCCGTGCGTAGCACCTGGTGGGTGGTCGCGGTGGTGGTCGTCGCAGTCGGGGCGGGATCAGCGCACGGGGAGGATATGGCGAGGGGGAGAACGGTCTACGTGACGCGATGCGCCCCCTGCCATGGTCCGCAAGGGGGTGGGGACGGTCCGGCGGCTGCGGCGATCACTCCCAAGCCCCGGAACTTTCGCGACGCCGAGTTCTGGAACGGGCGGACGCGCGCCCAGCTGCGGCTGGTCGTTCGCGACGGGCGGCCGGGGACCATGATGGCGCCGTTCGCCGGGGTCTTGTCCGACGGGGATATCGAGGAGGTTGCCACCTACGTGGAGAGCTTCCGTCCCGCCGCGCCCTGACGGCCGAGTGGTCGTCATGGCGAAGTACCCCGCGCCGGGCCGGGTGAAGACCAGACTTGCGCGGGCCGTGGGCATCGGGCGTGCGACGGCCCTATATCGTGCGTTCGTCCTCGATCTGGCCGAGCGCCTGCGGGGCGGCCCGGTCGATGTGACGTGGGCATACTGGCCGCCAGGCGATCCGTTTGAGGAGCTGCTGCCGGGGTGGCGCTGTCGTCCGCAGCAGGGCAGAGACCTCGGGCACCGATTGATCGACGCCGTGGCGACGGAGCTGCTCAGCGGAGTGCCGGCGGTGGTTGTAATCGGTGCGGATGCGCCCCATATCCCGTTGTCAGCGCTCACGGATGCGCTCGCGGCACTACACGCAGGAATCGATGTGGTGTTAGGGCCAGCGTGCGACGGGGGGTACTACCTGATCGGCATGCGGGCGCTATGGCCAGAGCTCTTCACGGACATCCCGTGGAGCACCGAAACCGTCCTCGCTGTCACCCTGGCGCGTGCCCGGCAACTCGGCTTGCGCACACGGATTCTGGCCGAAACATTCGACATCGACGGTCCAGAAGACATGGACCGTCTGCGTCTCGAACTCCGGAAGGGGGCGCTCGTGCTGCCCCGGACGGCAGCCCTGCTCGGGGAAGATAGCGGGCATTCCCCCCCTTGACAGCCATTCGGCCGCTGGCCGACACTGCGTTCGACCGAGACGACGGCCTGACCTTGCGGGCTATGAAGGGACCGTCATATGGACGACTGGATCGAGGAGGACCTGGAGCTGCTCGCCGGCGGTGAGCGGGCGGTTCGCGTGCTCGATCAGCAGGTGCTGCGAGAGCCCATCCGGCGTCTCGACCCGCGCCCTCCGCTGACACTGCCTCCGACGGCAACCGTCCGCGACGCGATCGCCGTCATGCGCGAGCACCGTGTCGGGTGCGTCCTCGTGGTGGAGAACGGCCGCCTGACCGGGATCATCACGGAGCGTGATCTACTGCTCAAGCTCGAGACTGCGGCGCTCTCGGCCCCGATACACACCATGATGACTCCGGATCCGGAGGTGCTCGCGATCGCAGACCCCATCGCGTACGCGCTCAACAAGATGAGCGTCGGGGGATTTCGCCACGTCCCGCTGGTGGACGACGCCGGGTATCCGGTCGGCATCGTGTCGGTCAAAGATGTCGTGGACTACCTGGTCGATTTCTTTCCGAACGACGTGCTTACGATCGCGCCCGACCCGGTTCGGGGGCAGACGTGGCGCGGGCGCGACGGGGGCTAGCCCGAAGTTCCTCGGGGGTTCGAGCAGAATCCTCCCGTGATTCGCGGAGATAGACCGAATCAGCTCTGCAGCGTTCTGTCTACAAAACACGAATGGCGTCGAGGAGTTTGAGGGCGCGACGCTGCTTTGGGTTCGGCGTGGTGGTGATCTTGAAGGTTGGGGCCCCGCCAGGGGCTTGCGGGGCGCGGCAGGTGTTGCGGACGATGGTAGCGAGCTCCTGTTGCAGCGTGGAGAAGCTGTGCGCGGGGGTGGCGTCGTCGAGGAGATGAGAGGATGCTTTGGCTTGGGCGGCAGCGGAGCGTTTCGCCGCCGCCACCGGATCGCGGGTGGTCTTGGCGAGTTGATCCTCGTCGGCGAAGAGCAAGGGGCGCCAGGCCTCTCGCATGTGCCACTCGACGTAGTAGGCGAGCATGCACAGGAAGATGTGGCTTCTGACTCGATCGGCGAGGTGGTGGTGGATGGGGCGGATCTTCAGATCGATGGTTTTCAGCGATCGGAAGGCCCGTTCGACCTGGGCCAGTGATTTGTAGTTGCGCACGCAGTCCGCGGCCGTCATCTGCTGTTTCGCCAGGCTCGTGCGGATGATGTAGATGCCGTCGAGGGCCGCTTCCGAAGCGATGTGGTCCTCGAGCCGATGAAAGCCGAAGCGGTGGTCTTCGATGTCGAGCGCGAAGTGCTTGGCGACCTTGTACTTGTTGACGACCTTGCCCACGCGCACGCCGATGGCGTCGCGACCCGAAAGACGCCCCCGCTCGACCATGCCCCTGACCTTCTCGAGCTCCTTCTCGGTGGCCTCGAGCAGGGACTGCCGCTTGTGACTTCGCAGCTTCGCGAGCTCGGGGTTCCGGCACGCGATCAGACGCTCGGCAGGAAAGTCGGGGTGCGAGAGCTCGAAGAGGTTCTTCTCGTCGAAGAGCCCGAGCTGCAGCTGTCCGCCTTCCACCAGCGCGCGAATCTGGCCGGTCTTCAGCGCCGTGATCCACGCGACTTGGTCCTGCTCCCGCAGCTCGTTGATCGCCTTTTGTGAAATCATCCCGCGGTCGCCGACCAGGACCAGGGTCTGGATGCCGAAGTCCTTCGTGAGCTTATCGACTTGCGGCATGAAGGTCTTGGGGTCGTTGGTATTGCCGTCATAGACCGACACCGCCACCGGGCACCCGCGCCGATCGGTGAGCAGGCCGTAGTTCACCTGCAGCGTGCCCTTCTTGCCGTCGCGATTGTGCCCGAGCTTGGCCAGCGGGCAGGTGGTTCCCTCGAAGTAGCTCGAGCTCAAGTCGTACAACACCAAGCTCCCCTCGCCGAGATGGCGCGCGGCGAGCTTTTTCTCGATCCCCCCCTGGCGCTCCAGCAGCCAGTCCATCGCGGCGTAGAGTTCTTCCTCGTCGGCATCGGCCACCGCGAGCTCCTCGGCCAGGGTCGTGGTGTGCCACCAGCGGGTGGTGGCGAGCTTGGTATGGGGGGCGATGATGCGCGCGGCCACCATCGCGCATACCAGATCGCGTTCCCGGCACCGACGCGAGGCCACCAAGGACTCGAAGCCGAGTCGTTGCATGGCGACACCCACGGCTTCGACGTGACCGTGAGGCCGCGATGCAATGACCTCGAAGAGCTCGCTGACGGGATGAAGCGTCTCGCCGCGCAAGACCGCGCGGATGGCGAAGATCTGCTCATCGGGTAGGGAGGAGAGGTTGGCGAGCGTGCGCTTCCTGACTGTGCGGCCTTCGCGGAATGATTCGCGCAGCAAGTAGGCGGGGCGGGAGCCGCGGTTCGGGACCGCATCGACGTGCATGGGTACATTATGCACATTGACCCCCAATCTTCAAGCCCACGACGTTGATTTACATGGCTACCTTATGCACGCCCGGAAAACCTCCAACCCCCTGACTTCCCGTTCCTTCTCCTCAGGCCCGAGGCTGGGAAGACGGGGAACTTCGGGCTAGCCGACGACCCAGGTATCGCCGCCGTGGAACAGCGCGGCGAGGTCGGCAGGGCCCTTCTCCTTGGCGGCCGCCACCTGACCCTGCAAAGCATCCTCGTAGCAGGGACGGTCGACAGCCGTAAACACTCCGATCGGAGTTGGAAAATGCGGGGGCCCAAGGCGGGCGATCAGGTAGGCCAGAGCGGGGTTGGTCTCGTCGTGCACCACGAGGTCCTGCTCGGCGACTCCGTTGCCGAGCAGGACGACCTCAGGCTGGAAGCGTCGCATGCGAATGCCGCGATCGCGGTCCTTCCCGAACACCAGGGGTTTTCCGTGCTCGAGTGTGAGCGTGTGGTCGGCCTTGGTGGCCTTGTCGGTGACCTGCTCGAAGGCGCCATCGTTGAAGACATTACAATTCTGGAGGATCTCGACGAAGGCGGTGCCACGGTGCTGGTGGGCCCGGCGGACGATCTCCTGAAGATGCCGCGCCTCGACGTCGACGGTGCGGGCGACGAAGCTCGCTTCCGCCCCGAGGGCGAGGGCGATCGGGTCGAAGGGATGGTCGAGTGACCCTGCGGGCGTCGATTTGGTGACCTTCCCGAACTCCGAGGTGGGCGAGTACTGGCCCTTCGTGAGCCCGTAGATCTTGTTGTTGAAGAGGAGAATGTTCACGTCGAGGTTCCGACGCAGGATGTGGATCAGGTGATTGCCCCCGATCGAGAGGGCATCCCCATCGCCCGTGATGATCCAAACGGAGAGCTCAGGGCGGGTCGCTTTCAGTCCGCTGGCGATTGCCGGTGCGCGGCCGTGGATCGAGTGGAAGCCGTAGGCGTTGACGTAGTGCGGGAAGCGACTGGAGCAGCCGATGCCGGAGACGAAGACGAAGTTCTCGCGCCGCACGCCGAGTTCCGGGAGTACTTTCTGGACCTGTGAGAGGATGGCGTAGTCACCACACCCCGGGCACCAACGCACGTCCTGGTCCGAAACAAAGTCCTTCTTGGTCAGAGTAGGTTCGGGAGCGCTCATGGCCGGTCCTCCGCTCGGCTGCCGTTCAGAATACGCAGGGCGCGACTGGCGATTTCCGAGACTTTGAAGGGCCGGCCCTGGATCTTGTTGAAGCCGATCGCATCCACCAGATACTCGGCGCGCAGAAGCCGAACGAGCTGGCCGAGGTTCATCTCGGGAACGAGGACGTGACGGAAGCGACCGAGGAGCCCTCCGAGGTCGGGGGGCAGCGGGTTGAGGTAGCGGAGGTGCGCTTGCGCGACCCGATGGCCCGCCGCCTGGAGCTCGCGGACCGCCTGCGTGATGGCTCCATACGAGCTGCCCCACCCGACGATGAGAAGGTCACCCTCCGGAGGGCCAACTACCTCGGTGGGAGGAATCTCGCGAACGATGCCTGCCACCTTGCGCGCGCGAACACGGATCATCTGTTCGTGATTGATGGGGGCGTAGCTCACGTTTCCGGTAAGGTATTCCTTCTCGAGGCCCCCGATCCGGTGCTCGAGCCCTGGGGTACCCGGGACGACCCAGGGGCGGGATAGCGTGGTCTGGTCACGCAGGTAGGGAAAGAACCCGTTGGGATCGGTCCGGAAGGCAACGGAGATGTCGGGTAGCGTGGACGGGTCCGGGACCAACCACGGCTCGGCCCCATTGGCGAGATAGCCGTCGGTAAGGAGGATGACCGGCGTCATGTAGGTGACCGCCAGCCGCACGGCCTCGAAAGCCATCCGGAAGCAGTCGGCGGGTGTTGCGGCCGCGAGAATCGGGACGGGTGCCTCGCCGTGCCGGCCGTACATGGCCATCAGCAAGTCGGCCTGTTCGGTCTTGGTGGGCATGCCGGTCGACGGACCGGCACGCTGAACGTCGGTGATCACCAGGGGGAGTTCCACCGCGAGCGCAAGTCCCATGGTTTCAGCTTTGAGATTCATCCCGGGGCCACTGGTCGTGGTGATGGCAATGGCGCCACCGAACGCGGCTCCGAGCGCCGCGCCGATCCCCGCGATCTCGTCCTCCGCCTGGAAGGTGTACACGTCGAACTGCTTCAGGTTCGAGAGCTCGTGCAGAATGTCGCTCGCGGGGGTGATGGGATAGCTCCCGAGGAAGAGCGGTCGGCCGGCCTTGTGGGCGGCGGCCACGAAGCCGAGCGCCGTGGCGCTGTTGCCGGTGATGTTGCGGTAGGTGCCCGGTGCGATGACTGCGGGTTTGACCTCGTAGGAGACCGTGAAGAGCTCGGCGTTCTCGGCGAAGGCGTGCCCGGCGCGCAGCGCGCGGAGATTGGCCTCGATCATGTCGGGCGTCTTCCGGAACCGCTCTTTGATCCACGCCTCAGACGGCTCGGTCGGTCGGTGGAAGAGCCAGGACATCATCCCGAGGCAGAAAAAATTACGACACCGGAACACGTTACGCGGCGACAGCCCAAGGTCTTGCAGGGCCGCGGCGGTGAGCTTGGCGACGTCGACGGCGAACAGCTGATAGCGGGCGAGGGAACCATCGTCGAGCGGGTTGGTCTCGTAGTCGGCCTTCTTCAGGTTCTGCTCATTGAACCCCTCTCGATCGACGATCAGAATGCCCCCGGGCTGGAGATCGCCCAGGTTCACCTTGAGCGCGGCGGGATTCATCGCGACCAGCACGTCGAGATCGTCGCCCGGAGTGAAGACCTGGGACGCGGAGAAGCTGAGCTGAAAGGCGCTCACGCCCGCGAGTGTTCCCGCGGGCGCACGGATCTCTGCCGGGAAGTCGGGGAGGGTGGCCAGATCGTTGCCGGCGAGCGCCGACTCGGTGGTGAACTGCATGCCGGTCACCTGCATGCCGTCGCCCGAATCGCCTGCGAACCGGATGACCACGGTGTCGCGCTCCTCGAGGCGCTTGGTTCCTCTCGCACCGCTGTCAGACATCCTCTGGCGATCTCCCAGGAGTTGACGCGCGACAGATATAACCGTACCGGCGCGTCCGTGGCGGTGCTGGATATACCGGGCCGCCCGCGGAGGCGCAATCGTTACTCCGCGTGCGAGGTGCTCGACCGGGAGGTGCGCGCGGGTTACTCCAGGCGTCGCAAGGTTTCGGCTTGAGGCTTCCCCTTCTTCGGGTTGTGGCCGACCCGGAAGCTGACGCGAATTCCGGGCGCCAGCCCCTCAGTCCCGTCCTCGCACTGAGTGACGTGGAAGAAGATCGAACGGCCGCGATCGTACTGCAGGAAGCCGAAGCCTTTGTCTTCGAAAAAGCGGTCTACGATGCCGACCAGGCGATCTTGCCCGGGTACGTCCAGGATGGCGCCGTCGAGCATGGCGAGAGTGGCCGGGAGAGGAGGATCCGGAGCGGGCGAAACGATGCCCGGGAGGCGTTCGGTAAGGCGCGCCAGCTGTGCGGTGAGATGATCGTCGTCCGGGGTGGCCTGCGACAGCTGATGAAGGTAGGAGATGGCCCGTTCGATCAAACTCATCCGTTCCGCGAGCTCGGCGGCCAGCCGGAGACCTTCGGGAAAGACGCTGTCGCGCCGGCACGCCAGGGCGTGGTCGACGTGCTGCAGGGCTGCCGCAGGCCGAGCGCAGGCGAGGTGAAGTCGCGCAATCTCGATACGGACGATCGGTTCGGCGGGGCGGAGGCGGTGCAGGGCCTGCGCGAACGCCTGTGCTGCGGCGACGACGTCGTGTTTGCCGTGGAGGTACAGGCGACCGAGCGCGAGGTATGCGAATCCGCCCCGCGGGAGCTGGCTGGCGTGGCGGTATGCCTCCTCTCCAGCGTCGAGGTTGCCCTGCAGCTCGTAGGCTCGGCCGAGGCGCTCCCACAAATAGCTGGAGGACGGATCCATGTCGCGTGCCTGTTGGAACGCGCTCAGTGCGCTGTCGAGGTCGCCACGACGGAGCTGTAGCTCGGCGCGGCACGCGAGCGTGTGCTCGCCCCGGATCGCCGGTGGGTCATTTCCCCGGTCGAGCTCACAGCACGCATCGAGCGCCTCGGCGGCGGCATCGAAGTTCCCCAAGTCACGGAGACCGCGTGAGAGGTGGAACAGCACCTGGACCTGCACGCCCTTCCCGCGTTGCCGTTGTTCGGCGGGCGCCTGCTCCCAGATGGTGCGCGCGCGTGTCAGCGCCTCCACGGTTTCGAGCGGACGGTGCAGCTTCTCGAGGCAGTAGCCTCGGCGAAACAAGCAGAGGTGGTAGGTCGGAAAGGACGATAGGGCCCGTTCG
The DNA here is from genome assembly GCA_964618895.1 of uncultured Binatia bacterium (SeqCode). Taxonomy (GTDB): domain Bacteria; phylum Desulfobacterota; class Binatia; order DP-6; family DP-6; genus CAZUDO01. The sequence goes on from CAZUDO010000057.1 coordinate 148,049, forward strand.
TACCAGCGCAGCGCCTTCGTCCACTTCTTCTTGCGTTGAAAATACCACCCGATGGCACAGTGAAAGACGGCCGCGCGCCGTGGGGCGAGCTCTGCGCAGCGCAGGAGGTACCGCTCGACCTTCTCCTCGTTCCCGAGCATCCCGAACGCGCGGCCGATCTCGAACAGGAGATCCGTCGAGTTCCAGGTTTCCTCTGCTGGGGTGTCGTCCAGCCCGCCGTAGCGTCGGACGATGGCATGGTGTTCCCCACGCTTCGCGAGAGAGCGGACATCGGCCAAGATGGTGGCCACGTCCGTCATGAGGGGAGCCCCACGGCTGGGGCTGAGAAGAAAGGTCTGCCACCCATCAGGCCCCCCGGGCGGGTCTGTGGGGCCGTCTCGCCGTCACCCTCCTGCGAGCACCCCATCCCCAAACTCCAGGGTGGCTCCGTAACAGCAAAGTGGTTAGCTTTCAACCGAACGGCGGCTCACCAATGGATGAGTGGCGGCGGGGGGGGGGGAGGGGTCCGGTACCGATGACCCGTCGGCCTTCGACGGGGGGACGCCCCCCGGCGAAGAGCTGGATGGCGAGCGGGTAGATCGCGTGTTCGACGGCGAGGATGCGGTGGCGGAGGCTTTCCTCCGTGTCGTCGGGGCGGACCGCGACGGCCCCTTGGAGGATGATCGGACCATGGTCGGCGTGCTCGTCGACGAAGTGGACCGTCGCCCCAGCGATCTTGACGCCGTAGGTAAGCGCCTGCCTTTGCGCATGCAAGCCCGGGAAGGACGGGAGGAGGGCGGGGTGAATGTTGATGATGCGTTCGGGGAACGCCTGCAGCAGGACGCGAGTGATCAGACGGTCGAAGCCCGCCAGGACGACGAGGTCGACGCCGGCCTCCTGCAACGCCTGGACCAAGACGCCATCGAAGGCCTCGCGGGATGCAAAGGTGCGGTGGTCGATGGTGCGAGTCGGCACGCCGGCTTCGGCTGCCCGCGTGAGTCCGGAGACGGCGGCTCGGTTGGAGATCACGATGCGGATTGCGCAATCCAGCCGACCGGTAGCGACGCGACCGAGAATCGTCTGGAGATTTGTCCCTGCCCCCGAGATCAGGACGCCGACGGCAACCATGTGTGTCGTTTAGCGCCGGCGGGTCGACGCCTCAAGGTGTGGTACGTTCATGGTGCCCGGCCCAAGGTGTACACATCTACCTGCCGTGCCCCCGCGGCAAGTAAGGCGTCCGCACAGGCCGTTGCCGTGGCTCCGGTGGTGAGGACGTCGTCGACCAGCACGATACGGCGGTTGACAACTCGGGCGGGCTGCCGGACCCGGAACGCACGCTCCGGGTTCCCGCGGCGGTGGTGAGCGTCCAAACCTGCCTGCGGCGGTGTCGCGCGGATGCGCGCGAGGGCGCGACTGGCCAGGGGCAATCCCTGGCGACGGGCGAGTTCCCGGGCGAGCAGGGCCGCCTGGTTGAAGCCGCGGACACGGAGTCGACTCACGTGCAGCGGGACGGGGACGAGGACCACGTCGCGGGTGAACGGATAGCGATCGGCAAGGAGCATGCCGAGGGGCCGTGCCAGGATGCGCCGACCGCGATACTTCAGGCGCTGGATCGCTGTGGCGAGCGGATTGAGCCCGACCGCGGCGGACAGGTACAATGCAGCTGCCCGCGCGGCGACGTAGCGAGGGGGGGAGTGTAGGCAGGCAGCGCACGGTCGCGACCGGCGTGCGGAGAGCGGCACGCCACAGACGATGCAGAGTGGTGAGGGGACGGGGCGTAGCGTCGCCCGGCACCGCGTGCAGATGCCGGGACCAGAGTCCGTAGCGAGGTTGTCCGTGCACACCTCGCAACGGCGTGGAACGAGGAGGTCGACTACGGCCTGGAGCAAGTGCAGCATCGATGTCGATAGGCGGCGCGTTGTGTAGGCCCCCGGGCACGCTGACGCAATCGGGGGTGCCGAGGGGGGAAGGGAGGAGTGGCCATGAGGCGTTTCCTGAGCGGGCTCGTGCTGGGTGTCCTGCTGACGTACTGCTACTTCAGTAGCGATCAGCTGCGCGGGGCCATCGATGCATGGTGGACGTGGGCATCGAGCCCATCGGCTGGGGTGGCAGCTCGCCGCGGTCCGTGAAGACGCTTTACAAGATCGGCGCTTGTCCGTAGGCTACCCTCGCGTGCCGCCGCTGACCGAACAACAGTTGGCCGATGACCTCACGCGCGCCATGAAGACGCGCGAGATGCTGCGTGTCTATGTGCTCCGGGCGGTGCTCACGGCTGTGAAGAACCTGAAGGTTGAGAAGCGCGGTGGCTCCCTTGGCGAGGAAGAGCTGATCCAGTTGGTACGCCGTGAGATCCGGAAGCTTGAAGAGGCCGAGAGCTTCGCGGCCAAGGCCGGACGGCAGGAGCTGGTCGAACAGAACCAAACTGAACGCGCGTTCCTCGAGAGCTACGTGCCGGTCCCACTGGACGCCGCACAGCTCGACCTGGCCATTCGAGAGTTGGCAGCCCGGTCCGATGCCCCGTCGCTCGGTGCGATCATGGGTGGGCTGCGCGCGCAGTACGCCGGCCGGTATGACGGCCGGCAGGCCAGTGACATCGCGCGGCGTGTGCTGACCGACACGCGGACCTGACGGAGTGGCCATGGAGCTACCGATCCTGCCTCGGCTCAAGAAAGAGCTGGCCGATTTGAAGCACGAGCTGACGTTCAAGATCCCGAAGGAGCTACAGACGGCCGCTGCGCACGGGGATCTGTCCGAGAACGCGGAATATGATGCGGCCAAGAGTCGTCAGGAGTTCGTGCGCTCCCGGATTGCTCAGCTCGAGGGCAGGGTGCGTGAACTGTCGATGTACACGATCGCCTCGATTCCGCACGGGGTAGTGGCGTATGGAAGCCGGGTGACGATCGAGGACGCCGATTCCGGCGAAGCAGTCGCCTACGACATCGTATTCCCGGAGGAAGTCGATGTGGCGAAGGGGCAGATATCGCTCTCCTCGCCGATCGGGCGGGCTTTGCTCAACAGGTCCGCGGGTGACGAGGTGGTGGTCCAGACGCCGGGCGGAAAGCGAACCTATCAGATCATGGAGCTGGTGACGTTGCACGAGCGCGGCGTCCGCTAGCGCGGTCGCGCGTTCCGGAGCTGGTGCGCCGCATCCTCGGGCGCAACCGGATTCGAGAAGATGCCGGTCGCCCACTCCATGCCGAGTTCGCGTCCGAGGTGCGGGACGAGCTCCCAGTGCCAGCGGAACTCTGCCTGGTCACCGCCGTGGAGGGCCCTGCATGCAGCGCAGTGCTGTATGGGATCGGGACGAAGTTCAGACACGGACACCCCGGTCGTCCGCCGGTCAACGACCCCCGGAGTCTATCCGGGAGCCATGCCGTACGCCAGGATTTGAGCGACGGGCGTAAGAGACAGTCGGTGGCTCGGGAGGAGCGTTCCGCTGCCGGCGCGCGGGGTCGCCGGGCGGACGCAGGCGCGAGGCGCGAGAGCCCGGACGTAGCCTTGGGCGGCCGCCCTTGGCGTGCGCCGTGCGCCTGGGGCGGAGGGCCGACGGGAAGGCTGAAGGCAAGCGGAGCGGTCGGTGGGCGTTACCGTCGAGAAATCGAAGAGATGTCCACGTCGACGAGGACGGAACGCGTGCCAGCGGGCATTGCGGGAATGCAGTGCTCGTGTTACTGACTAAACCCTTTACGGCCTTCACTGACCAAACGAAGTGGGCCCCGCCCACTTTTTTAATTTTTGGAGGAAGACGTTTCTCATGGACCAGTTGGCGGTGACCCAGCGTGTCTGGGAGTTCGCGGAGCCCCTCGTGCTTGCCCAAGGGCTCGAACTGGTAGACGTGCAGTTCCGCCCGGAGGGGGGTCGCACGGTACTCCGCCTTCTCCTCGACCGGCCCGACGGTGGCGTCACGCTGGACCAACTGACTCGCGTTTCACGGGAGCTGGGTGACGTTCTCGATGGCCACGACGCCGTTCCCGGTCGATACCATCTGGAGTGCTCATCGCCGGGCCTGAATCGGCCGCTGATCCGCGAAGGGCATTTCCGCCGCGCGGTGGGCCAGCGGGTTCGCGTTCGGACCCGAGAGCCCGTCGACGGAAGGCGGCAGTTCCGCGGGACGCTTGCCGTGGTGACTCCGGAAGGCGTTGGCATAGACGACCCGGCCGTCGGCACGGTGCGGCTGCCGTTCGGTGCCATCGAAAAGGCTAACGTCGAGTACGACTTCACCCGTCCGGCGGGACCGCCGCGGATACCCGCGTGAGGCCTCGGGAGGTCGCCATGCAATTGGATCTAACTCGCGTCATCGAGCAGGTCAGTAAGGAGAAGGGCATCGATCGCCAGATCATCGTCAAGGCGCTCGAAGAGGCCATGCTGTCCGCGGCCAAGAAGACGTTCGGGCCGGAGAAGAACATCGAGGCCAAGTTCAATACCGAACTCGGCGAGGTGGAGCTCTTCGAGATCAAGACCGTCGTCGACCACGTTGAAGACGCTGAGAACCACGTCACGCTCGAGGAGGCACGGCGACGGTTGGACCCGGACGCCGAGGTCGGTGACGAGCTCCTCGCCAAGCTGCCGGCAGAGAAATTCGGACGGATCGCCGCCCAGGCTGCCAAGCAGAACATCATTCAACGCGTCCGCGACGCGGAGCGCGACATCATCTACAACGAGTTCAAAGGCCGGAAGGGCGAGCTGTTCTCGGGCATCGTTCAGCGCTTCGAGAAGAAGAACATCATCGTCAATCTGGGTCGGACGGACGCCATTCTCCCCGAGAAGGAGCAGATTCCGCGCGAGCGCTATCGCCAGGGCGATCGCATCCGTGCGTTCATCCTCGATGTGGAGCTGACGAGCCGGGGGCCGCAGATCGTGCTGTCCCGTACGCATCCGGGGTTGCTGATCAAGCTCTTCGAGCAAGAGGTGCCTGAGATCTACGAAGGGATCGTCGAGGTGAAGGGGGCCGCTCGTGAGCCGGGGGGGCGCGCCAAGTTCGCGGTCACATCGCACGATCGCGCCGTCGACCCGGTGGGGGCCTGCGTGGGGATGCGCGGCACGCGCGTGCAGGCGGTCGTGCAGGAGCTGCGTGGGGAGAGGATTGACATCGTCCCTTGGACGACGGATCCAGCCGAGTACGTCTGCCGTGCGCTGGCGCCCGCAAGGGTGTCCAAGATCATCTTGGATGAAGACGGCCACGCCATGGAGGTGATCGTCCCGGACGATCAGCTTTCGTTGGCAATTGGCAAGAAGGGGCAGAACGTTCGCCTGGCATCGCGGCTCACCGGATGGAAGCTCGACGTTCGCAGTGAGTCTGAGGCGGAGGACGAGGCACGGCGCGCACGCGCATCGCTCACGAGCATTCCTGCCATTGGCGATGTTACCGCGGAGCTGCTGTATCAGAACGGCTTGAAATCAGCGGAAGAGCTGGCCGAGTCCGACGAAGAAACGCTGTCGGACATCGACGGCATCGAGCCGGACCGTGCCAGTGGTATCCTGACGGCCGCCCGGGCGCACGTGGCGGCGAAACGAGTCGAAGCGGAGGCTGCCGCGTCCGCGATCGCCCAAGACGGTGATCCTGGAGAGAATGCGGAGGTCGCGGGAGCGGAGGGTGCGCCCAAGGAGAGCTCCGAGTGACTCTGGCGGGTCCGATTCGCACCTGTGTCGGGTGTCGTCAGCGAGGCCCGCAAGCTGGGCTGATCCGCTTCACGATGCGCACCAGTGGCCTTGCCGCTGACGGTGTGTTCCGTGCGCCGGGCCGTGGGGCCTATCTGCACCACGATTCCGACTGCTGGCGGGCGTTTGCGCGGCGGCGAGGTCCGGTCCGGTCGCTCAGGCTTTTTCCGTCGACTAGTGACCGCGATGCGCTGGTGGCGGCCTTGGCCGTGCCGGCGGGAGAGTCCGCGAGGTAGTTGCATGTCGAGACGTATCCACGAGCTTGCCAAGGAATGGGGCGTCGCGCCGAAGGACCTGCTCGCGGGCGCGGAGAAGGTCGGGCTGCGCGGAAAACGCTCGCAGAGTTCCTTTACCGATGACGAGGTTCAGCGGGTGCGTGAGGCGCTCGGTCTGGTTGCGCGCCCGACGGTGGTGGTGGGTGCGGAGCGTGTCGTGTTGGAGAGGGTGGTGACGGAACGGGACCAGGGCGGGGACCAGCTGGTCACCGCTCGGGAACAGACGACGGAGACACGTCTCCGTGCGAACGTCATCCGGCGGCGAACGGCTCGGGAAGTGCTCCGGCGCGAAGAACTGCCGCCGACGGTCCCGGAGGCACTGCACGATGTCGACGTCCCGCCACCGCTCGATGTCGAGCCCGATATCCCGCCGCCCCTCGGCGAGGAATCGCCAGGAACGGAACGTGAGATCGTCGGGGCAGCGTCGCCTCACGGTGAAGCGCTCCCGGCGTCCGCGTCGGACGCTTCGCCTCACGCGGAGGCGGGCGAGCCGGCGTCCGAGAGCGCGGCGCCGGTTGACATGCGGTCCACCGCCACTCCGTCAACGGGCGCCGTCGCGTCACCGTCGGCACCCCGATCCGCCGCCCCAGCTGCTCCGCCGCCCGGATTCGAGCAGATGCGGGGGGTCAAGGTGCTCGGCAAGATCGACCTACGTAAGGCCGCTGTGCCCCCGCCAGCACCTGCGATGCGTGGGAGCGAAGTCGCGGCTGGCCCCTCGGACGCCGCCGGTGACGGCGGCGCGAAGAAGAAAAAGGGCCGGAAGGTCATCAAGAAGTCGGACATGCCCGACGTGATGGAGCGCGACTTCGTGCGGCGTGGGCAGCGCCCCCTGAAGCGGCGCGCACTGCCGGGCAAGGAGCTCCGCAAGACGGAGATCACGGTCCCGCGCGCGTCGAAGCGCGTTATCCGCATCTCGGAGGTGATCGCGGTCGCCGACCTCGCGAAGGCGATGGGGGTCAAGGCGAGCGAGGTTCTGAAGAAACTGCTTGACATGGGGATGATGGCCACCATCAACCAAGTTCTCGACCATGATACGGCCGCGCTCGTGGCGGCCGAGTTCGAGCACCAGGTCGAGAACGTCGCAATCGACGTGGAGCAGATGCTCGAGACGGAGCAGGTGGTCGCGGCGGAGGAGCACCGTCAAACGCGCGCACCGGTGGTCACCATGATGGGTCATGTCGATCATGGGAAGACGTCGTTGCTGGATGCGATTCGATCCACCGAGGTTGCAGCGGGCGAGGCCGGGGGGATCACGCAGCACATCGGGGCGTACACCGTCGATGTCGGTGGGCGCCAGGTGACCTTCCTCGATACGCCCGGTCACGAAGCATTCACCGCCATGCGGGCGCGGGGCGCGAAGGTTACTGACCTCGTGGTGCTGGTCGTGGCGGCGGATGACGGCGTGATGCCGCAGACGGTCGAAGCGATCAACCACGCGCGGGCCGCCGAGGTGCCGATCCTGGTGGCCGTCAACAAGATCGACAAACCCGAGGCCAATCCCGAACGGGTCCGGCAGGAGCTCGCGAACCACGGCTTGGCCCCCGAGGAATGGGGCGGTGACACGATCGTGGTCCAGGTATCGGCGAAGACCCGAGACGGGATCGGGCAGTTGCTCGACATGATTCTGCTTCAGGCGGATGTTCTCGAGCTGAAGGCCAACCCCGAGCGTCTCGCGAAGGGGACGATTGTCGAGGCGCGTCTCGATCGTGGTCGCGGGCCCGTGGCGACTGTTCTCGTGCAAGAAGGAACGCTCCGGCCCGGGGATGCCTTCGTGTGCGGTACCCAGTACGGTCGCGTCCGGGCGATGGTCGATGACAAGGGCCGACGGATCGACGCCGCGGGGCCGTCGACGCCCGTCGAGATCCTCGGGTTGGGCGGCGTTCCGGAAGCCGGCGATACGTTCGTGTCGGTTCAGGACGACCAGAAGGCACGCCAGGTGGCGGAGCATCGTCGCGGGAAGCAGCGCGAGACCGAGATGGCCAAGACCGCGAAGGTATCGTTGGACGAGCTGTACCAGCAGATCCAGACCGGTGCAGTGAAGGAGCTGAAGGTCGTACTCAAGGCAGACGTGCAGGGCTCGGTCGAAGCCATGAGCGAGGCCCTTCGGCGGCAATCGACGGAGGACGTCCGTTCGGTGGTGTTGCACGGGTCGGTGGGGGGCGTCACGGAGTCGGACGTGCTGCTCGCGTCTGCGTCGAACGCGATCATCATCGGCTTCAACGTACGCCCCGAGCCGAAGGCGGCCGCGTTGGCGGAGCGGGAAGGGGTCGACATCCGCTTGTACACGGTCATCTACGAGGCGATGAAGGACGTCCGCGATGCGCTCGAGGGGCTCCTCGAACCTACGCTTCTGGAGAAGACCCTCGGCCGCGCCGAGGTGCGGCAGACGTTCGTGATCTCCGGTTTGGGGCAGGTGGCCGGCTGCTTCGTGACCGAAGGGAAGATCGTTCGTGGTGCGAAGGCACGTTTGGTGCGGGATCACGTCGTCGTTCATGACGGACGCATCGCGACGCTGAAGCGCTTCAAGGACGATGCGCGGGAAGTCACGGGTGGCTACGAATGCGGGATGGGTTTTGACGGCTATCAGGACGTCAAGACTGGCGACTTCATCGAGGCGTACGAGGTGGAACAGGTCGCCCGGCGGCTCGGTCCGGCGGCCGCCAAGGGTTTGCAGGCGGCAGAACGATCGGCCTGAGCGAACAGCGATGGTGGTGGGTGTCCTCCGTCTTGAGCTGCTCCTGCCGGAGAATCACTCGTTGAAGGGGAAGCGTAACGTCCTCCGCGCGATCAAGGCGCGTGTTCAGAACAAGTTCAATGTGTCGATCGCGGAATGTGACGATCACGACCTGTGGCAGCGCGCAACGCTTGGCGTCAGCCAGGTCGGGCCAGACCGTGATCACGTCGACCGATGCCTGCGCGAGGTCGTGAGCTTCATTGATGACTTGGCGCTCGCGATGCTGGGTGAGGAACGCCTTGAGTTTCTGCACTACTGAACGACGGAGATGAGCGAGCGACGGCCGGCTCGGGTTGCGCATCTCGTCCAGGAGGAGCTCGCGCACCTCTTGCTGCGCGCGGCCAAGGATCCGAGGCTTCACCAGGTTGCCGTGACCGCGGTTCGAGTGAGCCCAGACCTGCGGGTGGCGGAGGTGTACGTGCGGACACTGACCGTCACCGCCGACCCGGCGATTCTGGTGGCCCTGCGCCATGCGGCGCCGTTCCTGCGAGGCGAGGTCGGCCGCGCGCTTCGGCTTCGGGTCACGCCCGAGCTGCGTTTCACATACGACACGGTGCCGGATCAAGCGAAGCGTCTCGATGTCTTGCTGCGAGAGGGGCGCGCAGATTCCGAGCCGGAGAGCGCGGAGTGACCGGGATCCTCCTGGTCGACAAGCCTGAAGGAGTCAGCTCTGCGGGTGTCATCCGGGCCTTGAAACCCCGGCTGGGTTGCCAGAAAGTGGGTCATGTGGGGACGCTCGACCCGTTTGCAGGCGGGCTGCTTCCGCTCTGTCTCGGTGAGGCGACGAAGGTCGCACGCTACCTGTTGACGGAACATAAGGCGTACGACGGCGTCATTCAGCTTGGGAGCGCAACCGACACGCTCGATCGCACCGGTGTGGTGCAGGAAACCATGCCGGTGCCGATGCTGTCGCCCGCGGCGATCGATGCCGTCACGGAGAAGTTCACCGGCCGGCAGACGCAGGTGCCCCCCATGTACTCCGCGATCAAGCGGGGCGGGGTTCCGCTCTACAAGCTGGCACGTCGAGGAATGGACGTGGCACGGGAGGCGCGGTCGATCGAAGTGCAACATCTGAGTCTGATCCTCCAAGGGACCGACAAGCTCGCGTTCACGGTAGCCTGTTCGAAAGGAACGTATGTGCGGGTGCTGGCGGCCGATATCGGCCGCGCGCTCGGTACGGTGGCTCATCTCGTCCGGCTCCGACGGACGCGGGTTGGCACCTTCCGGCTGGAGGACGCCACTTCCCTCGAGGCATTGGTGGCGTTCCCGCCCAGCTGCGCCCTGCCCTTGGTCAGCGTGCGGGAGGCGCTGCGGGGGTATGCAGTCTTTGCCCCGCCGATCGAGGGGCTCACGCGCCTGCGCCTTGGACAGCAAGAGGCGCTTGCACAGCTCCCGTCGCCGGCCCGGGGCAACGAGACCGCGCTGATTCTCGATCCGGCGGGGCAGGTCGCTGGCGTCATAGAGGCGTCCGGAACTGGGTGGCGGCTCGTACGGCTCCTGGCACCGTCCTGAACTTTACAAGGTCAAGACGGCGTGTTACACGAACCGGCTAACAGCGAGAGAAGAACGAGACGGGAAGGCGGGAATGGCAGTCGTTCAGGAGCAAACCCGTGGCGTAGTGGCGACCTATCAGCGTCACGCGTCCGATACGGGATCCCCTGAGGTGCAGATCGCACTGCTCACCGGTCGAATCAGTTACCTCACAGAGCACTTCAAGGCCCATCGTAAGGACCATCACTCCCGCCGTGGCCTGTTGAAGCTGGTGGGCCAGCGTCGACGGCTGCTTGATTACCTCAAGGGGCGCGATTTCCAGTGCTATAAGAGTGTCATCGAGCGCCTCGGCATTCGCAAGTAGTTCCTTCCTTTTTCCCGTCGTCCCTCCTCGCCACAATTCATCAACGCGCGCGGCGAAATCGCCGCGGAGGGGAGAGGACATGTCACATCCCGGGTTACAGAAGGTCGAGCTCGAATTCCACGGTCGGACGCTGTCGGTTGAGACCGGACGGATGGCGAAGCAAGCTGGGGGCGCGGCGCTCGTCCGGTTCGGTGAGACGGTCGTTTTGGCCACGGCAACGGCTTTAGCCTCGGCTCGTGAGGGGATCGATTTCTTCCCTCTCACTTGTGACTACCAGGAGAAGACGTTCGCCGCCGGAAAGATCCCGGGAGGGTTTTTCAAGCGTGAAGGACGGCCTGCTGAGAAGGAGATTATTACTTCTCGCTTGATCGACCGCCCCCTCCGCCCGCTCTTCCCCAAAGGCTTCAATTGCGAAACGCAGGTGATCGCCACGGTGCTCTCCCACGACCGCGAGAACGATCCCGACGTCGTGGCGATGCTCGGAGCCTCGACGGCATTGGTGCTGTCGGATGTCCCCTGGACCGGGCCCGTGGCTGCGGTCCGAATCGGCCGCATTGGAGGCCGATTCGTCATCAATCCCACCACGAGCCAGCTGGGCGACTGCGACTTGAACATCGTGGTGGCGGGGGCCCGCGATGCGATCGTCATGGTCGAGGGCGGCGCCAACATGTTGCCCGAGGCGATCGTGCTCGAGGCGCTGTTCGTGGCGCACGAGGCGATGCAGCCGCTGATTGCGCTCCAGGAGGAGCTGCGTCGGGCGGTCGGGAAGCCGAAGCGCACCGTAACGCCACCCCCCGTCGATGCTGACCTGGAGCAGCGCGTGCGTGATCTGGCGCTTCCGAAGCTGCGCGCTGCCTTGGCGATCCAGGGTAAGCAAGAGCGTTACGCGGCGCTCGATGCCGTGCACGCGGAGCTGGTTACGGCTCTCGGCACGCCGCCGGAGCGGGCCAAGGAGGTGGGAGGCCTCTTCGCGCGAGTGAAAAAGCACGTCGTCCGCGAGACGATCGTCCGCGAGGGGCGTCGGATCGACGGGCGCGGCCTGGGCGATGTTCGCTCCGTCTCGTGCGATGTAGAAGTCCTGCCCCGTACGCACGGCTCGGCGCTGTTCACGCGCGGGGAGACGCAAGCGCTGGTCGTGGCAACGCTCGGGACCTCCTCGGACGAACAGAAGATCGATGCACTGATTGGTGAGCAGTACAAGAAGTTCATGCTGCACTACAACTTCCCACCCTTCAGTACCGGAGAGGTGAAGTTCCTGCGCGGCCCGGGCCGACGCGAGATCGGGCATGGGGCGCTTGCCGAACGGGCTCTAATGCCTGTCCTGCCATCGGAGGCCGACTTCCCGTACACGATCCGCGTCGTGTCGGAGGTCCTCGAGTCCAATGGCTCCTCCTCGATGGCCACCGTGTGTGGGGGCTCGCTCTCCCTGATGGACGCCGGGGTGCCAGTGAAGTCCCAGGTGGCCGGTGTCGCCATGGGGCTCATCAAAGAGGGGGACGAGGTTCGGGTGCTATCCGACATTCTCGGTGACGAGGATCACCTCGGCGACATGGATTTCAAGATCGCCGGCACTGACGCGGGCATAACGGCCGTGCAGATGGATATCAAGATCGGCGGTGTGACGCGGGCGGTGATGCAGCAGGCGCTCGAACAGGCCCGCACGGCGCGACTGCATATCCTCGGGGTCATGAATGGAACGCTGGCGGGTCCGCGCAGGGATCTGTCTATGCATGCACCGCGTATTGTGACGATTCACATCAAGCCGGATCGGATTCGCGATCTCATTGGCCCAGGTGGCAAGGTGATCCGGGCCATCACGGAAGAGACCGGAGTGAAGATCGACGTCGAGGACGACGGTACGGTGTACGTCGCGTCCGCGGATGGCGACTCGCTGCAGCGTGCAATCGACAAGGTGCGCGCCGTCACCGCTGAAGCCGAGGTCGGGAAGATATACCGCGGGACGGTGCGGAAGATCGTCGACTTCGGGGCGTTCGTCGAGATCTTCCCGGGAACGGATGGGCTCGTTCATATCTCGCAGTTGAGTGAAGAACGAATCCGCCAGGTGGGCGACGTCTTGAGGGAGGGGGAAGTGATCGACGTGAAGGTGCTTGAGGTCGACAAGTCCGGCAAGATCCGCTTGTCGCGCAAGGACGCCGTGCGGGACCTGGAGAAGCAGGAAGCGCATCGGTAGCGGCGGATGCCCGCCACGCGTCTTGGCAACGGCATCCGGGTCATCTCCGAGTACATCCCGGACCTCCCGTCAACGACGGTGGGGATATGGGTCGAGAACGGATCACGGCACGAGCGCCCCGAGCAGGGAGGGATATCGCACTTCCTCGAGCACCTGTTTTTCAAGGGGACACATCGACGGACTGCTGCACGTATCGCGGAAGAGATCGACGCCGTGGGTGGGGTCCTGAACGCGTTTACGGGCAAAGAGTACACGTGCTACTACGCGAAGGTCCTGCGTGAGCACGTCACCTTGGCCATCGATCTCTTGGCCGACATCTTCACGGCGTCGCAGTTTGCGGCCGACGAGATCGAGCGTGAGCGAAGCGTCATCGTGCAGGAGATTTCGCAGGTCGAGGATTCGCCCGACGACTACGTGCACGAGCTGTTCAATCTGGCGTTCTGGCCGGGACATGCGTTGTCCCGGCCGATCGCCGGATCTGTGGCTACGGTATCCACGTTCCAACGGGACGACTTCCTGGGGTTCCTTGAGGAGCGTTATCGACCCGATCGAGTGCTGATCGCGGCCGCTGGGAACTTGTCACATGACGAGCTGGTGGGTATCAGCGTCGCCAGGTTCGGCGATCTGGCGGGGTGTACGGTGGCAGTCGATGGAAACCCACCTACCCCGACTGCGGGGCTGGTGGTCCACGAGAAGGCCCTCGAGCAGGTGCACCTGTGCTTGGGAACGCCCGGCATCCCGCAGACGGACGCCGACCGCTATCCGGCGCATGTGCTCAACGTAGCGCTCGGCGGGGGGATGAGCTCCCGATTGTTCCAGGAGGTTCGGGAGCGACGGGGAAGGGCGTACTCCGTGTATTCGTTCCTGGCATGTTATCTCGACGCCGGGTATCTCGGGGTATACGCTGGTACGAGCGCCGAATGGACCCCCGAAGTTGTCGAGGTGATCCAGAAGGAGCTCGCGTGCGTGACGCGGGAAGGCCTGGGGCCGGACGAGTTGGCACGGGCGAAGAATCAGATGAAAGGCAACATGTTGCTCGGCCTCGAGACCAGCGACAGCCGAATGAGCCGGTTGGCCAAAAGCGTCATCTATTTCGGACGTGATGTGCCGGTCGAAGAGGTCGCGTTCGGGATCGACGCCGTCAACCACGATGACATCATGCGCGTTGCCCGACGCTTGCTGGCGCCGTCGGGATTCGCCCTCACCGTGTTGGGGGACATGAAGGGGATACGACTCGACGAGCGGGCGCTCGTGGGGTGAGCGTGAGCGAGCTGGCTGTCGACGTTGTGCGGGTCCGCACAGGGGCGGAGCCACTGCCGCTCCCACGCTACATGACGTCCGGGGCGGCGGGGATGGACCTGCTGGCGGATGTGGCGGAAACGCTGACCCTGATGCCCGGCGAGCGGACCCTGGTGCCGACGGGGCTGGCAGTTGCCATCCCGACCGGGTTCGAGGCGCAGGTCCGCCCGCGCAGCGGCCTCGCGCACCGGGACGGCCTCACCGTGCTGAATGCGCCGGGGACCATCGACGCCGATTATCGTGGAGAGGTGCAGGTGCTCCTCGTGAATCTCGGGTCGGTCCCGGCGTCCGTGAGTCGGGGTGACCGGATCGCACAGCTGGTGATCGCGCCGGTCGTTCGCATCGGCTGGCGTGAGGTGGCAGCCCTCTCGGCCACTGGTCGGGGAGCGGGGGGATTCGGCAGTACGGGAGATCGGGAGACGCGATGATCGCGCGCTACACAACGCCGGAGATGGGGGCCATCTGGTCCGACGCCGGTCGGCTCGGTCGGTGGCTCGAGGTGGAGCTGGCCGTGGTGGACGTGCTCGCCGAGGGTGGGGAGGTGCCTGTGGCGGCCGCGCGGGCGTTGCGGGCCAACGCGAGCATCGATCCCGCGCGGATGGAAGCCATCGAAGCCGAGGTCAAGCATGACATGATAGCGTTCGTGTCCGCCGTGGCCGAAACGGTCGGGGACGAAGGACGCTTCCTCCACCTGGGACTGACGTCGTCCGACGTGGTCGACACGGCGTTCGCGCTCCAGCTCCGCGACGCCGCGGACCTGCTGCTGGTGGCGTTGGACCGGTTGCGTCTCGCCGTTCGTGCGCAGGCCGAGAAGCACCGGCGAACCCCGATGATTGGCCGCACGCACGGCATCCATGCCGAGCCGATCACCTTTGGACTCAAGTGCGTGGGATGGTACGCGGAGCTTGGACGAGGACGTCGGAGATTGGCGCGCGCGCGACAAGAGGTTGCATACGGCAAGCTCTCGGGCGCGGTGGGCACGTTCGCCAACCTCGATCCGAGCGTGGAGGCGGCGGTCTGTGCGCGCCTCGGACTCAGGGCGGAGCCGCTGGCGACCCAGGTCGTTCCCCGCGATCGGCACGCGGCATTCTTCGCCGCCCTCGCGATTGTTGCAGGTACGTGCGAGCGTATCGCGGTCGAGATCCGGCATCTGCAACGCACGGAAGTGGGGGAGGCCGCCGAACCCTTCGCGCCGGGACAGAAGGGGTCCTCGGCCATGCCCCACAAGCGCAATCCCATCCTCACCGAGAACGTGGCCGGTTTGGCGCGGCTGATCCGTAGTTACGGGGCGGCTGCGCTCGAGAACATCGCCCTTTGGCACGAGCGCGACATCAGTCACTCGTCGGTGGAGCGCGTGATCGGGCCGGACGCCACCATCGTGCTCGATTTTATGTTGACCCGGCTGGCGGGGGTCGTCGAGCGTCTCGAGGTGCGCACCGAGCGTATGGCTGAGAACCTCTCTCGCATGGGCGGAGCAATCTTTTCTGAGCAAGTGCTGTTGGCGCTGGTTCGACGCGGTGTGGTGCGCGACGTGGCGTATCGATGGGTGCAGCGGCACGCGCTGGAGGGTCGTGAGTTCCCGCAGCGGCTGGCGAACGATCCTGACGTGCGACAGCATCTGTCGGCCGAAGAGATCGTCGGCCTCTTTGACATCGACCACCACCTGCGGCATATCGACACCCTTTTCGACCGTGCCCTCGCGGAGGGGGACGGTGCAGCCGAGTAGTCCGCGAGCCAGCACGTCACCCGAGGTTTCCGACGGCGGTGAACGCCCGTGAGGGAGTGATGATTACCAACGCGCCCGTGCAGCAGACGACCCGGGGCGGGCGGTGAGCCGGAAGACCCTGCTGGCCCGCGTTTTCGTAACCCCTAAGCGCGGCATCCTCGATCCGCAGGGCAAGGCGGTGCAGCAAGCCCTGCAGACGCTCGGGTTCGGGGAGGTCGAGGATGTCCGGGTGGGCAAGTACATCGAACTCCGGTTGACGGACGAGGGCGCGGAAGCGGCGCGCACTCGGGTGGTGACGATGTGCGAGGAGTTGCTTGCAAACGGCGTGATCGAGGACTTCCGCGTCGAGATCGGCGAGGAGTCACGCTAGATGCTGCGGTGGGGGGTCGTGGTGTTCCCTGGTTCGAACGACGACCGCGACGCCCTGCGCGTGGCGCACCGGGTGCTGGGCGATGAGGCGGTAGCGCTTTGGCACAAGGACCAGGATCTGCGCGGTGTCGATGTCGTGCTGCTTCCAGGGGGGTTCTCGTACGGCGACTACCTGCGCTGCGGTGCCATGGCACGCTCCGCACCCATCATGGCCGCGGTCCGGCGACATGCGGCCGACGGGGGAGTCGTTCTCGGTGTGTGCAATGGATTTCAGATCCTGTGCGAGTCCGGCTTGCTGCCCGGGGCATTGGTGCGGAACCGGTCGTTGTTGTTCGTGTGCGACGCGGTGACGGTGCGCGTAGAACGCAGCGACACGGCCTTCACGGTGGGTTGCCGGGTGGGGGACGTACTGACCCTGCCTATCAAGCACGGTGAAGGGTGCTACGTCGCCGACGAGGCGACGCTGGCGTCAATAGAAAACGAAGGCCGGATCGTGTTCCGGTACGTCGATACTGCCGGTCGCCCGACGCCCGAAGCCAACCCGAACGGCTCTCTTGGCAACGTGGCCGGTGTCTGCAACCGTGAGCGAAACGTCGTCGGTCTCATGCCGCACCCGGAACACGCCGTCGATCGGCTCACCGGTGGTGAGGACGGCCTCCGTCTGTTCCGCTCGGTGCAGGCATGGCTGGGGCGCCGTGCGGCGGGCCAGGCCGAGTCGACGGTGGTCCCGGGGCCGTGAGCGAGCCGGCGATCAGCGTCGCTGCGGCAGCGGACCATGGCCTCACCGACGACGAGTATCGCAAGCTCGTCGATCTGCTCGGGCGCCCGCCATCGCTCGAGGAACTCGGCGTGGTTGGCGTCATGTGGTCGGAGCACTGTTCATACAAGAGCTCTCGGGTGCACCTGCGCCAGTTGCCAACGACCGGACCGCGCGTTCTTCAGGGGCCCGGAGAGAATGCGGGAGCCGTCGACATCGGCGAGGGGCTGGCGGCGGTGTTCAAGATCGAAAGCCACAACCACCCGTCGTTCGTTGAGCCGTTTCAGGGTGCCGCGACTGGTGTGGGCGGCATCCTGCGTGACGTGTTCACGATGGGCGCTCGGCCGATCGCGAACCTGAACTCGCTGAGATTCGGGACGCTCGATCACGCGCGGATGCGGCACCTCGTGAAGGGGGTCGTGGCGGGCATCGGCCACTACGGAAACTGCATCGGGGTCGCGACGGTCGGGGGTGATACCTACTTCGATTCCGGCTACGACCAGAACATCTTGGTGAATGCCTTCACGGTCGGGGTAGTACGGCACGACCGGATCGTGCGAGCGCGGGCCGCGGGCGTAGGCAACCCCGTGATGTATGTCGGCGCACGCACGGGGCGTGACGGCATTCACGGAGCCAGCCTGCTCGCGTCGGCCGAGTTCGATGCGGTGGCGACTGACAAGCGTCCGGCCGTCCAGGTCGGCGATCCGTTCACCGAGAAGCTCCTGCTCGAGGCCTGTCTCACCCTCATAGAGACGGATCATCTGGTGGCGATTCAGGACATGGGAGCGGCCGGCCTCACGAGCAGCTCCCTCGAGATGGCGGGGCGTGGCGGACTGGGAATCGTGATCGATCTCGATGCCGTCCCGCTTCGCGAAACCATGACGGCGTATGAGGTGCTCCTGTCGGAGTCGCAGGAACGGATGCTGCTGGTCGCCAAGGCAGGACACGAGACGGCGGTGGAAGAACTGTTCGCGCGGTGGGACCTGCAGGCCTGTGTGGTGGGGCGGTTGGCCGACGATGGGGTGTTCCGAGCGCACTGGCGTGGACGAGAGGTGTGCGCTCTTCCGGTAGCGGCGCTCACCGAAGCGGCACCGCTGTACCGTCGGCCCGCGGAAGAACCCGCACGCCTTGAGGAACTCCAACGGTTGAACCTGGACGAGGTGAGAGAGCCACCCGACTATGGGCGGACCTTGGAGACGCTCCTCGAGAGCCCCAACCTGTGTTCGCGCGAATGGATCTACCGCCAGTACGATCAGTTCGTTGGGGGTGGGACGGTGCTGCGCCCGGGCGGAGGTGCGGCGGTGGTGCGCATCGATGGTACACGTCGAGCGCTGGCGCTGACCGTCGACTGCAACAGTCGCTATTGCCTCATGGATCCGTACCTTGGGGCGGTACTCGCGGTAGCGGAGGCGGCGCGGAACGTGGTGGCCGTCGGTGCGCAGCCGCTCGCGGTGAGTGATTGCCTCAACTACGGCAGCCCAGAGAAACCGGACGTCATGTGGCAGTTTCAGCAGGGCATCGCCGGCATCCGGGACGCCTGCCTTGCGCTCGGGACGCCAGTGGTAAGCGGTAACGTAAGCTTCTACAATGATACGGAGGGGCAGAGTATCCCTCCGACGCCAACCATTGCGATGGTTGGCTTGCTCGACGACGTGGACCTCCACGTGACGCCCTGGTGGAAGAGCGAGGGCGACGTCGTCGTGCTCCTTGGACGTACGCGAGAGGAGCTGGGGGCGAGCGAGTATCTGGCAGCGATCCACGGTGTGCAGCGCGGGGCGCCGCCGTGGATCGACCTCGACGTGGAGCGGCGGTTGCACCGCGTTTGCCTGGCCGCGGCGCGAGAGCATCTGTTACGTTCCATGCACGACCTAGGGGAGGGGGGCCTGGCGGTCGCCTTGGCCGAGTGCTCGTTTGGTGGGGAGGGCCTCGGCGTACGGATCGCGCTCGAGCAAGGTATCCGCGCCGATGCGCTGTTGTTCGGCGAGAGTCAGTCCCGGATGCTGCTGTCGTTGCGACGGCGCCACCTCGGGCGCCTACGCGACTTCGCTCGGCGGGAGGATGTCCCCATGGCGATCGTCGGGGAGGTGCGCGGCCAGAGCATCGTCATCGACGAACTCGTCGACCTCCCGGTAGCGTCCCTCCGGGAACGCTGGCGGCGCGCCCTGGAGCGGCGTGTTGTGGGCGATGGCGCGGTATACAAAACGGGGAGCGTTCGGTAGAGTAGCCGGCGCAACGGCATGTTCGACAAGTTTCACGAAGAATGTGGCGTGGTCGGCGTCTACGGACACCCCGAGGCCGCGACCTTGGCCTACCTGAGCCTGTACGCGTTGCAGCATCGTGGTCAGGAATCAGCCGGCATCGTTGCCTCGAACGGCGAAGCGCTCATCAGCCATCGCGGGATGGGGCACGTGGCCGATATCTTCGACCAGGCGATACTGGCGCAGTTGAAGGGGCGGTTCGCGATTGGTCACAACCGGTACTCGACCAGCGGTTCGACCGTGCTGAAGAACTGCCAGCCGTTCGTGGTGGAGTGGGCGCAAGGAGCCCTCGCGATCGCCCACAACGGCAACTTGGTGAACGCCGATGAACTGCGCAGGCGATTGGAAGCCCGTGGTTCGATATTCCAGTCGACCGTCGACAGCGAGGTCATCATCCACCTGATTGCGGCGTCGAGCGAAAGCACGTTGGTCGCTCGCATCGTCGATGCGCTCCATCAGGTTCGGGGCGCGTACTCCTTGGTCTTTCTGACCGAGGACCAGATCATTGCGGCACGCGATCCTGCGGGGTTCCGCCCGTTGGTGCTTGGGCGCGTGGGTGACGCCGTGGTGATTGCCTCGGAGACGTGCGCGCTCGATCTCGTGGATGCCCGGTACGAGCGGGACATTGAGCCCGGAGAGATCGTCGTCGTGAACGAGCGGGGCGTCGAATCGATTCGCCCGTTCCCCCCTGCGTCGCGGCACCAGTGTGTGTTCGAGTACGTCTACTTCGCGCGGCCGGACAGCCGGGTATTTGGCCGCAACGTCTACGAGGTACGAAAGGAGCTTGGCCGACAGCTGGCTCGTGAAAGCGGTGTCCCTGCGGACATCGTCATTCCCGTTCCAGACTCCGGTCTGCCGGCGGCGATCGGATTCGCGGAAGAGGCGGGGCTGCCGTTCGAGATGGGGCTGATCCGCAATCATTACGTCGGACGCACTTTCATCGAGCCGTCGAGTTCCATCCGCCACTTTGGGGTTAAGGTGAAGTTGAACGCCTTACGGGAGGTGCTCGAGGGCCGGCGAGTGGTCGTCGTAGACGACTCGATCGTTCGGGGCACGACCAGTCGCAAGCTCGTGCACATGATCCGGCAGGCTGGTGCACTCGAAATCCACATGCGGATCAGTTCTCCACCGACGACGCATCCGTGCTTCTACGGGATCGATACCCCGACCCGGGGTGAGCTGATCGCATCGTCGCACGATGTGGGTGAAATACGCGAGTTTCTGGGCGCGGACTCACTAGCCTATTTGAGCGCCGAGGGGCTCTACGCCTTCACCCGTGGGGGCGGCACCGGCTTCTGTGACGCGTGCTTCAGCGGGCAGTACCCGATCGCGCCGGCGAGCGAAGCGCCCGTTCGCCAGCTGCACTTGTTTGAGGCTCGCGACCGCTAGGGAGGCGGGGGCCCTACGATGCCTGCGGAGCCGTCGCGTGTGCGACGGACGACGGTATCGTGCGCCGAGGCAGGCTGTGCGTGCGGGTGGTCGATCGTGTAGTGAAGCCCCCGGCTCTCGCGCCGGCTGCTTGCGCTGACGATGATGAGTTCGGCCACGGTGGCGATGTTGCGCAGCTCGATGAGGTCGGCGGTCAGCAGGAAGTCGCGGTAGTAGTCGCGGATCTCATCGCGGAGGAGCGCAATCCGCTGCCGGGCTCGAGCGAGCCGGCGGTCGCTGCGAACGATGCCGACGTAGTTCCACATGAAACGACGGATCTCGTCCCAGTTCTGGGTGACGACGACGGACTCGTCGCTATCGGTCGCGCCGCGGGAGTCCCAGGCAGCAAGCGGCGGGGGCTGCTGAGGATCCTGGCGCAAGCGAGCGCAGGCGTGCTGGGAGGCTCGGTATGCGAAGACGAGAGCTTCGAGCAGCGAGTTCGAAGCGAGACGGTTGGCGCCGTGAAGCCCGGTACAGGCGACCTCTCCGCAGGCGTATAGGCGCGACAGGGCCGTGGCGCCATCGGGGTCGGCAACCACGCCGCCGCAGGCGTAGTGTGCGGCGGGTACGACCGGGATCGGACGCACCGTGATGTCGATCCCGAAGCGCAGGCAGGTGCGGTAGACGGTGGGGAACCGTGTGCGGACGTAGGTAGGGTCCCGGTGGCTGATGTCGAGGTAGGCGCATTCGAAGCCGTGCACCTTCATCTCGTGATCGATGGCGCGAGCTACGATGTCGCGCGGGGCGAGCTCCGCGCGCCGGTCATAGCGCGCCATGAAGGGGGTTCCATCCGGACGCCGCAGCACCGCGCCTTCTCCCCGCATCGCTTCCGTGACCAGAAAGGACTTCGCTTCGGGGTGGTAGAGGCAGGTCGGGTGGAACTGGAAGAACTCCATATTCGCGACCGGTGCCCCGGCCCGGAAGGCCATGGCGACGCCGTCGCCCGTAGCCACGTCAGGGTTGGACGTGTACAGGTAGACTTTCCCCGCGCCGCCGGTGCAGAGAAGGGTGGCCCGGGCGACAAAGCGATGGACGTGCCGTGTCGCGAGGTCGAGTACGTAGGCGCCCCAGCACGTGGCAGTGGCACCCGTGCTCGCCAGACCCATCAACAGATCCACGGCGAGGTGGTTCTCCCGCACCTCGATCTCAGGGTGCGCGCGCACAGCCTCGGTGAGCGCGCGAATGATCTCGTGACCGGTGGCGTCGAGCGCGTGAAGTATCCGTCGCTTGGAATGGCCACCTTCCTGGCCGAGGTCGTATTCCCGTTCGTCGGGGTCGCCGCGTTGGTCGAAGTTGGCGCCGCGGGCGATCAACTCGCGCACCCGCGCCGGGCCCTCGCGCACGACGGTGTCGACGATCTCGCGGTGACAGAGGCCGTCGCCGGCAGTGAGGGTATCGGTGATGTGCGCTTCGAAGCTGTCGTCGGGGCTCCAGACCGACGCGATCCCCCCTTGGGCATAGTTGCTCGAACTTTCTGGCAGGCGGCCCTTCGTCAGGAGGATCACGCGGCCTTTGCCGGCGCATTCGAGGGCGCACGTGAGGCCGGCGATGCCACTGCCGATGATCAAGAAGTCGCACATGACGGGCACGGCGAGCAGCTTTTCGCGGTCGGAGGCCCGGGTCAAGGTTCTGGCGGGGCGTGCGGCCGCGTTGGTTGACGTTGCGTGGTGCCTCTCGTATCGTAGACGAGATGTCCTGGGTGGGGGTGTGGCTGGTGGTCGCGGTGTGTGCGTGTGCCCGGACGAGCGCGGCCGACATCTACCTGTTTCGGGACCGCTTCGGCGTGCTCCACTTCACGAACGCGGCGGCGGAGGGAGGGGCGCGGCTGGTGATCAAGGAGTACCCATTGCCGCCAGGACCCCGGATGACCGTTCCGTCTCTGCTCTCCGGTCGCCCAGCGGTTCGCGGCGAGCCAACGAAGTATGACGCACTGATCCGCGAGATTGCTGCGCGGTACAATGTGGAATATGCGCTCGTCAAGGCCGTTATCAAGGCGGAGTCGGCCTTTGACCGGTTGGCGGTTTCTCGGAAAGGTGCACAAGGCCTGATGCAGCTGATGCCGGCCACGGCAGCGCAACACCGTGTGCGGAACGTGTTTCTGCCGCGCGACAACATCGAGGGTGGATGTCGCCACCTGCGCATGTTGCTGGACCGCTACGGTGGGAACGTTCCCCTCGCGGCCGCGGCGTACAACGCCGGGACCCAGCGGGTCGAGGACGCCGGCGGGGTGCCACGTATCCCCGAGACGCGTGAGTATCTTGCCCGCGTGCTGCGCTACCGGATCGCGTACTCCCGGGAGGATGTGGGTGTCCAGGCCCGTCGGTGAGGTTCTCGGGCGTGGTCTGCGTGTCGCGACCTTGCCCAACTCGCTGACGCTCGTCCGTGTGGGCCTCGTGCCCGTGCTCGTGGTTCTGCTTCTGTATCCGGATCGTGTAGCGCGCGCGCTGGCTGGCTTGTGCTTCCTGGTCGCGTGCGTGACGGATTTCCTGGACGGTTGGCTGGCACGACGCCACGGCGTCACGACCGCACTCGGGCAGTTGCTCGATCCGCTGGCGGACAAGCTGATCGTCGCGGCGGCCGTGATCATGCTGGCGGCGCTGCCACCGGAACCGCGCCTTCCTGCCTGGATGGCGGTGGTGATCGTCCTGCGCGAACTCGCCGTCACGGGGTTGCGTGGAATCGCGTCCCACGGCGGCGTACTCATGCCCGCCGAGGAACTTGGCAAGTACAAGACCCTCTTCCAGATGTTTGCCATCGAAGCGCTGCTGGTGCACTACCCGTACGGGATCCCTGGAACGGGGCTGACGATCGACTTTCACGCTGGCGGGATGCTGTTTTTGTGGGTCGCGCTGGTGCTGGCTGTCTGGTCGGGCCTGGACTATCACGTACGCATCCTGCGTCAGATCGGCTTCGATTGAGCGTTGTCCGCTGAGCGTGGTCCGCGGTCGTGGTTGACAGGGCGGTGTCGGATGTTATGTTCGCCGCCGCTCTGCGGGTGTAGCTCAGTTGGCTAGAGCGTGTGCTTGCCAAGCACAAGGTCGCCGGTTCGACCCCGGTCACCCGCTCTCCGGCAGTCCAGCCGGCGGTTGCTTCGTAGGGGGCTGACGGTGCCTGGGCCCTAGCGGGCGCCCATGCTATGCCCCGCGGCGATGAGACTGTCTGGCGCGGTGGCGCTGGTGACCGGCGCAAGTCGCGGGGTCGGGCGTGCCATCGCTCTCGCGCTTGCTGAGGCTGGTGCCGACGTAGCATGCGCGGCGCGCGCCACCGAGGAGGCGCCTCAGAGGCTCCCCGGGACCATCGATGCCACGGTGCGGGAGATCATGGTGCGCGGTCGGCGTGGGCTAGCCGTCGCTACGGATCTGTCGCGACCCGTCGAGGTCGAGGCGATGGTGGCCCGCACCGTGGAGACGTTCGGTCGCATCGATGTGCTGGTGAACAACGCTGCCATCACGTTTCCGGGCGACATCGATCTAACGATGCGGCGTTGGGATCTGGTGATGGAGGTGAACTTGCGGGCGCCGGTTCTCGCGATCAAGGCTGCCCTGCCAGGCATGATTGCGCGCGGAGAGGGGGCGATCCTGAACGTCTCATCTGCGGCGGCCGCGATGGTTGTGCCGGGTCTGCTCGCGTACGGGGTGTCGAAGGCAGGTCTCGAACGTCTGACCACTGGGCTGGCCGAGCAGGTCCGTCCGCATGGCGTCGCCGTCAACTGCTTTCGGATCGACGTGCCGATCGCTTCGGAAGGGTTCGTCTTCAACGCCCCCGAGCTCGACAAGGCGGACTGGGAGCCGACGGACGTGGGAGCCGAGGGTGCGCTCTGGATGGTGAGCCAACCGTCGACGTTCACGGGCCACGTCCTTGGCATCACGGACCTGCGCAAGCAGTATGGCGTGGCGCGGAGTCGGTTGGGACGATAGTGGGGATGCGTGGGCTCGAGGGCCGGGCGGCCGGCCTGGTCGTGCCGCTGTTCGCAGTGCGCGAGCCAGGAGATTGGGGCATCGGCGAGATCAGCAGCCTCGAACGGCTTGCCCCGTGGGTGGCGAGTACCCGACATCGCATCCTGCAGCTGCTCCCGATTGCCGAGATGCCGCCGGGAGAGCGCAGCCCCTATGCCGCACTGAGCGCCTTCGCGATCGATCCAATCTACCTGTCCCTCGATCGGATAGAGGACTTCAGCGTGAATGGAGGGGAGCGGGCGCTGGGCGACGAGCTACGGGCACAAGTAGACCTCGTACGCGCCGACTCTGGGATCGACTATGACCGCGTACGCCACCTGAAGCGTCGCGCCTTGGAACAAGCATTTGCGCAGTTTCGATCCGCCGAATGGGCGACCGGATCGCGTCGCGCGGCGGAGTTTCAGCGCTTCCGGGATGCGGAGGCAGCGTGGCTGCCCGATTACGCGCTCTTCCGTGTCTGGCAGGAACGTGCAGGTTGGCGCGCATGGACAGAGTGGGAATGGTCGCTGCGCCAGCCTTCTGGTGACGTGCTCGCAGCCGGGCGTGCGGCGTACGAAGGAGCGTGCCTGTTCCACGAGTACGTCCAATGGCAAGCGGCTGCGCAGTGGGCCAGGGCGCGACGCGCGGCTCGTCGGGCCGGCGTGCTGCTGGTCGGCGACCTTCCGTTCATGGTGGCCCGCAACAGTGTCGATGTGTGGAGACGCCAGGACGAGTTCCAGTGCGATGCGTCTTTGGGGGCGCCGCCGGATGCGTTCAACGCGGCCGGGCAGCAGTGGGGCCTGCCCCCGTATCGATGGGACACCATGGCAGCGCGGAATTTTGCATGGCTCCGGCGGCGGGTGGCGCATGCGGCCGGCCAGTTCGACGCCCTGCGGATCGACCATGTGGTCGGGTTCTATCGGATGTACGTGCTCCCGAACGACGGCCCGCCCCAGTTCGTGCCGGCCGGCGAGGCGGACCAGCTGACATTGGGCGAGACACTTCTCTCGGTGGTGCTGGAAGCGGGCGCGGGGGCCGGCGTGCTCGGGGAGGATCTCGGTGTGGTCCCGGAGTTCGCGCGTGCGTCGCTCGCCCGACTCGGGATCCCTGGCTATCGAGTCCTGCGGTGGGAGGCCGATGGCGGCGTGTTTCGTGATCCCGGGACGTTCCCGGAGCAGTCGATTGCGACCACGGGGACGCACGACACATCCACGCTTGCCGCGTGGTGGTGCGAGGAACTCGACGCCGCCGGCCGCGCTGCGCTGGCTGCCCAGCCTGCGTTCGCGGGACTCGGGAGTGGCGAGGCGTCGTGGAACGCTGCCGTCAACGAAGCGCTCCTGGACGGGGTGTACGCTGCAAGGTCCGATGTGGTGCTCATTCCGATCCAGGACGCGTACGGCGGGCGTGAGCGCGTCAACACGCCGGCGACCGTCGGTCGGGCCAACTGGGACTATCGGTTGCCGTGGACGATCGCTGACCTGGAAGGGGGTGCGGGGAACGCCCTCCGCGAGCGCCTACGCAGCCTCTGTCTCCGCCACGGACGGTGATTCGGCGTCAGGGCCGTACGGCGGTGCGCCGCGTCGCGTGCAGATGGCGGAGGCCGAGGAGTACGACGCGGGCCGCTTCGAGCGTGTTCGCCGTTTCACCGACGACGGTAAAGCGACCGTCGGGCAGAGGCTGGGTGGCGATGCCGGCACGCTCGAGATACGCGCGCGCCTGCTGGACCTCGCGGCTGCTGACCCACGTGTCGCGCTCGACCGACCATCGGTACATGATCGAGTCGGCAATCGTCTCGAATGCCGGCGTGTGCTCCGCATCCCAGCCCATGGCGTCGCGAGCTATAGCCGTGGTGACGAGCGGGATTCAAGGAAAAAGACGGCGCCAGGCGACCGACACGCTTGACGCGCGGCGGCGTGGTCGCGATGTCGGGTGCGTGGCTGCTGCCTCCCCTCGCTTCGATGGTAGGCTGCCGAGCGGTCCCGAGCGATCGGTGGGGGTGCGTTCGGTTGATCCATCCAGCATCGACTGGAAACAGCTGTCGGGCGGTGATCCTGAAACGGCGCAGCGCGCGCAGCGGACCGCACGGTGGACGCGGTGTCGTGCCGGTGCGGCCCGCGCTATGGTGCGGGCGTGTGACCCATGAGGAGGCGCGGCGGCTCCTTGCGAGCTACGCTGCGGGCGAGCTCCCCGCAGCCGAGGCCGCCGACGTGCGTGCGCATCTGGTGGCCGGGTGTGCGGAGTGTTTGGCGGCCGTGTTCGGGTTCCCGGTTGCTCACCAGAGGCTCGAGAGCGGTGTATCACCCAAGGCGCATCCCAGTCCGACGAGTTCGTCCCCGCATGGGTTTCGGGTTGTCCCAGCGGCTCTTGTAGCTGCCGTATCAGTGGTCGCCGTCGCAGGCGTATGGGGCTATGCGCGCGTGCGATGGGCGGTCGAGAGCGCGAGCCAGAACGAGCGTGCGCGAATCGTCGAGCTTGAGGCAACGGAGGCTGTCCTGGCCGCACGCGCTGAACATCTCGAAGCGGAGCGGATTCGCGCCGAAGCCGACGCGGCCAGCCAGGCCGAGGCGGCGCGGGCTTCTGCCGAGGTCAGTACAGCGCTGCGGCGGGAGCTAGAGGAGGTGCGGGCGCGGGTAGACGCCGTCCGTCCCCACGGGCCTTCTGGTGAGCGGGGCCTTGCCGGGACCGATCCGCGACGGCTTCTCGCGGAACTGACGAGTCTTCCTGGTGTCGAACTGGTCGCGCTGGCTCCCGTGGCTGTTCCGAGTCAGGTACGTGGCCACCTCGTACGACACGCTGCGCACCCCGAGATGGTCCTGTGCGCTTTTGGCCTGCCGCAGCTCCCGAGCGGGGCGTTCTACCGCGTGCGGGTGCTGGTCTCCGGGGGGTGGGTCGAGGATGGAACGGTTTTCCGGCCTCGGCCGACGGGGGAGATCGTTCTCCCGCTCCGGACGCACGGGGCCATCGACGCGCTGCGTGGGATGGAGATCGTGAGCGAGCCCGACGGGACTCCTGTCCTCAGCGCGCGGATCGGCGGCCGGGCCGAGTAGGGGTCACGGAGCGCGTAGGGAGCCGTTGCGGCCCGTACGGAACGCGCGTGTCGTCTTCGAGCAGCGATTGCCGGCAGCAGAGGCGTCGGGGCTACGGAATCCGACCGTCAGCTGCAGGGGACCTCCTGGCGTGGTACCGATGGCAACCTGCTTGCCCCGCGCGCGGAAGCGGACGCTCCCATCGCTGCGGATCTTGATCCCCACCTTCGTGAGGCCCTGCGCGGTCGAGGTCGTGGCGGTTCGGTCGCGGAAACGGAAGGTGGTCTTCTTTCGGGTGAAGGCCGTGCGGGGTAGCTGTGCGCACAAGAGTTCGGCGCCCTGCGGCTGCCGGATCTGCAGGGTCACGTCCTGCCGAGTGGGATCCACGCGCGTCAGCCCGGCGCGGGCCAGGGTGGACGTGAGGGACAGCTTGCTCTTGGCGCCGCGTGGGCCGATGCGGGCCTTGGCCAGGCTCATCGTGAACGTCTGGCCGGTGCCGCAGCACGCCGGGTCCTCGAAATCGACTAGTCCGTTGCGATCGTTGTCGATGCAGTCGCCGCAGACCTCCGCGGGTGTGGCGACCGGGGCGAGCGTCGAGGTGGTGGTCGCGGTCGTCGAGGTGGTCGTGGTTGGGGGGCGGGTGGTGGTCGAGCGCAGGGTCGTCGTCGTGGTCGTCGGGCAGTCGCCGCGGTCGATCCGGCAGCCGGCACAGCGGAGGAAAACGCCGGAGCAGCTAGTCACGAAGGCCCCGTCCGGGCTACTGCACGAACCGCGGCAGAGCGCTGCGTCGCACTCCTCGCCCGGGTCGAGCAGGCCGTTGCCGCATGTGCGAGGGCGCGTAGTCGTCGTGGTCGTGGTCGTGGTGGTCGTGATGGGCGGGCGCGTGGTGGTAGTGGGCGCGAAGGTCGTGGTGGTGGTCACGATGCAGCCCGGCGTTCGCACCACGACGAAGCGGTCGGTACGGATCGAGCGGGCGACCGCCCGCCCTTCGAAGACGACGCGGTTGTCGAGGACGAGGCGAGCGCTTGGCGCACAGACGATCCCGTGGAATTCGGAGCGGCGCCGGAAGCTGACCCGGGCACCGTTCGAGAAGAATCGGATGTCGGCGGCGGTCACGGTGGAGTTGGGCCTCGGGCCCGTCAACGTGAGGTCGCCGATGCGGAAAAAATCTCCCGCGATGCGGACCGTGGCGGGGGCGTCGAACAGGATCTGCGCCCGCCGGTAGGCGCGGAGGCTGCAGAAGTCGTACTCACCACCCTGAAGGAGCAGGGTACCAGCTCTCCCAGCGGCCCCGCGTACGCGCACGTCGCGATAGCGGCCCGGTGGCAGGGTGACGGTTTCGCCAGGGTCGACGAGAACGTCTCCCGCCGGATCCTTGCCGCACTCGAAACGGGCAGGGAAGCCGCACTGCTGCGCGGCGTCCTGTGGCTGGAGGATGGGCCCGGTGAAGAGGGTCGGAACACCGCATGGCTGCCCAGCGGGGGCGTCCGGGTGGAGGAAGAGCTGGCGCACGTTGCAGGACACGCCCTGTCCGAGCACGAACACGCGTCCGGCGGCGAGATCGCCGCCGTGACCGAGGAGGGAGCGCCGGAGAGTAAGATCGCCCTCTACGCCGATGTTGCCGCAGTCGGCCTGAAAGCCGCGGCTACGAATGTCTTGCGTGGCAAACAGGACATAGCTTTCCAGGTCGGGGTTCGGGCGGCTATCCGAGGTCGCCACCGTTGCGAAGGCGGTGACCAGCAGTCCGCCCAGCAGCAGCTTCCACATCGACGTCGTCATGCAGAGATATCCCCAGAGGGCTTACAGCCCAAGCGACGGTCCGAGCAAGAGACATGCCTTGGGCCGCACCGTCTGCCGCGAGGTTCTCCGGGGCTTGTCGTGCAGGTGTGCTGCGTCATGCGGGCGTGCACACCTGCGTAGGTTGTTGGACTGACCGTAACAAGGACGCGTTCAGGCTGCGGACGGGGCGACGAGATCACGCAGCCACCGTGCGGTATGCGATCGCGGTGCGGCCGCGACGGTCGCGGGGGACCCGGTGGCGACGACCGTCCCTCCCCCGGCACCACCTTCCGGGCCGAGGTCGACGATCCAGTCGGCTTCCTTCACGATATCCAAATTGTGCTCGATGGTGATCACGGTGTTGCCGAGGTCGACCAAGCGATGGAGCACGCCGACGAGGCGCTCCACGTCGGCGAAGTGCAGGCCGGTGGTGGGCTCGTCGAGGACGTACAGCGTCTGACCGCGGGACTCCTTGGCCAGCTCGTAAGCCAGCTTGATGCGCTGCGCCTCGCCCCCGGACAGCGTGTTGCTGGGTTGGCCGACGTGCAGGTAGCCGAGTCCGATGTCGCACAGTACGCCAAGCGCGCGGGCCACGGTGGGGTGGGGGGCGAAGAAGGCAGCGGCCTCCTCGATGGTCATGGCCAGCACGTCGGCGATGGTGCAGCCGCGATAGCGGATGGCGAGGGTGTCGTCGTTGAAGCGGCGACCGCCGCACGTGTCGCAATCGACGTATACGTCCGGAAGGAAGCTCATCTCCATGCGCAGGCGTCCCTGTCCGGCACAGGCGGCACAGCGACCGCCGTCGACATTGAACGAGAAACGGCCGGCATCGTAGCCGCGCATGCGCGCGTCGGGCACCTGGGAGAAGGCGCGGCGGATGTCGTCGAAGAAGCCGACGTACGAGGCCGGTGTCGAACGTGGTGTTCGACCAATCGGGGTCTGATCGACCTCGACGGCGCGCGTGAGGTGCTGAATGCCTTCCATCGTGCGGTGGGTGCCGACCCGGCCCGCGGAGAGACCCAGGGCGCGGCGCACGGCGTGATAGACCACGTCGCGCACCAGTGTCGACTTCCCCGATCCCGAGACCCCGGTCACGCATGTCCAGGCACCGAGGGGAAAGCGCACGTCGATGTCCCGCAGGTTATGCGCTCGCGCTCCGTGAACGGTGAGCCAGTCGCGCTTCCCCGTGGGGCGGGGATCGCGCACGGCACGGGTGGCCTCGAGGTAGCGCCCGGTGAGCGAGCCGGGAATCGACGGAAGGAGCGCAGGGGGGGCCACGGCCACCACGTGACCGCCCCGCGTACCAGCGCCGGGGCCGAGGTCGACCACGAGGTCGGCGCGCCGGATGGTAGCCTCGTCGTGCTCGACGACCAGGACCGTGTTGCCTCGATCGCGAAGCGCGAGCAAGGTATCGAGTAACATGGCGTTGTCGCGCGCATGCAGGCCGATGGTGGGCTCGTCGAGTACGTAGCACACGCCGCGCAGGTTGGACCCGAGCTGGGCGGCGAGGCGAATGCGCTGCGCTTCTCCGCAGGACAGCGTGTCGGTGCGCCGGTCGAGCGTCAGGTATCCGAGGCCGACCTGGGCAAGGAAGCGTAGGCGCGGCAGTATCTCCTTGAGCGCGCCGTCGGCGATCGTGGCCTCGCGGTCCGTGAAACGCACGGCCCGGATGGTCGGTTCCGCCTCGTCCACCGGGAGGGCGGTGAGCCCGGCAATGGTGTGTCCTGCGAGGCGGACGGCCCGCGCTCGGGGATTGAGTCGTTCACCCTGGCAGGCGTCGCATGCGCGTTCGACCGTGAACTGGTCCAGCGCTGGGCCGTCCTCCGCGGCGAGAAGTCGCCCCAGGACAGTGAGGGCGCCAGGCGTGTCGCCAGCGCCCTCGAACACGACCCGGCGCTGGCGCACCCCCAGGCGGCCCAGGGGCCGGTCCAGGGGCACGCCCGCCGCGGCAAGGGCCCGCAGGAGCCTCGTGCGCTCGGCGCGCAGCTCGGGGATCTCGAAGGGCGTGAGTGCACCGGCGGACAGAGGGCGTGACGGGTCGACGATGCTGTCGGGGTCGAGCACCGTCGCGCTTCCGATCCCATCGCATGCCGGACAGGCGCCCTGGCGGCTGTTGAAGGAGAACAGACGCGGGTCCAGGGCCTCGTAACCGAGCCCGCAGGGGGCGCAGAACAGGCGCTCCGAGTAGAGGCGCTCGTCGTCGTCGGTCAAGGCGATGACGGACCCGTTGCCGAGTCGTAGCGCCCGTTCGACGAGAGGCTCGAGCGTATCCTTCGTAATCAGGCCGACCACGAGATCGATGTCGTGCTCCCGGTAGCGGTCGAGAAGCGGTACGCGAGCGAGAGGCAACCGGCGTCCGTCGATGCGGGCCTCCTGGAGTCGGAGCTTCCGTGCCGCGGCCAGAACCTCCTTGTGGTAGCCCTTGCGACCGCGGATCACTGGCGCGAGGAGGGTGACGCGGTTGCCCGCCGTGTCGCGGCGGAGCCGATTCAGAATGTGACGGCGGCTCTGCGGGCGCAACGGGACGTCACACCGCGTACAGTGTTGCGTGCCGAGCTTGGCGAACAGGAGACGGAGATAATGGAACACCTCGGTGACGGTTGCGACCGTCGAGCGGCGGCCTCCACGCGAGAGACGTTGTTCGATGGCCACCGTCGGTGGCAGCCCCAGGACCTGATCCACGTCCGGGCGGGCGAGCGCGGGCATGAACTGGCGGGCATAGGTGGACAGGCTGTCGAGGTAGCGCCGCTGGCCTTCGGCATGCAGCACGTCGAACGCGAGAGACGATTTGCCGGAGCCGGACAGCCCGGTGAACACGATCAGCTGATCACGGGGAAGCGTGAGGGCGACGTCCTTGAGGTTGTGCTCGCGTGCCCCGACGACCTGGATGTTGCGACTGGTAGCCGGGGGGCGCGGGGAGTACGCCTCCGCCTGCTCGGCGGCCATGGGGAGTGGAGACAGAGCCTGGGCAAGGAAGCGACCGGTGTGGGATGCCGGCGTGGCTGCGATCGCCTCGGGGGGGCCCACCGCCACGATGCACCCGCCGCCCGCCCCGCCCTCCGGCCCCAAATCGATTACCCAGTCGGCACACTTGACGACCTCGACGTTGTGCTCGATCACCAGGAGTGAGTGGCTTCGGGCGACCAGCTGCTGGAAGCAGGCGAGGAGGCGCTCGACGTCGGCTAGGTGGAGGCCCGTCGTGGGCTCGTCGAAGATGAACAACGTATGCGCCTTGCCCTCGCGCCCGAGATGCGCCGCAAGCTTGACGCGCTGGGCCTCGCCGCCGGACAGGGTGGAGAGCGGCTGACCCAGGCGAAGGTAGTCCAGTCCCACGTCGGCGAGCGGGCGCAGGCGCTCGGCAACCCCGGGAAGATCTTCGAAGACCGTGATCGCCTCGGCGACCGTCAGGGCGAGGACATCGCGGATCGAATGCCCGCGCGTTCGCACCTCGAGAACCTCGGGCCGGAAGCGCGTACCGCCGCACTCGGCGCACGAGACGTACACGTCGGAGAGGAACTGCATCTCGATCTTCTCGTACCCGTCGCCCTTGCAGGTCTCGCAGCGCCCCCCGGGGACGTTGAAGGAGAAGGTGGCGGGGGTGTAGCCGCGCAGGCGGGCTTCGTCGGTGCGTGCGAAGCACGCCCGGATCGGCTCGAAGGCTCGCAGGTACGTGACCGGGTTGGCTCGCGGCGTGGAGGCGGCGGGGGTCTGGTCGACGAGGATGATCTCCGTGATCCGTTCGATGCCTTCGAGGCCTTCGCATGCTCCGGGGGTAGCGACGGACTCCCCCCGGCGTTTTCGGAGGTTGCGGTAGACGACGTCCTCGACGAGCGTCGATTTGCCGGAGCCGGACACCCCCGTCACGGCGACGAAGCAACCAAGCGGGATGTCGACATCCACGTGCTGCAGGTTGTGCGCGGTTGCCCCGCGGACGCGGAGCGTGTGCGTGCGCACGGGCGAACGACGATGGGTCGGAACGGGAATCGCACGCCGGCCGGTCAGGTAGTCGGCCGTCGTCGAGGTGTCGGCCTCCGCAAGGCGACCGGGGGGACCCTCGAACACCACGCGGCCGCCCCGTTCCCCCGCGCCCGGACCGAGGTCGATCACGTGGTCGGCGGCGCGGATGATGCTAGGATCGTGTTCGACGACCACCACGGCGTTCCCCTGGTCGCGCAGCCGGTGCAGCAAGCGGGTAAGGCGCTCGGTGTCTCGTGGATGGAGGCCGATCGAGGGCTCGTCGAGGACGTACAGGGTGTTCACGAGCGACGAGCCGACGGCGGTGGTCAGATCGACTCGCTCGAGCTCGCCGCCCGACAAGGTGCGGGATTGTCGGTCGAGGGTGAGGTACTCGAGGCCGACCTCGACCAGGTAGCGCAGGCGGCTTTGGATCTCGCCCAGCACGAGCCGCGCAACCGTCTGGGCCGAACCGTCGGGCACCTTGAGCCCGGCGAACAAGCGTGCGGCCTCACCGATGGGCATCGCGGCCAAGTCGGCCACGGTGTGCTGGCCGACACGAAAGTCGAGGGCCTCGGGCCGCAGCCGGGTGCCGCCGCACGCGAGGCAGGGCCGGTAGCTCCGGAAGCGGGACAGAAACACCCGCACGTGCATCTTGTAGGTGCGTCCCTCGAGCCAACGAAACCATCCCCGAACACCCGGGTAGCGGCCACGGCCGTCGCCGTCCAGCACGAGGGCGCGCTGAGCCGAGGTGAGGTCGCCCCAGGGCACGCCGGTCGGTACACCTCGACGACGGCAGAACTTCAGAAGCTCGCCCCGTTCCCAGGACGTCGCCTTGGTGGACCAGGGGCGGATGGCTCCGTCCCCCAGGGGACGCCGGGGGTCGGGAACGACCAGGTCGAGATCGAGATCGATGGTGCGGCCGAAGCCACGACAGGTCTCGCAGGCTCCGAGTGGGCTGTTGAAGGAAAAAAGATTCGGCACTGGGTCGCGGACCGTGAACCCGCACGCCGCGCACTCGAGTGCGCTGGAGAACCGCTCGACGCTGTTGCCGCTGTCGGGGAGGACGACGGCGGCGGCGCCCCGACCGTGTGCCATGGCCTGCTCGAGCGCTTCGACCAGGCGACTCCGGTCGACCGGGCGGATATGCAGGCGATCCTGTACGATGATCACCTTGCCGCCAGAGGCGGGCGGGGCGTCCGTTGCCTCCAAGTCCACGGTACCGGCGGGACCGAGCGCGCGGATGAACCCTGCACTGAGTAGCCCGGTGCGGGCCTCGGGCCAGGGCAGGGTGTCTGGCAGAACGATCGCGAACGTTACCAGCGCTCGTGCCCCGCCGTGGGTGGCGAGCAGATGTTCGGCCGCGCTCTGCGGTGTATCGCGGCGGACCGGGCGACCACAATGACGGCAATGTGGGACGCCGAGTTTCGCGAACAGCAGCTTTAGGTGGTCATGCAGCTCGGTCATCGTGCCCACCGTCGAGCGCGAGGTCTTCACTGGACGCCGCTGGTCGATGGCGATCGCCGGCAGGATGCCCTCGACGCGGTCGACGCGGGGCTTCTCCATGCGATCCAAGAACTGTCGCGCATAGGTGGAGAAACTTTCGACGTAGCGGCGCTGCCCTTCGGCGTAGAGGACGTCGAAGGCGAGGCTCGACTTTCCCGACCCGGAGACGCCAGTGATGACGGTGAGCGCCGGCAACGGAATGTGGACGTCGACGCCCTGGAGGTTGTGCTCGTGCGCGCCCAGGACCTGGATGCCGGATTGCGTGCTGTGCATGGGATGAGCGTCTACTGCGCGCCGGACGATGGGAGCCCCGAGGCGGGCTACTGGTAGGCGACCTTGCGCGCGCTGATGACCTGGAGGTCTGCGATCAGCTCACGCACGGCGGCCCGAACGTCGCGTGCGTTCCGGCGCAGCTCGCGCTCGAGCTGGAGGCGACGCGCGTCCCGCAACGGGCGCGTCCGGAGCTGAAGATACGCGCGCTGCATCTCCCCGCGGCGGGAGAGGAGGCGTTCCACCTTGGCTAGCGCGAGCAGGCGTACGCGTTGGTGGGGGATGTCGTCGGCCACCGCGAGCAGACGTGAGAGCAGGCCGACGTGATGGCGGCCGACCTGCTCGGCCAAGCGGCCATCGGTGCGTATGGTGAGCAGACAGAAGGAGGCTTCGAATTCGCGCAACGCGGGCTCGATCTGGCGGGCGTGCAGGTGGGCGTCGCCGCGGGTGCAATGTGCCAGGTGGCGTCGAAAGCGAGCACGCTCCCGCGCACCGAGAACCGGGCCTGCCAGCGGACGAGCCAGCAATGTGACGAGGACGACGACCAGCGCGATCGCGACCGGAACGAGCACCAGTGCGACGATCACCGTCGACATGAGCAATGGCCGCGAATGTAGGCAAAGCGACGGGAGGACACAAGGGGAGCGTCCCCGCGTCAGGTCAGCACGCGGTAATCGAGGGCGGGAAAGAGGTTGTCGGAGTCCTCGAGCGCGGACAACCGGAGGTCGTCGATGTCGTTGGCTTCGACCTCGCTGCACAGCTGTTGGCAACGTAGCAAGTGCTCGCGCGTACGGCGCACCGCGTAGTCGGACTGTATCCGCCTGGCCATGAGTAGGGCCCAGTCGCTCGCTTGCGCGAGCATGAGTTCGCGAAGGGCCTGCGTCAGCGCTCGACGAGTCCGGATCTCGGCACTCGGGTATCGGCGGCAGAGGGCATGCAGGCGGTCAGTGGTGGCGTGAAGATGGCGGTAGACCCATCCGTTCTGACCGCTCAGCCAGGTGTCGTTGAAGCCGCCTGGGCCCCAGCTGGACGCAGCTGGCGTGGCCTGTTGGATGGCGACCGGGCGTGCGAGGAGATCGCTGGCCGTGGTCGCGTCAAGTACGGCACTCTCCGCGACTCGCCGGCATACGTGCTCGAGCCATAAGGGTCCTTCGAACCACCAGCGGCCGAGCAACTCGGCCTCGTACGACGCGACCAATACGGGTGGACGGTCCATCGTGCGTGCAAGCCAAGCGACCTGCCGGGCGCGTGCCTCGACGAACGCCGCGGCGTGCTGTCTGGCCTGTGCTTGCGCGCGGTCCGGGTCGTACAGCTCGCCGTCCTCGTCGGTGTCGATACGGCGATATTCCAGTCCGACCGGGGCCGCAGGCATCGGGAGGCCATTGTGCTGGAACGCCCGGTAGCTCGGGTGGGATGGATACGCTTCCGAGGAGGCCGACAGCGCTTTCGCGCTCTCGGGGTCGCGACCAAACGCGACCACGCCCGAGGGGCAAGCAATCGGAGCGTAGACGCCGTAGACGGGGCGTGGCGTCGCGTGAGCAATGCCATGGGTGTCGACGAAGAAGTACCGGAAACCTGCACGGGCGAGGTCCACGTCGAGTCCGGGATGGTAGCCACATTCCGGCAGCCAGAAGCCCGACGGTGCCCGGCTGAAGAAACGCCGATACTCGTGCGCGGCGACGTCGATCTGGGCACGGATCGCGGCCGGATTGGCGGCGAGCAAAGGCAGGAACCCGTACGTGGCTGCGGAAGGAATGATCTCCACCAGGCCAGCGTCCTGGTAGGCGCGGAAGGCGGCCACCAGATCGCGCTGCCACTCGTCGAGGAACAGGGTGCGCGCGCGGCAGAAGCGTGCCAGATAGGTCTCGGACAGGCGGTGTACGCGCTCGTCGTTCCGGGTGCGGCGTTCTTCCGTCTCGGCGATCTCCACCAAGCCGTCGAGGTGGAGCAGGTAGCGGGCCTGGAGCGCCGGGTCTGCCAGCATCGCCAGGAGCGCGGGGCTGATGGACACGGTCAAGCGTGTGGGGACGTGGTCCCGCTCGAGCGCGCCCAGCACGTCGAGCAGCGGGATGTAGCTCTCGGTGACTGCTTGGTAGAGCCACTGCTCCTGGGGGATGCCCTCACGTCCGGTCTCCCGCACGAAGGGCAAGTGTGCGTTCAGGGTGAGGAGGAGGTGGGCGGCTGGCATTGGTGAGATCAGTCCGCGGGCTCGCGTGCCGGCAAGATCGACGGGCGTTCTCCTGGTGTGACCCACGTGGTCGCGTCGTCCCTTGCTGGCGAGGTGCGCGGCGGTGTGACCGTGGCGGAGCGGGCAAATGCGAAGAACTGCCCCTCGCTCGTCTTCAGCCCGATCTCGATGAAGAACGACCCTCCGGGGTGGGGGAGTTTGAGATGCCACGACTCGACGCCCGACGGAATGTCGAGGTCGGACCAACGCAAGGGCCGTTGCCCCGGGAGGCCGGGAGCACTCTCATCATAGATGCGCAGCGTGGTCTGCAGGCGATCCTTGGCGATTCCGAGCCGACGCGTGGCGTCCGCCTGTGTGGCCGGTGTGACCTCCCAGTATGCGAAGGCGGACCACGGATCACGCACTAGCAGTACGATCCGGTCGTATCCGTAGGCGGCCGGCAGGTCGTCGATGGGCGGTGCTACCCCGGCGCTTGGGCAACCGGAGGGCGCCTGGGAAATGTGAAATCGCGCGCGCTCGATGGGGTGTGGGGCACCGGTCGGCGGAAGAAGGTCGGGGAGTGGTGCAGGTTCGCGGCGTGTCTCCAGCCCGATCGACGATCGCAGCTGCTGGCCGAGACGGATGACGCTCTGCGCGCGATCCAGGCAGGTCTCCAGGGCATTGGCCAGTGCGTCCCCGATTGCCATGGTTGGCTGGATGGTAGCGCTCTCGGAACGGTGCGTCAAAACGAACTGCGCTCACCGGCCGGCATCCACCGCTTGCATGCGGGCTGGGCGTGGGTCATGTAGCACGCCCGACGCATGGTGAATCAGGCGGCCCCCCGGGCACTCGTTCTGCTCCGACGTTCCCGGGGGGCTCCGATGCCCAGCGCGGGCGAGGTGCGGAACGCCCTGGCGGACGATCGCAACCAGATCGCCTTGCCTCCCGGAGCGATTCTCGGCTACCGGGTCGCGGGCCCGTACGCGGTCGTAGTGGACGGCGTCGAGATGGACGAATACGTCGCCTGGGAGGCGTAGGTCTCAGGGCATCGGACGGGCGTAGCGGCGCAGTATCTCGAGCGCGTCGTGCCCGGTCCGAGCGGCGAGGAGCTCCAGGCGCAGCTCGCGTGAGCGCAGCAAGGTGGCGACACCTGCCAGGGTCTCCAGGTGGTCGGCCCCCGCGTCTGGCGGGGAGACCACCAGGGCGACGATCTGGATCGAGACGGTCGGCACCGGCTCGTAGAGACCTCCCGACGACACGGCCAGCGCGAGCGCGGGGCTGGCGAGGCCAGGGAGGCGGCCGTGGGGGATGCCGGTGTGGATGTCGAGCAGGGCCGTCGACCCTTCCGACTCGCGCGCCATCACCGCGTCGATGGCCGCTCGGTTCGAACCGCTGGGAAGCTGACCACTGGAGACGAGTGTCTGCACGAGCCCGGCGATGGTGTCGGGGAGGGTGCGCCACGGCGGGTCGATGTGAACCAGCGCAGGTCGGAGGCTGGCGAGGAACCGCATCGCGCTACTGGCGGGGGGCCTTAGGCACCCCGCCAGCCTGAGGTGGGCGATGGCCGGTGCAGCCCTCGTGGCCGGGTCCGATCGCTCGCGTGGACACGCCCTCCATCTCCATCCTCTGGCACGTCTGATTACTGCACGCTCGCGTCGAATGCCAGCAGGGGACGTGCGAACCGCGAGCCGTGTTGTGAGGGTGCCGGCCGTTTCCCTAGGTCAAGGCACCCGCCGCACGCAGAGTGGCGACTTCGGCTGCTGAGTACCCGCAGACGTCCTGCAGGACAGTGTCCGTGTCGGCACCCAGGCAGGGTGCGGCGCGTCGCACGCCGCAGTCACTCGCCGACATACGCCACGGTACGCCGAGATGTCGCCGGACACCGACCTCGGGATGAGGCAGCTCGACGAAGAAGCCGCGCTCGGCGAGATGTGAGTCCTCGGCGATGTCGCGATTGGTGGCTGCCGTGAAGGCGGCGATCCCTACGGCCTGGAGCTGGGCCGTGGCCTGCTCTGGCGACCGCTGGCGGGTCCAGTCGGTGACCAGGGCCTCCAACTCGTCCTCGTGCTGCTTGCGGGCAGTCGCGGTGGCGTAGCGGTGGTCGGTCGCCAGCTCCGGGTGGCCGAGCAACGCTGCCATCCGGCCCCAGGTGGCGTCGTCCTCGACGGCGAGTGCGACCCAGCGATCGTTCCCCCCGGCGCGGAATATGCCGTGGGGAGCCATGGACGGATCGCGATTGCCGTCGCGCTCGGGCTGAGTGACGTTCATGGTCCACGCCATGATGGCCTCGGGGAGAACGGCCATGGACGTCTCCCACTGCGACAGGTCGATGTATTGACCGGCCCCTGTGCGGGCACGATGGATGAGCGCGGCGAGCAGGGCCACGGCGCCGTGGAGCCCCGCCGTGGGGTCGCCGTAGGAGACGCCGACGTGCATCGGCGGGAACCCACGATAGCCCGTGACCGACGACAGTCCCGACAGGGGCACCTGAGCCGGGCCGTACGAGACCTTGTCGTGGTCCGGGCCGGTGGCACCGTAGCCCGAGAGTGCGATCATGATGAGGTCCGGCCGGTCTCGACGGAGCACCTCGTAGCCGAGCCCCATGCGATCCATCACGCCGGCGGCGAAGTTCTCGACCACCACGTCGCTGCGTGCGCACAGCCGGCGGGCAACGTCGAGGGCTTCCGGCCGCTTCAGATCGAGCGTGAT
This sequence comes from uncultured Binatia bacterium (SeqCode), assembly GCA_964618895.1. Lineage (GTDB taxonomy): Bacteria > Desulfobacterota > Binatia > DP-6 > DP-6 > CAZUDO01. The sequence continues at coordinate 187,924 of CAZUDO010000057.1, forward strand.
GCTGCGCTTGCCCTGGTTGTACTGGTTGAAGTAGCCGCTCTTATTGGGGCCGGCGCGATCGCCGCGCGGATACGGCGGAAGCAGTCGGGTCACGCACGGCCGACTGGCCGTCTCCACTCGAATGACATTCGCCCCCAGGTGAGCGAGCTGGAGCGTACAGTGGGGACCGGCCCAGACCCAGGTGAAGTCCGCGACCCGGATCCCTTCCAGAGGTGCGCGTCTGGTCGGAGTCACACGGCACCCGTGGCGCGCAGCGGTGCCGGGTCGAGCCCGATCTGGGACAGAACATCGTCCGTGTGCTGACCAAGGGTGGGAGCGGGCATGCGGAGGGTCCATGGCGTGGCGGCAAGCTTGTACGGAGCCCCCGGCATGGTGACGGTCCCGGCAACCGGATGGCCAATGGTGGCAAAAAAGCCCCGCGCCCGGAGATGCGGGGATGCGAGCAAGTCGCCCATGGTAGATACGGGGGCGAACGGAATGCGCTCGCGCTGGGCGACCTCGTACAGCTCCTGGACCGACTGGTTCCGGCACCAGTCCTGCAAGAAGACCTGCAGCGCGTCGAAGTTCCGCCCGCGGTCGAGCCGGGTGGCGAACAGCTCCATCTGGGCCCACTCCGGGTTCCCCATGAGCTCGACGAAGCGCTGCCACTGGTGCTCCTCGACGGCACACACGAAAATCCACCCGTCGCGGCACTCCATGAAGCAGAGCGGCTGGAGGGGCTTGGCCCCGAGGCGGGAGGCCACCAACTGGGAGTAGGGCCAGTACGGATACGTCAGCTCGAGAATGCTGGCGACACATTCGTGGATCGACACGTCGATGTGTTCACCGCCCCCGGTCGAGAAGGAGGCGAAGACGGCGCCCAGCGATGCTACGGCGGCGTTCAAGCCGGCCTGGAAGCCGGACTGGTCACCGAACGGCTTGAGCGGTGGAAGATCCGGCTCCCCCGGGAGTCCGTTCAAGGCTGCCACTCCGCCCGCGCTCCACGTGACGACATCGGTCGCACGGTAGTGCGCGTAGGGACCGGTGATCCCGAACGGAGTGATCGACGTCATCACGAGCTTGGGGTTCCGGCGCGCAAGGCGATCGTACTGCAGGCCCGCAGCCTCCATCTCCGTCGGGTGGAGGTTGTGCACGAGCAGGTCCGTCGTTTCGATCAGGCGCTCGAGTACGTCCGCGCTGCTTGCGTGGGTGCAGTCGAGCGTGATGCCGCGTTTGTTGGCGTTGAGGTACAGAAAGAGGCCACTGGTTTCGAGGTGGGGCGTCCCGCCCATGAAGGGCCCGCGTCTGCGGGCGTGATCCCCGCCCGGGGGCTCGATCTTGATCACGTCGGCACCGAGATCGGCGAGCAGTTTCGTCGCATACGCGGCGCTGACCAGATGCCCGATCTCGAGGACGCGCAGGCCGGCGAGAGGACCTGACACGTCAGCCGCCAACGGCCAGCCGCACCAGTGTGTCGACGGTCGCCGGCTCGTCGACTAATGCCAGCCGGGTCATGATCTCGGTGTGGGAGTGCTCGTCCACCGACCATTCCTGTTGCACGCGCCATTCGGCGCCCTCGTGCGCCAGCACCTGCACACGGCGTTGGTCGTCGGTCACGCCGATCGCGGCCCGCTCGCTCGGCGTCATGGAGAACAGGACGTAGCCCGCCCGCTTGGTGGTGACGAAGTACATGACCCGCGAGTCCTACCAAGGTCGCGCTGTGGTGGGCAACCGTGGGCGGTGGTGTCGGGGGGGGCGGAAACGCTAGCGCTGGGTGCACACGCCGAGCGTTCCAAAGCGCACAGCGCGAGAGTACGCGATGACCCGCAGCCCCTGATCACCGAACTCACCCAGGGCGGCGTAGCCCTGGTCTGTGGTCAGGCTGCGCGACCAATCCCAGGTCTCGGCGAGCAAGCGCTCTCCGTATGTCCGGTGCCAAAGCAGGGTGTCGAATGCGATCTCGGGCGCGCTGCGACGCCCCGGGCGATCCGGGGTGCCGGGTTCGAGCAGGTTGTCCTGCGCGGCGTAGGTGCGATTGAGCGTGGTCGCCAGGGGGGTGCGGCGCACGAGCCACCAGCCGGGCGCGCACGTCTCTGCGGTGGCGAACGGCTGGTCGTCGATGATCCACTCTGGCCGGAGCATGTAGCCGGTACCCTTGTGCGTTCTGGGATCGAGGCCGCCGCCAAGGCGGGCCGCCAGCTGGAGCATGGTGAGCGGCCCGTCGGGAGTACGTGGGATGCGGAAAATCAACATGTCTCCGGCCTCATGCGCGTGCTCGAGCGTGGCCGCGTCGAAGGGGATCTGATCTGCGGCCGTGCGTTCGGCTGGCGTCAAGACGGCGAGCGGGTCGAAGCCGAGCACCGCGGCGAGCTCTTGTGGCCCGAGAACGGCTCCGCTGAGGGCTCTGCTCGCCTCCGCGAGGCCAGCGACGTCACCCGTGTGCGTCATCCGCCGATCTGATACATCTGACGTACCTCGGTCGAGCGCCCGAGATTGAGGTCATGACCGGTGGGCTTGGCGCCGACGGCGCGCAGCAGCAGGGCGCCGAGCCGATCGAGGCTGGCCCCGCTGCGAAGGCTGCTGCGTACGTCGAGCTCGTCGTCATGCAGCAGGCAGAGATGAAATCGCCCCTCGGCGGTGAGCCGCATGCGGTTGCAGGTTCCGCAGTAGGGCTCGCTCACCGGACTGATGAAGCCGACGACACCAAGGGCGCCCGGCAGACGATGATTGCGCGACTCGTCCGCTGGATGCTGTGTGGCGAGCGGCGTCAGTGGCCCGAGGGCGCACTCGATCCGGGCGCGAACCTCCGCGCTCGGCACGAGACCCTTGCGAGACAGCGCGGCCGTCTCTCCGCCGCCGAGGGGCATGGTCTCGATGAAGCGCACGTGCCACGGACGCTCGAGCGTAAGTGCGGCCATATCCACGACGTCGTGCTCGTTGAAGTCTCGCACCACGACCGTGTTGATCTTCAGTGGGGCGAGGCCCGCGGCCTCGGCAGCTTCGATGCCGGCCCATATCTCACCGAGCGTGCCCCACCGCATCACGCGTTGGAGGTGTTCCGGGTTGAGCGTGTCGAGGTGCACGTTCACGCGGCGCAGACCGGCGCGAGCAAGGTCGGGGGCCAAGCGCGGCATGAGGATGCCGTTGGTGGTCATCGCGAGGTCCGTCACCCCGCGCACCGAGGCTAGACGAGTGACGATTTCGACCAGGTCGGGCCGCAGCGTGGGCTCGCCCCCGGTCAGTCGAAACTTGCGGAAGCCGACGGCCACGGCGGCGCGGGCCACGGTCTCGATCTCGGGCGGGGTGAGCAGCTCTGCGCTGGGCCGAAAAGTCAGGCCGGCGAGCGGCATGCAGTACACGCAACGCAGGTTGCAGTGGTCGGTCAACGAGATGCGCAGGTAGTCAATCTCGCGGCCGAAACGGTCCAGAGGCACGCCAGCATATTTGGTCGGGTGTGGCGCGAAGTCAAACCGGCCCGCGACGGGCTGGGGGCCTGGTCGCGAGGGGGGGCGGACCGGATCAGTAGGTGCGCGCGGTGAGCCCGGTGGCAAGCGCATCCAGCGCGTCACGATAGGGCGACGGCGAGAGCCTGGCGATGTCGGCGCGCGCCGACGCGACATACGCACGGGCCCGGTCGGCCACCTCGGTGAGCACCCCGGTGCGCTCGATGCACACCAGCCCGGCTTCTACGTCGGCGGGGGTCGGACGCCGCGTGGCGAAGATGCGCGCCAGCTCGGGATCGCGCGCGAGCGCGAGCACGGTGGGAAGGGACGGGTTGCCGTCACGCAGGTCGATGCCGCGCGGCTTTCCGGTCAGTCCGGGACGTCCCACAACGTCGAGGAGGTCATCGCTGACCTGAAAGGCCAGACCGATGTGGCGGCCGCAGGCCGCCATGGCCTCGATCACCGGGGCGGACGCGCCTGCGAGATGCGCGGCCGTCCGGCCACCGGCCATAAAGAGCGAAGCCGTCTTTCGCTCGATGATCTCGGCGTAGTCCGCCACCGTGACGGTCGGATTCCTGCGGAACCGTCCCTGCATGATTTCGCCTTCGGTGAGGCTGATGCATGCCTCCGCCGCCCAGCGGATGACCTCGGCCTCGAAGCGCGTGCACAGGGAGAACGCCCGGCTGAAGAGGAAATCGCCCGCGACCAGGGTATCGGCGGTGCCGAACGCCTGCAGGGCGGATGGGCGACCGCGACGGGTCTCGCAGCCGTCGATGATGTCGTCGTGCAGCAGCGTCGCCGAGTGGATCAGCTCGAGGGCGACGGCGGCTTCGATGGCGTCGTCGCGACGCGGCGCGCTCTGCGGGGCACTGGCGTGAAAGGCAAGGAGGACGACGAGTGGACGGATCCGCTTCCCGCCGGCACCCACCAGATGCGTAGCAATGCCCTCCAGCCGCTCCTCGCGGGAGCGCAGCTCCTCGAGCAGGCGGGATTCGACGCGACCCAGGTCGACGTCGATGGGCGGCGGCGGTTCGAGCGTAGCCGACACCGCCGGGTCGCTGTGGGCGAATGGCTTCACCGGACGGCGCTCGGAATCAATGTGAACCGTCCCGCAAAGTCAAGGTCGTGGGACGTTGCCTTCGGTGCGCGAGGTGGTTAAATGATCTCGATGGCGCTCACGCGTGAACTGGTGCGCGATGCGCTGCGCACGGTGCTGTTCCCGAATTTCCGGCGCGATGTGGTCACGCTCGGCATGGTCGGGGACGAAATCACGATCGATGGTGGGCGCGTCGTCGTGCCCGTGCGTCCAGGGACCGATAAGGCCGAGGTGCTCGGGCAGTTGCGTCGCGCCATCGAGGTTGCGGTTGGCCGGCTGCCGGGTGTCAGCGCCGTCGAAGTCTCGCTGGCGGAGGCCGCGGAAGGCCGGGGGCGCGACCCGTTCGCGGGCCGCGCAGCCCTTCCGGGCGTCGCGCACATCCTCGCCGTGGCGAGCACCAAGGGCGGTGTCGGCAAGTCGACGGTGGCGGTGAACCTCGCGCTCGCACTGGCGGCTGGTCGTCGGCGTGTGGGGTTGATCGATGCCGACGTCTACGGGCCCAGCCTACCGATCATGCTCGGAACCGACGCCCGTCCTCGGATCACGCCCGACAAGCGCATCCATCCCGTCGAGCGCCACGGGTTGAAGCTCATGTCGATGGGATTTTTCCTCGACCAGGAGTCTCCGGTCATCTGGCGGGGCCCGATCGTGATGGGGATCGTGCGTCAATTCTTGCACGACGTGGAATGGGGAGGGCTGGACGTGCTGGTGGTCGATCTGCCCCCTGGCACCGGCGACGCCCAGCTGACCCTCGTGCAGCAGGTGCCCCTCAGTGGAGCGGTGATCGTGACGACACCGCAGGACGTAGCACTTCTCGACGTGGGGCGGGGCATGGCGATGTTCACCCAGGTGCGTACCCCTGTGCTCGGAGTCGTCGAGAACATGAGTGGCTATGCTTGTGAGCACTGCGGTATGGTCGACCCGATCTTCGGCGGCGGGGGTGCAGAACAGTTGGCGGAGCGGTTCGGAGTACCGCTGCTGGGGCGCATCCCGCTGATTCCGGCGATCCGGGAGGGGGGCGATCGGGGGCTGCCCATCGTCCTCTCAGAGCCGGACCATCCGGCCGCCCGGGTGTTCGGCGAGCTTGCGGCGCGTGTGGCATCCGCCATGCGGTCCGCCGAGGTGCCCGTGGCATGAGGTGCAGCGTGAACGCCGCATCCGGGTTGTCAGTCGACCGGCCAGGCGGGTATAGACGGTGCGAGGTTCCCCATGTCCACGATGATCACCGAGGAGTGCATCAACTGCGGCGCCTGTGAACCCGAGTGCCCGAACACGGCCATCTACGAGGGCGGGGCGTCGTGGACCAACAACGGCCAGTCACACTCCGCGCTGGCTCAGGACATGTACTACATCGTCCCCGAGAAATGCACCGAGTGCGTCGGCTTCTTCGACCAGGAGCAGTGTGCGGCCGTGTGCCCGGTCGATTGTTGCGTACCCAATCCGAACGATCCCGAGACCGAGGAGCAGCTGCTCGCCAAAGCGCGCGCAATTCATCCGGAGCAGAGCTTCGGCGCGGAGTTTCTGTCACGTTTCCGGAAGAAGTAGCGGGCGATTTACAGCCTTTCGCGCGTTGAGTATATGGGTCCCCGCGCGGACGGGGTGCCGCGCACAGGCGAAGAATGGCGAAGATCTCGGTCGGTATCGTGGGGGTGGGCAACTGCGCGAGCAGCTTGCTCCAGGGGATCGAGTTCTACCGGTCTGCCAAACCCGCAGAACGCGCGCGGGTGGGACTCATGCACGATGACCTGTGCGGCTACCGGCCGAGCGACATCCAGGTGGTGTGCGCCTTCGATGTCGATCGGCGCAAGGTGGGCCAGCCGCTCGACGTGGCGGCCCTGGCTCCGCCGAACAACACGCGCAGCCTCTACCCGAAGTTGCCCAGGTCGTCCGTGGTGGTGGAGATGGGCCCCGTCCTCGATGGAGTCGCGGAGCACATGCGCGACTACCCACCAGAAGAGAGCTTCGTGGTCGCGGACCGGCGCCCCGCCGAGGTCGTCGACGTACTCAAGCGTAGCGGTGCCGAGATATTGGTCAACTACCTCCCGGTCGGCAGCCAGGCGGCCACCGAGCACTATGCGCGTGCCTGTCTCGAGGCAGGCGTCGGGTTTATCAACTGCATCCCAGTGTTCATCGCGTCAGATGCGCAGTGGGCGGCCGAGTTCGAGCGTCGAAAGTTGCCGATCGTGGGGGACGACATCAAATCGCAGCTCGGTGCGACCATCGTGCATCGCATGCTCGCCCAGCTGTTCGCCGATCGCGGCGTGACCTTGGATCGAACGTACCAGCTCAATACGGGAGGCAACACCGATTTCCTCAATATGTTGAATCGTGCTCGGACCGGCTCCAAGCGGCGCTCGAAGACGGAGGCCGTCCAGAGCGTCCTGCCGCAGCCTTTACCGTGCAGAGACATCCACATCGGACCCAGCGACTACGTGCCCTGGCAACGCGACAACAAGGTGTGCTTCCTGCGCATGGAGGGACGTGGGTTCGGGAATGCGCCGGTGGAGCTGGAGCTTCGGCTCTCCGTAGAGGACAGTCCCAACTCGGGTGGCTGCGTCATCGACGCCATCCGCTGCTGCCGGGTGGCCCGAGACCGCGGCGTTGGGGGGCCGCTGCACAGCGTGTCTGCGTACCTGATGAAGCACCCGCCCCTCCAGGTGGCCGATGACGTCGCCAAGGTGCAGGTCGAACGCTACCTGCGCGGAGAGATCGAGCGGTAGCGTGGCGCCCGCCTGCCGGCCGGGGACGGCCGCGGCGGCGGCTGTGGTGATCGCTGTGGCGCTCGCGCTTGCGCTGCGTGGCGTCGCACGTACGCCCGTTGCCCCGGTCCACGCAGTGTCGGCAGATGCGCCGCTCATTGGGCCGCGCGTACGGTCGTGGTATCGGGGCACGATGACCCCGCTTGAGGCCTTGCTGGTGCGATGGGGCGTCTCGGCGGATGCCCTCACGTTCGCGCAGCTCGTGGTCAGCGCTCTCGCTGGGCTCGCGTTTGGCGGTGGGGCGATCTTCCTCGCCGGGTGGCTCACCATCCTGGCCGGAACGCTGGACATCCTCGACGGCGGTGTGGCCCGCGCCAGTGGCGGAGCGAGCGCCCGGGGGGCGCTGATGGATTCGGTCGTCGATCGCTGGGCAGAGTTCGCGACGTTCTTCGGGTTGGGCGTCTTCTATCGCGAACAGTGGATGGTCGTCGTGGTCGTGGTGGCGGGGTTCGCGTCGATGATGGTCAGCTACGTTCGGGCGCGCGCCGAGGGCTTAGGACTTGCCCTGACGCAGGGACGCGCGCAGCGGCCCGAGCGATACGTCGTGCTGGGCTTCGGGGCGTGGATGTCCGGTTTGCTGGCCCACGTCGGCTGCGGTGAGGCCGCACCGTCTCACGTGATGCTGGGGACGGCGGTGTGCGTGCTGGCGACCCTCGCGATGTGGACGGCCGTGCAGCGGACCCGACAGGCCGCTCGTGCGCTCTCCGCCGGGAGCGGCCGATGAGGCGACCGGGAGCGATCGCACGTCCGGTATCGTTTCTACTGCTCATGCTCGGATTCGGCCTTCGGCTCGACACCGAATGGCACGGGCTCGCATCCGTGCTGCTCGCGTTCGGAGCGACCGGTGCGGGCGTCGGGCTGTGGGGACTCCTCCGGGAGCACGGGACGCCCGCGCTTTCGCCCGACGGTGAGGCGGGCGATAATGCCCCACCTGCTCGAAACAGTGAGACTGGAGGGACCGACTGCGTACCGCGCTCCGCCTGACCGCCGGCGTTGCTGTGTCGCTTGGCTGCCTGTACCTGGCGACCCGGGGTACGAACTGGGAACAGGTCTGGGCCGTGCTGAGTGGTGCACGCCCAGCCTGGATCGGTGCGATCGTCCTCGCGAGCCTGGTCTCGGTCTACGTGCGTGCACAGCGCTGGCGTGTTTTGTTGCGTCCGGTGGGCGATGTGCCCCTGTATCCCGCGTTGTCAGCGACGGCGATCGGCTTTGGCGCGGGCGCTGTTCTTCCGCTGCGTCTCGGCGAGTTGCTTCGCCCCGCGTTGCTGGCGCGACACGTCGGGGTTGGCCTCACGGTGGTGCTGTCGAGTGTGGTCATCGAGCGGTTGTTCGATATCCTGCTCGTGATCAGTTGCTTTCTGGTCGTCTCGCTCGCCTATCCCATGCCCGACGCCGTCCGGACGGGGGCATGGGTGTTGGCGACCGGGGCGGTTGCCGGGTTCCTCGTCTTGCTGGCGGCTCAGCGGCGTCGCGACGTAACCGAGCGCCTCATCAATCGTGCGCTTGCCGTCCTCCCAGCCCGGATCGCGGCTGGGCTGCGCCCGATGGCAGCATCGTTCCTCGATGGCCTGGGGGGATTGGCGGACGGGCGGACGGTGGGGCTCGTGCTCGCGTACTCGATCTATCTCTGGAGCGTGATCGGGCTCACGTTCCTGTTCGCGTTCCTGGCGCTCGGAATCGCTGTCCCGTTGATCGGGGCCTCTCTGACCACGCTGGTCATCGTCGCGGCTTTCGTGTTTCTCCCGCAGGGGCCGGGCTTCGTTGGCACCTGGCAGGCCGGGTGTGTCCTCGCGCTCGGCTTGTTCAAGGTGCAGCCCGACGCCGCTGTCGGATACTCACTGGTGACGTGGTTCGTGCAGATGACGATGAACCTCGTCACCGCAGGGTTCTTCTTGGCGCGCGAGGACTTGTCGCTGGGGCAGCTGCTCCGTGGAGGCGGTAACCCCTGTCGCGAAACGACGGACGGAGCCTGACCGATGCGGCTCGAGGGGCGGACGGTTGTCATGGGCATGTCGGGCGGGATCGCCTGCTACAAGGCGTGCGACGTCGTCCGTCTGCTTGTGGGGACTGGTGCCCGGGTCTCGGTGGTGATGACCGCTTCGGCGCAGCGTTTCGTCACGCCGCTGACGCTGCAGACACTATCGGGGCAAGGGGTGGGGACGGACACGTTCGACCTCACCCAGGAGTCCGATATCGGCCACATTCGCCTTGCCGATCAGGCCGATGCCGTCGTGATCGCGCCGGCGACGGCGAACGTTCTGGCGAAACTTGCACACGGACTCGCCGACGATCTCCTGACGACCGTCCTGTTGGCGACCCGGGCACCGGTGGTTCTGGCGCCGGCGATGAACGTCCACATGTGGGAGCACCCGGCGACGCAGGACAACGTGACCCGGCTCATCGCGCGCGGCGCCCACGTCATTGGCCCGGCAAGTGGCTCCTTGGCCTGTGGCTACGAAGGCACGGGTCGTCTCGCCGAGGCCGCCGAGGTCGTCGAGGAGGTCGTGCGGGTCCTCGCCCCGCAGGACCTCGCCGGGGAGCGGGTTCTGGTGACCGCCGGGCCGACGCAGGAGGCGATCGATCCCGTGCGCTATCTCTCGAACCACTCGAGCGGGAAGATGGGGTACGCCCTGGCGCGTGTCGCGCGGCGTCGTGGCGCCGAGGTAACCTTGGTCACGGGACCCACGGCGCTGGCGCCCCCGTCAGGTGTGGCGACGGTGCGCGTGACGACCGGACGCGAGATGGCGCGGGCCGTCGATGCTGCGTTCACGGATGCGACGGTCGTGATCATGACCGCTGCGGTGGCGGATTATCGCCCGGCGATGCCGCGAGATCGCAAGTTGAAGAAAGGGAGCGAGATGCTGACGCTCTCTCTCACACTCAACCCCGACATCCTTCGCGGTCTCGGCGCGCGCAAGGGGCAGCGCCTGCTCATCGGGTTCGCCGCAGAGACGGATGATGTCGTCGCAGAGGCGCGGCGCAAGCTCCGTTCCAAGCGTCTCGATCTGATCGTGGCCAACGATGTCACGCTGCCGGGGGCCGGGTTCGGCGCCGAGGCGAACGCGGTCCGTCTCCTCGATGTGCACGGAGGGGACGAGAGCGTGCCCCTGATGGCGAAGGAGGACGTGGCGGAGCGCGTGCTGGATTGGGTGGTCGCCAATCGCCGAGAACCGAGCTTCCGACGAGCCCGCGGGCGGACCCCCGCCCGAATCAAGCCGCGGCAGGCGTGAGCGCGCGCAGTTCGGCGGCGATCGCTTCCGATATCTGCCCGCGCCGTTTGAGCGCGCGCAGCTTGCGGCGCAAGCGCTCGGCGCGCGCCAACGCCTCGTGACCCGTCGGATCAGCGTGCTGGCACGTACTCTTGCGTCCCCGCACCAGCAGATCCTGAATCGCGGTCGTGCAGATCGTATTGAAGCGTTCGATCTCGCTCTCGGGAAGGGCGTAGCGCGAACGGGCCGAGACGCGGCGGACCATGTGCTGCCACTGCTCGAGCTGCTGCAGCGCCATCACGGAGTTGAAGATGCGTTTGTTCGTGCGGAAGGAGAACAACGTGCGCTCGACCACGTGCTCGACCAGGCGATCGCAGTCCGGGTAGCGATGCTCGAATACCGACCGGATGAGACGCCAACGGTCGCGGTGCTGGGCGGCGTCGAAGCGTGCCTCCCAGTAGATGTGCCGGAGCGGGCGTGCTGGATAGCTGACGATCAGCTGCACGGGGACGTAGTGATTGTGCGAGTACACGTCGCCGGCCAAGTGGGAGAGGTAGCCGTATGCGAACGCCTGCTCACGCTCGCCTCGGGCAGCCTCGACGATCTGCCAGCCGACCGGCCAACAGTGACAGTGGGTATAGAGGTTGCGCGTGTACTTCTTCGCCTGCACGATGTCAGCCGCAACACAGCCGTACAGGTACGCGCGCGGATGAAGGCGGAGAATTTCTTGAAGGGTCGGGCCGAGGATGCTAAGGTTCTCGAGGATTTGGGACCCATGTACGAGGTGGGTGACAGGGCCCCAGGCGTGCGCGGCGGCGGGCCACGCGAGCACGAACAGGGCGGCCAGTCCGAGGCACATCGCCGGATCGTATAATGCCGTTGCGGCCCTCTCAAGCGTTGTTCTCCGAGGCGGTGACCGCGCTTCGCTCGTACGTGCAATACCAGCGCGAGCTGGGGGTGCCGGGATTTCCGGTGATGCCGGTGGTGCCGGAAGCGGCGGCGGCGACGCCGGTGGCGCGGGTGGACACGCCAACGCCAGACCTCTTCGTCGCCCCCACGCTGGCCAAGGTGGCGGATATCGACGCGCTGCGGGCAGCGATCGGGGACTGCATGCGATGCCGCCTTTCCGGGCATCGCACGCGACTGGTCTTCGGGGTAGGCAATCCCCGGGCGCGTCTCGTGTTCGTCGGGGAGGCTCCCGGGCGGGACGAGGACCGGCAGGGCGAGCCGTTCGTCGGCCGCGCGGGGCAGCTCCTCACCGAGATCATCACTAAAGGGATGCGGTTGCAGCGCGAAGATGTGTACATCTGCAATGTCATCAAGTGCCGACCGCCAGACAATCGGAACCCGGAGCCCGACGAAGTCGCGACGTGTGAACCCTTCTTGATCCGGCAGCTCGAGCTCATCGGTCCCGAGGTAGTGGTAGCGCTGGGGAAGTTCGCGGCACAGACGCTGCTGCGCTCGAAGGTCCCGATTACGCAGCTGCGCGGCCGGTGGTATGACTATCGCGGCATGAGGCTCATGCCGACGTTCCATCCCGCCTACCTGCTCCGTAATCCGGCGGACAAGAGGCTCGTGTGGGAGGACATTCAAAAGGTGATGGACGTGCTGGGGATCCGTAGGGCACCGGCATGAGCCGTCTGGCCGCTACGCTGGCTCTCGTGGTGGCGACTAGTGTTCTAGGCGCGAGCGGGGCCGCCGATGACGAGGTCCGGCTGGCGCGGATCGTGGTCAATGCAGAGCTCCTGATCTACGCATGATCATTCCTGCAACGTCGGCGCCTCGAAGCGCAGGCGGAGCGTGGTACCAGGATAGACCGTCTCTTGCTCGTTGACGAGCGCGCAGAGTTCACGGAGGGCTCGCGTGGCCCTGGGGCTGGCGAGGCATGGAAGCTGGTGCACACCCTCCGGTTCCAGAAGGGCATGGAAGCCGTGTCGTTCCTGCTCTTCGAGTGAATCGGTGCGCCAGAGACCAGCCGGCCCTACCACGTGCCCGAAGACGTTGCGCGCCTGCTGGCGCTCGGGGGTTCCTACGTTCTGGAGCGAGGCCGCGTGTCGTCCTACCTCGGCTGTTCACGATCGCCCGTCTGTCGCCGCGCCGTGAGCACTTCCACCCGCCCGTTGGAATAGCCGACCAGCACCCGCTCGGCGGTGCCCAGAAAGAGCCCGGTATCGACCACGCCCGGGATCGCCAGGATCGCCGCCTCCAGCGCCCGCGCGGCGGCGCCGTCCGCCAGCGGTTCGTGGAGCGCGCAGTCGAGCGTCAGGTTGCCGTTGTCGGTGACCAACGGCTGCGTGCCGTTCACGACCGGACGTACGCAGGGGACGACCCCGAGCGCCTTCAGGCGGCGCGTCACGAGGCTGCGGGCCAGCGGCACGACCTCGACCGGGATGCGGCCGCGCTCGCCGAGTCGCTGCACCAGCTTCTCCGCTCCGACCAGGATCACCTGCCGTCGCGACGCGGCTGCCACGATGCGCTCGCGCACCAGCGCGCCGCCCCAACCCTTCACCAGATCGAGGTCCGGGGCCACCTCGTCGGCGCCGTCGACGGTGAGGTCGAGTACGACGGTCTCGTCCAGCTCGATGAGGGGGATGCCGAGGGCGGTCGCCTGCGTGGCCGACGCGCTGGACGTGGGCACGCCGACCACCCGAAGACCCTGCGCCACCCGCTCGCCCAAGCGCGCGATGAATGCGGCCGCGGCACGACCGGAGCCGAGACCCACACGAGCGCCGTCCTCGATCAGCTCGAGGGCGCGGGCGGCGACGGCCTGGACGGCGGGATCGTTCACGCCTCCCCCGTCGGTGCACGGGTTCATGCACCCCTCTTGCCCCGGGAGGATGCGGTCGGTCAACGTAGAGGCACCTGCATCTTGCTGGTGTCGTTCAAGATTGCGACGGGGCCGGGAATGTGAGAAGCGAGCCCGCGTCGATGGCTGGTCCGCGGATCGTCCTGCTCGTGTGTGCGCTCGCCGCCGTCGGGTGCGGGAAGACGACCGCACCGGTCGCCGACGTGCCGGAGGTGCTCGTCGTCGACGTGGCGCAGCGGGACGTCCCCGTCTACGGCGAATGGGTCGGGACGACCGACGGCTTCATCAACGCCCAGATCCGCGCCAAGGTGCAGGGGTATCTCATGTCCAGGCCGTACCAGGAGGGTGCGTTGGTCACGGCCGGCGACGTGCTCTTCCAGCTCGATGCCCGCCAGTTCCAGGCGGCCCTCGACCAGGCCCGGGCCGACCTTGCCCGTGCGGAGGCGAATCTGGTGCGCAGCCAGCAGAACGTGGCGCGCTTCGGTCCACTGGTCGAGAAGGGCGCCGTCAGCCGGAAGGAGCTGGACGACACCATCCAGCAGATGCGGGCCGACAAGGCCGCGGTGGACGCAGCCCGCGCTGGCGTCGAGGCCGCGCAGCTGAACCTCGACTGGGCGACCGTGCGCTCCCCGATCGACGGGATCGCCGGCATCGCGCAGGCGCAGGTCGGCGATCTCATCGCGCCCACGACGCTCATGACGACGGTGTCGCAGCTGGACCCGATCAAGGTGTACTTCCCGATCAGCGAGCAGGAGTACCTGCGCTTCGCCGCGCGCAACCCGAGCGCCACCGAGGGCACCAACCCCCAGGGGCGACCGCCACTCGAGCTGATCCTCGCCGACCAGAGCGTCTACAAGCAGCCGGGCAAAGTGTCGGCGATCAACCGCCAGGTGGAGGTGCAGACCGGGAGCCTTCAGATTCAGGCGGAATTTCCCAACCCCGACAACATGCTGCGTCCGGGGGGATACGCCAAGGTGCGCGCCGTTACCGACCTGCGCAAGGGGGCCGCGGTCGTGCCGCAGCGTGCGGTCGTGGAGGTGCAGGGCAGCTACCAGGTCGTGGTCGTGGGCGCGGACGGTACGGTGACCTTCCGGCCGGTCAAGGTCGGCCCCAAGAGCGGCAGCGACTGGGTGATCGACCAGGGGCTCGAGCCGGGCGAGCGGGTAGTGGCCGAGGGCGCGCAGAAGCTCCGCGACGGGGCGAAGGTGGTGTCCAAGCCGTACGTCGCTCCCGCCGCCCAGAGCTAGCGACGGGCGCGGCGATCCCTCATGGCCCGCTTCTTCGTCAACCGCCCGATCGTCGCGATGGTGATCTCGATCATCCTGGTGATCCTGGGCGTGGTGTCGCTCGTGCAGCTCCCGGTGGCGCAGTACCCGAACATCGCGCCGCCCGAGATCCAGCTGACGGCCAACTACGTGGGTGCGGATGCCCTGACGGTCGAGCAGTCCGTGGCCACGCCCATCGAGCAGCAGATGAGCGGCGTCGACCAGATGATCTACATGTACTCGGTCAACGCCAGCAACGGCCAGATGCAGCTCCGAGTCGATTTCGACATCAGCACGGCCCCGAACATCGATCAGGTGCTGTCGTATCTGCGCTTCTCGCAGGCGCAGTCGTTCCTGCCGGAGGACGTGCGCAACTACGGCGTCACCATCCTGAAATCGACCACCAGCCCGCTGGCGCTGTTCTCGATCTACTCGCCCAACGGCACCTACGACGCCAAGTTCCTCGCCAACTACGGCTACATCAACATCAACGACCCCATGACGCGCGTGCCAGGTGTTGGCCAGGTGACCATCTTCGGCGCCGGCCAGTACGCCATGCGCTACTGGGTGCGGCCGGACCAGCTCGCCAAGCTCAACATCACCACCAGCGAGATGATCCGGGCTCTCAAGCAGCAGAACGTGGTGAACCCGGCGGGGCAGGTGGGCGGCGAGCCCGTGCCGCCCGGGCAGGAGTTCACCTACAGCGTGCGCGCGCAGGGCCGCCTGGTCACCGAGGAACAGTTCGGCGACATCGTGGTGCGCGAGAACCCCGACGGCTCGGTGGTGCGCATGCGGGACGTGGCGCGCGTCGAGCTCGGCGCCCAGATGTACAACATGGTCGGCCGGCTGAACGGCAAGCCGGCGGCGATCGTCGCCATCTACCAGCTGCCCGGGTCGAATGCGATCGACACCGTCGACCGCGCCAAGGCCCTGATGGAAGAAGCCAAGGGGCGGTTCCCGCCCGACCTGGACTACGTCGTGTCGCTCGACACCACGCTCGCCGTGCGCGAGGGCATCAACGAGATCGTGCACACCTTGGCCGAGGCCATAGTGCTGGTGATTCTCGTCGTCTTCATCTTCCTGCAGGGGTGGCGTGCCACGTTGATTCCGCTCCTCGCCGTGCCGGTGTCACTGGTCGGCACGTTCGCGCTTTTCCCGCTGTTCGGCTTCTCGGTCAATACGCTGTCGCTCCTCGGCCTGGTGCTCGCCATCGGCGTAGTGGTGGACGACGCGATCGTGGTCGTCGAGGCGGTCGAGCACCACATCGCGCACGGGCTCTCGCCGCGCGACGCGACGCTCAAGGCGATGGAGGAGGTGACCACGCCGGTGATCGCGACCGCGCTCATCCTGGTGGCCGTCTTCGTGCCGACCGCCGCCATCCCCGGCATCACCGGACTGCTCTACCAGCAGTTCGCGGTCACCATCGCGGTGTCGGTCATCCTGTCGGCCTTCAATGCGCTCACGCTGAGCCCCGCCCTGTGTTCGCTCATGCTGCGCCCGAAGACCGAAGCCCGCGGGCCGCTGGGTGTGTTCTTCCGCTGGTTCAACCACTGGTTCGGTCGGGCCACCGACGGCTACGTGCGCTGGTCACACCACCTGATCCGGAAGGCCGGCCGCGCCATGCTGGCGCTCGCCGTGATGGGGGTGATCGCGGGCCTGATCGGTGCCAGGCTGCCGGCGGGCTTCGTTCCCGAGGAAGACCAGGGCTACTTCTACCTGAACGTTCAGCTTCCGCCGGCGGCGTCGCTGCAGCGGACCGACGCGGTGGCCCGGAAGATCGAGGACATCCTCGGCAAGACGGCCGGGGTGCAGAGCTACAACACCATCCTCGGCTTCAGCCTGCTCAGCCAGGCGTCGACGACCTACAACGCGTTCTACTTCGTCACCCTGACGCCGTGGCACGAGCGCGACGCCAACGGTCTGGTGGCGGACGTGATCATGGCCCGGCTGAACGCGGAGCTGGCGCAGTTGCCCGAAGCGATCGCGTTCGCGTTCTCGCCGCCGTCGATCCCGGGCGTCGGGACGGCCGGCGGCGTTACGTTCATGCTGCAGGACCGGGCCGGCATGCCGGTCGAGTTCCTCGCCGACCAGACGGAGACGTTCCTGGCCGCGGCCCGCAAGCGCCCGGAGCTGGCGCGGGTGACGACCACGTTCATCCCCAACACACCGCAGCTCTACGCCGACGTGAACCGCGACAAGGTGCTCAAGCAGGGCGTCGACCTGGCGTCGGTGTATCAGACGCTACAGACTTTCATGGGTGGGGTGTTCGTCAACTACTTCAACCGCTTCGGGCGCGTCTGGCAGGTGTACGTGCAGGCCGAGGGCGAGTACCGCACGCGCGCCGACAATGTCGGCCAGTTCTACGTCCGGAACGCCCAGGGCGACGCCGTGCCGATGTCCGCGCTGGTGAACGTCGAGCCGACCTACGGGCCGGAGTTCACCATCCGCTTCAACGGCTTCCGCGCCGCGCAGATCAACGCCTCCGGCGCGCCGGGGGTCAGCTCGGGCGAGGCGATGGCGGTGCTGGAGGAGGTATTCGCCGCGACCATGCCGAGGGAGATGGGCTTCGCGTACTCGGGCATGTCGTTCCAGGAGCAGGCGGCGGCCGAGGGGGTGTCGCCGGGCGTGATTTTCGCGCTGTCGCTGCTGTTCGTGTTCCTCATCCTGGCAGCACAGTACGAGAGCTGGACGCTGCCCTTCAGCGTGCTGCTCGGTACGCCGATCGCCGTCTTCGGCGCCTTCCTGGCGCTCTGGCTGCGCGGGCTCGAGAACAATGTCTTCGCGCAGATCGGCTTGGTAACGCTGATCGGGCTCGCGGCCAAGAACGCCATCCTGATCGTCGAGTTCGCCAAGGACGAGCACGAGAAGGGCAAGTCGCTCATCGACGCGGCACTGTCGGGCGCGAAGCTCCGGCTGCGCCCCATCCTGATGACGGCATTCGCGTTCATCCTGGGCGTGCTGCCGCTCGTCCGGGCCAGTGGCGCCGGCGCCAAGGGGCGGCAGATCATCGGTACGTCGGTCATGGGGGGCATGCTGATGGCGTCGCTGGTCGCGATCTTTCTGATCCCGGTCTCGTTCTATGTGGTCGAGAAGCTCGGGCAGCGGGGCGCCAGGAAGCCGGAGGAGCCGGGAGGGCATGGGACGTGACGGGGGTTCGCATCGGGAGCCTGATGGCAGTGATGGCGCTCGTCGGGTGTGCCGTCGGGCCGAACTACCGGCGTCCGGCGGTCGACGCGCCCGCCGTCACGCGCGGGCAGATCACCCCGCCGGAGGCCGAGTCCCTCGCCGACCTGCCGTGGTGGCAGGTGTTCCGGGATACCGTGCTCCAGGGTCTGGTGACGGACGCGATTCGCGGCAACCATGAGCTGCAGGCGGCCGTGTCCCGTGTCGAGGCGGCCCGCCAGCTGGTGGGCGTCGCGCGGGCGGACATGTTTCCGCAGATCGGGTACCAGGGCAATGCGGCGCGCGAGCGGGGGTTCATTCCGGGCGGGGGCACGAACCAGACCTTCAACTCGTTCCTGGGCGCCTTCAACCTCGCCTGGGAGATCGACATCTGGGGCCGCATCCGGCGCGCCACCGAGGCGGCGCGCGCCGACTACCTGGGCACGGAGGACTTCCGGCGCGGCGTGCTGCTCACGCTGGTGAGCGACGTGGCGCAGGCCTACTTCGAGCTGCTCGAGCTGGACCGCGAGCTCGAGATCGCCCGCATGACCACCAAAGCGTTTCAGGACACCGTCGACCTATTCACGCGCCGCTACCAGGGCGGGGTGGGCACGCTGCTCGAGGTGTCGCGCGGCGAGGCGGCGCTGGCGCAGGCGGCGGCGACCATTCCCGATCTCGAACGCCTGATCGTCGTCAAGGAGAACCAGTTGAGCATCCTGCTCGGCCGGAACCCGGGCGGCATCCCGCGCGGCGCGTCCCTGGTCGCGCAGGCCGTGCAGCCGGAGGTGCCCGCCGGCCTGCCGTCGGAGCTCCTCGAGCGCCGGCCGGACATCCTGCAAGCGGAGCAGGCGGTGGTGGCCGCCAACGCCACCGTCGGCGTGGCGGTCGCCAACTTCTTCCCGCGCATCGGGCTGACCAGCCTGTACGGTGGCCAGAGCTCGGAGATCGAGAACCTGGTCCGGGGCACCGGCAACATCTGGGCCATCGCCGGCTCGCTCGCCGGGCCGATCTTCCAGGGCGGGCGCCTGCTGTCGAGCTACCGGGCGACCACGGCGGGGTGGGAACAGACGGTGCAGCAGTACGCGCAGACCGTCATCAACGCCTTCGCCGAGGTATCGAGCACGCTGGTCACGCAGGACAAGTTGCGGGGCATCCGCGCCGAGAAGGAGCGCCAGGTGAAGGCCCTCCAGACCGCCGTCGACCTGTCGCTCGACCGCTACCACGAGGGCGTATCGACCTACTACGAGGTGCTGGAGGCGCAGCAGCAGCTCTTTCCCGCCCAGCTCGACCTGGCGCGCACGACCCGCGACCAGTTGACGGTCGTGGTGCTGCTCTACCGGGCGCTCGGCGGGGGCTGGAACCTCGACGACCCCGGGTGGGTGGCGGCGTCGCCGGCGGGCGACTGAGATGGTCGAGCCAGGTCCGGAACGCCGCGGCACGTCCCGACCTCCGGTGAGCGGCAGCCTCGTCATCGCGGCCCTGCTCACGCTCGGCCTGGTGTTCGCGGCGTCGTGGATCGTCTTCTACGTGGATCCCTCTCGCGATCCCGAGGAACTCGTCCCCTGGTTCGGCGCCGCCCTGGCGGTGATCGTGGCGCTGGCGATCGGCGCCTACGTCCGCCGCGGACGCCGCGCGGACGGCGCGTGATCCGGCGCGGGCGTCAGGGCTGCGCCGGGCTCCGGTACAGGTCCGACGCCTTGTACCGGGCGACCGTGAAGCGGGCGAGCACGCCGATTGCGGCGCACACCGGCACGGCGAGCAGAATGCCGAGGAAGCCGAACAGCGCCCCGCCGGCGAACACGCCGAAGATGATCCACAGTGGATGGAGGCCGATGCGGTCGCCGACCAGGCGGGGCGTCAGCACGTAGTCACTGAGCACCTGCCCGGCGAAGAAGATGCCGACCACGATCGCCACCCGGTGCCAGGCGGGCCAGAACTCGTACAGGGCGACGGCGACGGACGAGCCGAGGCCGAGGGCCGCGCCCAGGTACGGCACGAACGACACGGCGGCGGCGCCGAGGCCGATCACCAGGGCGAAGTCGAGCCCGACCAGCGACAGCGCGACGGCGTAGAACACCCCGAGGACGGCGCACACGATGGCGGCGCCGCGTGCGAACCCGGCCAACACGGCGTCGATGGCCAGCGCTTGCGTCCGGATGGTGTCGGCGTGGGCGCGTGGGAGCCAGCCGTCGATCTCGGCCATGATGCGCGGCCAGTCGCGCAGGAGGTAGAACGCGACCAGCGGCGTCACAGCGAGGAGCGAGAGCAGGTTGACGACCGCCAGGCCGCCGGTGAGGACGCCGCCAAGAAGGCCGGTGGCGCTGCCGAGGACCTTCTGCACCATGCCGGCGAGCGGCTGGGTCAGGTCGCCGGCGGGCGTGGTGCGCATGTCGGCGAGGAGGCGCGCCGCGAGCGGCTGCGCCTGCTGCTCCAGCGCCGCCACCAACCCGGGAAGCTGGCGGGCGAGGGCGAGCGTCTGCTCGAGGAGCGGGGGCACCAGCAGGACGAGGAGCGCGATCCCGACGCCGAACGAGCTCGCGATGAGCACGCCGGCCGCCATGGCCCGCGACAGGCCGCGGCGGCTCAGGCGCTCGACCACCGGGTCGAGGAAGTAGCCGACTGCCATGCCGAGGACGAAGGGCAGGAGGATGTCGCGCAGCAGCCAGACGAGCAGCCCGGCTGTCATGAGGACGGCGATCCAGAAGATGGTCTCGCGGCGCACGATCATGTCTTCCCGGCCTCCCCCCATACCACCTGGCGGAGATCGGCGGGGATGTCGACCGTCCGGGTCGGCGGGGCGACGACGCTGACGATTGTGAAAATTGTGTTACCATGCCCGCGCTGCTCGACAGTCGGGGCCGGCTGTAGGAGTTTGACCTGCAGACATCCCAATCGGGGGGGAGGAGTGGTGGTTATGCGGAAGATCGTGGGAACGCTCTGGCTGGTGGTCGCCGTCGCGGGCCTGAGCCCTGCCATCGGGTTGGCTGCCGAGACCCCGACCGAACGCCGTCTCCGCCTGCTGGAAGAGCAGCTGCGCTCGGCGCAGGACGAGATCCAGCGCCTGAAGGGCGAGGTGCAGCAGCAGAAGGCGATCGGCCAGGCGACCCAGAAGCAGGCCGAGGCGGCCGAAGAACAGGTCAAGACGGTCGCGAAGGACCAGAAGGGCTTCGAGCTTCCCGAGTGGGTGAAGCGTACCTCGCTGTTCGGCGATGTCCGCCTGCGCTACGAGGGCTTCTACCACCAGCCGGCCAAAGCCGGCACCAAGGTCACGGCCCGCAACCGCGAGCGCATTCGGGCCCGCATCGGGCTCAAGTCGACCTTCAGCGACGAACTGTCCGCGACCATCCGCCTGGCTACCGGCAACGTCAATGACCCGATCTCCACCAACCAGGACCTGGGCAACAGCTTCGCGCGCAAGAACATCAACCTCGATTGGGCGTACATGACGCTGACGCCCGGCGCGACCTTTGGCATCCGCCCAGGTCTGGTCACCGTCTACGGCGGGAAATTCCCCAACCCGGTCTTCAAGCCGAACGAGCTGCTGTGGGACGAGGACCTATCGCCCGAGGGTTTGAGCGAGACGTTCTCCCTCCTGGCCAAGCCGGTCGGGCCCCTCGATCAGCTCAAGGTGCACTTCCTGCAGTGGACTTTCGGCGAGGTGTCGAACGGTCCCGACGGATGGATGATCGGAGGACAGGTCAACCCGGTCATGCACTTCGGCAACGCGCAGGTGGAGGTGGGAATCGGCCAGTACGGATGGCACAACCCGGACCTGATCGCCCAGCAGCTGAATACCAACTCGTCGCTCAAGAACACCAACCTCACGTTCAGTGAGGGCGGCGAGATCGCGGGCTTCGAGAGCGGCTTCCTGGAGACCAACCCGACGGCGCAGGTCACCTGGCCCAACTTCGTCGGCACCCAGCCGCTGAAGATCTGGGCCGACTACGTCTACAACTGGCGCGCGGCTACCACCAACGACTCTGCCTATCAGGCCGGGTGGCGGATCGGGCAGCAGAAGGTGAAGGGCGACTGGTCGGTGTACGCCTTCTGGGAGCGGAACGAGCAGGAGTCCATGCTGTCGGAGTTCACCGCCAGCGACTTCGGCAACGGTGGCACCAACGGCCAGGGCGGGCAGTTCGGGCTCGAGTACCAGCTGCTGAACCCGCTCACGCTCGGCGCCCGCAGCTGGTTCGTCAACTATATCGACACCCCCGCGGGCAGCGACAACCCGACGCTGTTCCGTGTCCAGGTGGACGCGATGGTGAAGTTCTAACGCCCGGGGAAGCCGGAGGCCTCCAGGGGGCCACCGTCCTTTCCTTGATGCACGTTGATGGCGTGGTCCTGTATCCAGTCGACCTCGGAATCCAGCGCGAGGGCGGCGGCGACCCCGAGTAGGGGGTCGACCGCCGCCGGTAGCGCTCCGTCGTACAGCCGCGGCGCGATCTGATAGGGGCCGATCCGCGCCCGCAGCCACCCCACGGCTGCCCCGGTCGTATCCCGCAGTACGGCATGGTACGTGCCCCGGACATCCAGGGTGGTGTCGGCTGCCCGGCTGAGCGCGGACGGCCCGGTGCCGCCACCCTCGCGTATGAGGAGATCCGTGCGCAGGGTCGGCCCCGCGAACGGTGCCAGCGTCAGGCGGATGGCGTTGTCGTCCCACGCCGGCTCGATCCGACCGAGTGGCGTGCTGTCAACGTCCGCCCCAGGCCACGCCACGACCTCCCCCACGCGCAGCAACCGGAAGCTGGCCTGCGGCCCTTCGCCGGACTCCAGAGCGAAGCGGAGACCGCGTTGCTGGAATCCCCAGCCGGCGGAACGGACACGCCCGGCGGGTCGATCGCCGAGCCGATCGACGACCAGCCCGGCGCCGGGCTCCAGGTGGACGGCGAAGGTGGCCGCGGGATCGACCGGTACGGACAGCCGGGGCCGCACGCAGCCCGCGACGATGAGGACGATGAGGGGAAGGATGCGCATGGCCCTGATTGCCGGTTCGGGATCCACGTTTCAAGGTCGGGTGCATCTTGCGGGCCCGGCCACGTTCTGGCTGAATGCGCCACCCATGCGCCGCCTCAAAATTGTATCGATCACCCGCGTCGCCGTCTTGGCGGCCGCCCTCGCGGCACATGTCTGGGCCGGTGAGTCACCGACCGGCCGCGCCGCAGAAGCCGGCCTGTCGCCCGACTTCTGCCCGACGCTGCGCGCCCTCGTCGATGCGGCCGGCAGCAGCTTCGCCGCGCTGCGCGGACCCACGCGCCCCGGCAGTGAGAACATGTGGGAGGGAACGAAGCGCCTCCCCGGCGGGGGCGAGTGCAGTGTATTCGGGGGCACGCCGGCGGCCTACGTCTGCATCCGGTACGCGGGCGACGCCGAGGACAATGCCGACGGCGCCTACGGTCGCGCCGTGAGCGCCCTGAAGGACTGTCTGCCCGACGGCTGGAAGACGACGGAGAAGGTCGACGGGGTACACGCCCGCACCACGGTGGCGAGCGGCACGTCGGGGCCGACGGTGCGCGTGGTATCGCGCGACGTGAGCGGCGATGCATACCTGGTCGAGCTCTGGGTGGACGCCGCCCGCCGCTGACTACCGGGCCTTGCGGGCCAGGCCCCACCGCGAGCGCCCGGCTGCGGCCGGCGGCGTCGATCTCGTGAGCGGCGCGTCGTTCAGCGCGGCATGACGGGAACGCCCGGCTGCGCGGGCGGCGTGTCGCCTGCGTCCTGCGGGACCGCGACCGGGGGTTCCGCTGCCCCTCCAACCGCGGGGACGCCAGGTTGCTCGCGCATGCCGGCCGCTCCCGCACCCTCGTTCGCGCAGTCGAGGCCGAGCGGCTTCCAGCTCCCGTCGACGCACTGCTGCTGGGAGCCGTCCTGGCAGCGTACCCCGCCCGGATCGTAGAACTTCCCGCCGTAGATGCAGCGCCCCTGGCCCGCGACCGCGCTGCTCGCGGCGACGCCGATCAGTAGGAGCGCGGTTCCCATGGTGCGTATCAGGAGCTCTTCTCCTTTCCGGACTTGCCCTGGGTCGCCCTGCACGAGAAGTTGACCGCTCCCGTGAGGTAGGCGGCATTGGTCACGGCGCCGGAGGCGTTCGAAGGCGTGATCAGTAGTGACACGGTGTCCCTTCGTTGACCCCGGGCACGTGCGCCGCGCAGGGCCGTGACCGTCGTCGTGAGTGTCCTGTACCAAACGGGCGACGCGCATGCCATCCCTGCGCGTGCGTCGGACACTCGCCGCTCCCCTCCTGCTAATCGCGCTCGCTGCCGTGGCGCCGCCCGTCGGCTAGATGCCGGCGGCGAGAGCTGCTACGAGGCGGCGGTGAGCAACCGGCTGCCCGGCTTCAGCATCCTGTTGGGCACCATGCTCTTCGAGCTCATCGCCGCTCCGTTCCTTGGAGCAGTCAGCCACGACCTCGTTCCCGTCCGGCTGTTCACCGCGCTGGTTCTACTGGCGGCGTTGGGAGCGGTCGGAGTGGGTCTTTCCGGCGTGGTGCTGTTCATTCCGGCGTTGGTGAGCCAGCTGCTGGCAAGCTATTCGAACACCGAGTCCGTCGTCCTCACGGCGGCGGCGTTCCGGGTCCTGTTCCTGGGCTACGTGATCGGCGGGATCGTCTTGCACTTGTTGCGCGGGCGGAAGGTAACGCTGGATACCATCGCCGGGGCCGCATGCGCCTACATGCTGATCGGCGCGCTGTGGGCGAGCCTGTACCAGGCGGTCGACCATCTGCGCCCGGGCGCATTCAACATCCCGGATACCTGGCTGGTGGGGCCGCGGCGGGACCGTCAGTTGGCGCTCACGTATTTCAGCTTCGTCACCCTCACGACGGTGGGCTACGGCGACATCACGCCGACGGAACCCGGGGTGGGCGGGTTGTGTGTCGCCGAGGCGATCGTCGGGCAGCTCTACCTGGCGATCATGATCGCGCGCCTGGTCGGGCTCCACCTGACCCAGCGCGCCGACTGATCGACGCGCCTGCCGGTCAGCGGAGCTTCTCGCCCAACGCGGGAGCGCCGACAACCCATTCGCGTGGCCAGCCGAAGGGGAGCCCGCCGTACCAGTAGCCGTTGAGCTGCGTCCAGTGCGCGTCGGACTTGGCGAGCGCGGGATTCTGCTGGATCGCGTGCTCGTAGCCGAGCTGGATGTAGCTGAGGATCGCGTTCGGAACCCGATTGGTCTGTAGGGAGTCCCGCTGCGCCGGTGTCAGGCGATAGACGGTCCCGGAGCCCTGGATCTTGCCGTAGATCACCCCCGGCGGCGTGCTCTGCGACTGCATGTCCAGGAGCTGCGGCACGGTCACGACCTGCGGCCGTGCGGCCGTCGCCGGCGTGGTCTTTCGCTGCGCCGCGCACCCGGCGAGCAGCGCGGGGCCGGCGGCGAGGAGAAGTACCCCGGCAGCGCTTATGGCGCGCCGGCGGGTGTCGGGGAAGCGGGTCGAAGCCAGCATTCTTGGTCCTCCTTGGCCGAGCGCGATCCCGTTGCGGTGTGCGGTCTTTAGTCGATTCGCCAGGCCCGTGACAAGCCTGGCGGAGGTGCCGGCCAGCGGCGGGTGCCGGGTCAAGGGCGTGCCGCTCTGTCGCCGCCGTTGCAAGGCCAGGGGGCTTCGGTTATGGGGCACAGCGCTAATTGGACATCACGACTCGGAGGGTGACGGTATGACGATGCGAAAGCTCGGTGCAGGCGCAGCGGTGGTTCTCGTGGCCGGCATGATGTCGACCGGATGCGGGTACAAGCAGGAGATCGAGAAGGCGACCACGCGCGCCGAGGACGCGGCCCGGAGGGCGGAGACGGCCGCGAACCGTGTCGAGGCGGCGGCGAAGCGGGCCGAGGCCGCGGCGGAGCGTGCGGAGCAGATGGTCAGCCACGCGACCTCCGGGCGGGGCGGCCGGTAGGAACCGTCCCTGAGGCATGTCGCCGGTCAGGGCGACGTGCCGCGGCGGGGACGAACGTGGGGCATTCGCACTGGCCCCGGCGGGCGACCCACGGGAGGATCCGAAGCATGAAGAGATATCCAACCGCTGCCGTTGGTGTAGGGCTTGCACTCTCGATCGGTTGCGCCACGCAGACCCAGATGCTCGTCCAACGCCAGGACGGGGCGGTCCAGACGGCGTTGCAACGCGGGCGCTTCGACCTGAACTGTCCGTCGGCCACGGCGACGGTCCTGTCGAGCGATTTCATTCAACCCGCCGTGCAGGGCCCGTGGGTGAACGGGCTCGAGCGGGTCGAGTACACCGTCGGCGTGGCGGGATGTAACCAACGCACGTCGTACGTCGTCCTCTGTCAGGTCGGGACGGACACGTGCTTCGCTGCCCATCCGAGCGATCGCTTCGCAGGGCAGGGACAGCCATAGGCTGCTCGGCTTCGCGCCGAATGCGACGCCTGCTTCTGATCGCGATGGTGGCCGGCGGTGCGTGTGCGGCTGGGGCCGCGACCCCGCCGGAACGGCCCTGCAGCGCCCCGTGCTTCCAGGCCGCCCGGAGCGAGTTCCGGACCTGCCTCTCGGACGCGCAGGGCGTGTCCCGGGACACGCTGGATGGCTGCCTCGAGCGCGACCATACGTGCGTCGACGCGTGTCGGGAGCAGCGCCAGGACTGCCGGGACGGCACGGGTGTCGGGGTGGAGCTGGTCGCGTGCGACCTCAGCCTGGCCGCCGAGAAGGCGCGCTGCCGGAACACGTTCCCGCCCGGATCGATCCGGCGCGAGCGCTGCATCAGCCAGGCGCAGGTCGAGCACTTCCGCTGCCGGCGAACCGTGCGCCAGAGCTTCCGGCGGGCGCTGCGCGAGTGCCGGGATGCGTTCACCCAGTGCGCCGCAGCCTGCGGCCCGGGGGCACCGCCCGGGGGGGCCGGGACGTGCCGGGCCGATACCAAGGCGGCTCTGGAAGAGGACCTGGCGAGTTGCAAGCTGCCATTCCAGGTGACGGCGAGCGCGTGCTTTAACCGGGACGTGTCGTGCGTGCAGGACTGCGCCGACGCACGCGCCGCATGCAGTGCCCCGACGCAGGCGACGCTCGTTACGGCACTGGCGGCGTGCACGGCGGCTCAGGCGGCGGCCGTCGCAGCCTGTGTGGCGGCCAACCCCGGCGGGGGGTCGGCGTTGGAGCAGTGCATCACCACGGCGCAGGCCGATGCCTTCGACTGCCGCGAAGCGGCACTCAAGGCGGCAGCGCCGGGCTTTGCCGCCTGCGCGGCGCCGTACGTGAGCTGTGTACGGGCGTGTCCGCCGGCGTAGCCACTATCGAAGGGAGTCTGTCATGGGGCGACGAGTGCATTCGACGACACTGACCCTGGGGTTGTGGGCGGTGCTCACGGCGCTGTCGGCGGGATCCGTGCTCGGCGCGGAGCAGGAGACTCGGCCGCCCGCCACCGAGAGCGAGAGCGATCTGGCGAAGAAGACCCAGAACCCGGTGGCGGATCTCATCAGCGTCCCGTTCCAGAACAACTTCAACTTCGGGGTGGGCCCTGCGGACAAGACCGTCTGGGTGGTGAACGTACAGCCGGTGATCCCGCTCCGGCTGACGCAGCACTGGAACCTGATCTCGCGCATCATCGTGCCGATCATCAACCAGCCGCCGCTCGCGCCCGGCATCGAGCATGCCTTCGGGCTGGGCGACATCAACCCCACCTTCTTCCTGTCGCCGTCGAAGCCGAGCCACCTCATCTGGGGCGTCGGGCCGACGCTGACGGTGCCGACGGCCAGCACCGGGCAGCTCGCCAGTGGCAAGTGGAGCGCCGGTCCGGCGGCGGTGGCCTTGTTCATGCAGGGGCCGTACGTGCTCGGGGCGCTGGCCAACAACCAGTGGTCGTTCGCGGGCTGGCGCGACAAGGACGTGAACCAGTTCCTGATCCAGCCGTTCCTCAACTACAACTTCTCGCATGGCTGGTACCTGTCGAGTGCTCCCATTGTCACCGCCGACTGGACGACCGGGAGCGGCAACAAGTGGACCGTGCCCGCGGGCGGCGGCGGCGGCAAGCTGTGGCGTGTCGGCAAGGTCGGCCTGCCGGTCAACACGCAGGTGCAGGCGTTCTACAACACGTTCAAGCCGGACAACGCGGCCGACTGGCAGCTACGCTTCCAGGTGCAGCTGCTGTTCCCGAAGTAGGGGAGGGTACTGGTGAAGCAGACGGCGTGGTTCCTGACCCTTGTCCTGGTGCTGCTCGGGACGGTGGTCGCCGGGGCGGCGGACGAGCGGCCACGGTGGGAGTTCGAGGCGTTGCCGTACGTCTGGCTGCCCGGGAACTTCGGCACCGTGGGTGTGAAGGGCCGGACGGCGTTCGTGGACGTCACGGTGCACGACGTGCTCGACATCGCGACCGACGGCAATGCCCTCACCGGCACGGGCTACTTCTCCCTCGCCTACGATCGCTGGAGCGCCTTCATCGACGCCTTCGGCGGCTACGTCGAGGAGAGCACCGTGCAGAAGATTCCAACGCGGTTCTGCACCCTCTGCGTCGCCGCCAAGGCCGAGATCCGGCCTGTCTTCGTGGACTTTGCCCTCGGCTACCGGGTGGGGCAGTGGGCGCTTCCGGGACGACCCCGGCCGGCCACGCTCGGCGTCTACGCCGGCACCCGGTACATGCACTTCGGCGCCAAACTGAGCGGCTCGGTGGGGGTCGCCGGGGGGTTCCAGGGCGCCGGCAACGTCTCCGAGGCCTTCAACTGGGCGGATCCGCTCATCGGCGTGCGCTGGGAAGTGCCGCTGCTGGCGCGGCTGTCGCTCGATCTGCGCGCCGACATCGGCGGCTTCGGGGTCAGCTCGGAGCTGATCTGGGGCTTGGTCGGCGGCGTGCGCTACTGGCTGTCGTGGAACCCGCTTGGGGCCCGGACGTGGCTCGGCGCCGGGTACCGCGCGGTGTCCTTCGACCGGGACTTCGGCGACGGCGGCAACCTCACCCTGGATTTCCGGGGGCCGTACGGCGGCATGGGATTCGCGTTCTGATCCGTTGCAAACGCCTCGCGGTTCGGGCTATGGCCGCGACCCGAGAGGGGGAATCATGACGAAGGGTCTCCAGCTCCTCACCGCGCTCAGCATCCTCGTCCTGCCAGTCGTGGCCAGCGCGCAGGCGGAGTTCAACGATACGCAGCAGGTGCTCACCCTCCACGGTACCGTAGCTGCGGACCGGAAGGCGGCCGAGAAGATCGGCTACGACGGCATCTCGATCGGCTTTGCGGGCGCCCCGGCGGAGACGCTGTGCTGGATCGGCGTCGTCGAGGCGGACGCGGCGGGCGGCGATGCGTTCCTCGGCAGGGACATCATCGCGAGCCTCGATGGCTACACGCCGAACCTCCTTGCCTCCGGCAAAGCGAGTGTGCTGGCCGCGCTGCGCAACGCGCCGATCGGAAGCCGGGTCCTCATCTCCGGGATCGTCGATCAGTCGGCCCGCACGTACCTGGTCGCCAGCGCGAAGGTCACGCCCGCAGCCAGCCGCTGACGTGCCGTCGGAGCAGGAGCACTCCCGCATTCGCCGCGCCGATCCCCGCCGGCTGCTTGCGGTTCCTGCCCTTTACACGTGGAGCGCGGCCTGATGGCCAAAGTTCCGCGACAGGTGCGACACTTTGCATCGCGCGTCGGTCGCATGGATCTCGTCCAGGCGCTCCGCCGAGCCGTCGCTGCTGCCGTCGTCGGCGTGCCTGCAGCGCCGCCAGGGTCTCGCGCTCGTTATAGACGGGCAGGACGACCGACAGCGTCGGCCGGGCCGCGCCGGCCACCGCCCGTGACATCGCGCTTGTCTCTAGGAGCGTGCCACGGCGCGAGTCAAGCGTCGCGATCGCGCGCGCGGCGATACCCCCGAGCGGGCAGCGGGGAGCGGACGAACCGTTCCCCGCTGCCCACCGGCGATCACTCCTCGCCGCTCAGGATGGAGTAGACCAATTCGTGTCCAGGCTGCGGGCAATGCTGCCCGTTGCAGTCACACTGGATCTCGAACGCGGGTGGCACGCCGCCCATCGAGACCACCTCGCATTTCTTGGCCAGATTGCCCGGCCCGTTGCCGACGATGTTGAACAGGATCATCGACGAGGAGCCGATCGCCGGATCCTCGATCACGAACGACGACGTGTCGCCATCGGGACACCAGCCCTTGCCGTTGGTGCAGAGCTGCGGTGGGAGGTGTCGCATGAGGGCGCCGGGGCCGCGCGCTCCCTTCGCACCGGTCGGTCCCTGCGTCCCCTGATCGCCCTTGTCCCCCTTCGAACCCGTGGGTCCATTGGGACCGCGATCGCCATTGGGGCCGGTGGGACCCTTCAACCCGTCGGGGCCGTGGTCGCCCTTGGGACCGGTTGGGCCATGCGAGCCATCGGGGCCGGTGGGCCCTTTCAGTCCGTCGGGGCCGTGGTCGCCCTTGGGACCGGTTGGGCCATGCGAGCCATTGGGGCCGGTGGGCCCCTTCAGTCCGTCGGGCCCGTGGTCGCCCTTGGGACCGGTGGGACCCTTCTCCCCGTCAGGCCCATGATCGCCCTTGGGCCCGGTGGGGCCCTTCTCCCCGTCGGGCCCGTGGTCGCCCTTGGGCCCGGTGGGGCCCTTCTCGCCGTCGGGCCCGTGGTCGCCCTGCGGGCCGGTCGGACCGCGCAGGCCCTGCAGCCCGGGTACCCCCGCGGGACCCGTCGGGCCCGAAGGTCCCTGCGTCCCTTCGCCGGCGCTGCCGCGGACGAAGCCTTGGTCACACTGTCCCGCTCGACAGGCGGCGAACGTCGTCGCGTCGCCGTCGGCGTCGGGGCACGCGGTGCCGTCGAGCATGTTGCGGACGTAGCACTGCCCGGTGCGCTCGGAGCCGTCGGCGAGCGGGGTCACCAGCCGCGGGTCACACACGTCTTCCACGCAATCGGCGATGGGGCCGGCGCACGCGCGCACGTGCAGGTTCAGGAAGGCGCGCCCCTGGGCGATCCCAGGCGTGTTCGCCGGTGAAGTGTGGCCGAGACCGCCACGGTACTGCATCGCCACCGTGATCTGGTTGTTGACGACGTCGCGCGCGCGGACGGTGTAGCACGAGAAGTCGGAGGCGAACGCGACCGTGCGCGCGCCGCAGTCTCCCATCGGCCGCGGCAGGGCCGTGTCGTCGGCGGTGCCGCCGAGGCAGGGGATGCCGCGTGGTGGCGTTACGTCCTTCATCAAGCCGTCCGGCGTCGAGATCTCCATGAGGCCGTTCTCGATGGCGCACGCGCGCGGATTGGCGGTCTTTGCCAGGATGGCCCGGATGCAGACCGTCTCGCATTCGCTGACCGCGTCGCCGAGGTCGATGCGCGTCCGTCGGTCGGCGCGAAACGGCTCGAGCACGATGCTGACGCCCAACACGTCGCACCCCGGGGGATCGCTGTGTGCCCACGCGATCTGTGCGGGGACGACGGCGAGCACCCCCGCGACGATCAACGGCGCGCACCTCGCGCGCGCCCGAACGAATGCCGACACTGCTCCTGACGTGTTCATGATGCTCCTCTTGCGACTGAGTTCGCCCCGCATCCGGGGGGCACGGTGAAGCACGGGGTTGTGTGATAGCTATCTATTGCGCCGTCGATGAGATGCTTCGGCCCAGCGGATTAGGTCAAGCGCGCCCTCGGCGTCAAGACTCGCCCCCCGAGCTAGCGAGTAAGCAGCCTAGTGTACAATTCTGCACACGCCGCTCCGGCGTCCGGGGACGCCCACGGCGGTCGGTCGGCGGTCGTTGGCCGCGCACTCGATGCGGATGGTGGAGCTGGCGGAGGGTGAGTTCGGGGTGTGGGGGGACGTGAGCCCGGCGGACGCACCCGCCGGAGGGGTCGCCGCCGTGGCGGAAGGATGGCATGGTCGGGCGGCATGTCGACCTACTCGGTCAAGGTGCAATGCCAAGTTCCGGGCCGAGCGTCCCACGCTCGGACCGGACGAAGCGGGGGAATGCTGCGCTTGCCGGCGCGGCCGGGGGGCGCTACGGAAGGGCGCGCATGTACGCCCGCCTGTCGCCCGTCGAGCTGTTCGGCCTCTCCCCGCTGCCGGAGCGCGCGCGCGAGATCTTGATCACCTTCCGCGGCGACAGCGGTGTGCCGCCGTCCCGATTCGACGCCTCCAGCCTGCGCATCTTCCAGCCGCGTTTGAGTCTGGCGACCTGGCTCGGTCGCCGGCGCGCGGACGGGCTGGTGCCGATCTACAACCTCTTCAACCATCGTCAAACGCCGGTCGCCGACGGCTGGTCTGTCCGCAAGACCCACGTGCTGGACTTTCGCGGCGGGTCGCTGACCTATGACAGCCACAACGGGACCGATTTCGCCGTTCCCCCGGGAACGGTGGTGGTGGCACCCGCGCCGGCGCGGGTGTTGCGCGTGTCGAGCGAGTTCAACCGCGGCGGGCTGAAGATATTTCTCGATCATGGCCAAGGGCTCGTCACCACGGCGAATCACCTGGGACGCGCCCTGGTGCGTGTCGGCGACATGGTCCGACGCGGCGATCCGATCGCGCTCTCGGGGGCGGCGGGGATCGACATGCTGTTCATGTTCCCCTGGAACGTCCCGCACGTACACTTCAACGTCTGGCTGGGCGGTGAGCCCGTCGACCCCTTCGCGATCGCCGGTGAGACGGCATTGTGGCGCGCGGGGAATGCGCCCGTGCCCGACGACGGTACCGCCGACGACCGCGAGTTCGCGCCCACGCGATGGGATCCGGAGCGGGTGGCGGCCGCCATCGCGGCGTGCACGGTCGCCGAGGTGCGGGTGGCCCTCGCAGCCGTCGAGCCGCTCACGGTGCAGGCGATGGCCGTGCTCTTCCAGCGCAACTACTACCCGACCCGGTTCCGCGCCCGGCCGGCCCTCTCGGAGGAGCCGGCGGTGCGCACGCCGCGACTCGATCTGCCGCTCCCGCGGGGGCAGTTCGGCGGAGTGTTCTTCCCCGACACCGGAGCGGGGATCGAGTCTCTGCCGTAGGGTCCGGCCTCTATCGCGAGGGCTGACGAGCCTGCATGGCCGCCTCCCAATGCTGGCCGTCGAAGTGGGTGATCGCGAGTCTGGCGGGATCGACGCCGTCCAGGCAGCGCGCATTGACGTCGATCTCGTCGGGGTCCGAGCGCGGCACGGAGAAGGAGTGGATGCCGCAGTGACGGCAGAAATGGTGCTGCGCCACGCCGGTGTTGAAACGGCAGGTCGTCATCGTGGCACCGTGCGCGCCAGCTCCTCGCGGATCGAGTACATCTTCTGGCGCGCGTCGGCAATGAACGCGCCCAGGTTCCGGCGATGGTTCGCGAGCAGGCCGGCCGGCCCGCCGTCGAGGACCATGAACGGTTTCATGGTCGACGCCGTACGCAACGTGTCGACCAGCTGCTCGACCAGGCCCCGCAGGGCGGGGTCGCCGGCGAGGTCGGCGGCGTACTCGTGGCGGATGGCGCGGGTCAGATGATGCAGGACGTGGGCCACGCCTTGGGCGTGGTAGAAGTAGTCGTCGGTGCGCCACCACGGTATCGAACTGCCGTTCGCCTCGCGCTCTTTCACCAGGTTGGCCTGTGCATCGCCGAGCAGATCGCCCCAAGTCTGGAAGAGGCGGATCAGTTCGACGTTGCGGCCGCTGATCGGCTTCGACGTGGGTGGGGTCGTCGCCAGGCCGGCGCCGTAGCGCTCGAGCGCGGCGACCCCGTCACGGAGCTTGCGCTCGGCCGAGGGAAGCCAGAAGCGTGTGGCGTCGTTGCGAAAGGCGGTGTCGGCTTCGACCAGATTCGGGTCGTACTCGGTCGAGGACACCTTGGTCAGGTGATCCTTCAGGACGCGCATGCTCTCGCGCACGGCCATGATGATGCCGAGTTGGCGGTTGGCGTTGTTGTCGGCCCACAGTCCCGGGCCCCAGAGGGCGAGATCGTTGGGACGCCAGCCGGTCGGGCTGGTGAGTTCATGGTCGATCAGGGCGCGGACGGTGGCGGCGAAGACGGTGCCGGGGACCACGACGCGGTCGGGCGGGAACGCCGTGTCGACATCGAATGGGAGACGGTCGTGACGGATCTGGGAGACGTGCAGGATACCCGGGACGGCCGCGGCGAGGATGCAGGCCAGGGCGACGCCGAGCCGAAGGCCGACCCGGCGGGGACGTGCGGCGGAATGGTCTGCAGCCATCGACGCCGGGTAGCATGGCGACCCGGCGGAGGCTACGCAGGCCGCGCTCGGGTCGTCGACCTGCCGCTCCCTGGACTGGCCGTGGCGACAGCCGCGTTTCCCGGTTGGCACCAAACTGACGGTCGAACGGCCCGTGGGGCCCGACGGTGCAGGCCGTTGCAGGTGGCACAGCCATTGCTCTGTCCCGATCGTGCCCGCCGCGCAGCCACGAGCCTCCTCCGGAGGGCCAGCGCTCTACTTCGTCAGCGGGCCGGTGGACTGGGCGATCGCGGGCGGCGCGTCGGTGGTCGCCTACGCCTTGTTGGGGTGGTGGGGAGACGGACGGGGTATGCTGCCGGCGGCAGTGGCGGTCCTGGCGCCGCTCTGCAACTGGCCGCACTTCGCCGCCTCGACGTACCGGCTGTACCATGCCCGCGAGAACGTGCGGCAGTACCCGGTGACGGCGCTGGTGGTGCCGTTCGTCGTGGCCGCCGGGATGGTGTGGGCGTTCGCCGCCCCGACCACGATCGCACCGGCGTTCGTCAAGCTGATGTTGCTCTGGTCACCCTATCACTTCAGCGGACAGAGCCTCGGCATCACCCTCGTGTACGCCCGGCGGGCAGGGATCGCCATCGGGCCCGCCGAGCGGCGCGCGTTCGCCGGCTTCATCTTCACGGCGTTCCTGGCGGCGACGGCGCACGCCGAGACCGGGGCGGGAATGCGCCACTACCTGGGCGTGGAACACGCCAAGCTCGGGCTGCCACCCTGGTTCGGGGACGGGCTCGCGGTCGTCGTGTGGGCGTTCGGGATCGTGCTGGTCGGTCTGCTCGTGCGGTTGAGCGTGCGCCAGCGCCGGGTCGTGCCGGCCATCGTGTGCCTGCCGGCAGCGGCGCAGTGCCTGTGGTTCGTCGTCGGGCGGCACGACGAGGCGTTTCAGCTCCTGGTCCCGTTCTTCCACAGCGTGCAGTACCTGTTCCTGGCCTGGGCGGTGCAGCTGAAGGAGCGCATGGCCGAGCGGCAGGCGATCCCGTCGCGCACGTTCGTCGCCGTCGAAAGTGCCCGATGGTGGAGCGGCAACGTGCTCCTTGGGCTCGGGCTGTTCCTCGGCTTCCCGCATCTGTGCGCCTTGGGAGGCTACGAGATCGGCTTCGCAATGGCGATCACGTCGGCGGCGGTGCAGCTCCACCACTTCTTCGTCGACGGGGTGATCTGGAAGCTCAAAAACCCGCGCGTCAGCGCGCCGCTGCTCGGGAACCTGGCGGACGTCGCGCGCCCGGTGCGGGCGCCGGTGGAGCTGGCGGCGTGAGCGGGCCGACGTTCACGGTGGGCCTCCTCGCCGTCATGATGGTGGCCGGCGGCGTCGCGGCCTGTCGCGTGGCCGGAGGGCCATCGTCCCGCACCGTTCGTGCGCTTGGCCTGCTCGGCCTGCTGGCCGGGTTCTTCCCGCTCTTCGCGGCGCTTGCGGACGGGGCGGCCAGAACGGACGGGCAGGGCGCGCTGGTGCTGTTTGGCAGCGCGGCCGTCTTCAAGCTGATGAACCGGTTCGAGAGTCCGGTCTAGGGTCTGGCCCAGGGTGCGTCAGCGCAGGCGCCCGTGGCCACGCGTGCGGTGAAGCTCTTCGACCAGACGCGCGACCTCGTTCACCGCCTCCCACGCAGCCTCGAGCGAGCCGTGAAGCTCGTCCATCGTCCGCCTGCGAGTCTTCCGTCCCGCACCCGGCGTCGCCGCAGCCGTGTCGTGGCGGCGCGGCGACCCTTCCGGCGTTCCCGTCATCCGTGCCTCGTTCCTCTGTCCTTCAGCGCCCGTCGCCGGGGATCCGGTGCGCACCCGACGATCGTCGTCCTCTCCCCACCGCCGTGCCGGTTGTAGCCGGCATGAGCACGCGTCGCAACCCGATACCGCATCCTGCCCCGGGCCGGGTCCGGGCGCACGTCGCTTCGCAGCGGGTTGCGAAGCGGCCGCCACGGGCCGCGGCCGGTTGCGTATGCGACATGGCGTGTACGCCTAGAAAGGTCAGGCGTCATTGACGGGGCGCACGCCGTCGGCCTAGACACAGGTCGCCTCACGGCATGTGCCGGCGAGGTGTGTTGGGGGACCGCCATGTCGATCGCCAGGGCAATCACGTTCGGAATCGCGTGCGCGCTGTTTGCGCGTGGTGGCATGGCCCGGGGCCAGGTGTCTGGCACGGTCGAGGCCGACGCCACCGTACGCCAGGACACCGCGACGAGTGCGCTCGGGAGCGGTGGTCAGCTCGAGGCGGTGCGCGCTCCGGGACGTGAGGCGCAGGTCTTCTTCCGCGTGCGCGCCAGTGGCATCGGAAACGGCCAGGTCGCGAGCGCCCGCCTGCGCCTCACGGTCGGCAATCCGTCCTGGGCGGGCAGCGACTCCGCGGGCGCGCTGCATGTGACCACCTGCGCGTGGGACGAGCGCACCCTCACGTGGAACACCAGACCCGCGATCGACGCCGGCGTCGTCGCCCGTGTCGGCGCGATCATGCACAAGGCGACCGCGGCGTTCGATGTGACGTCGCTCATCCAGGGTGACGGCGTCTACTGCCTCGCGCTCCTGAGCGAGAGCGGCATCGCGGACAGCGTCATCTACGGAGCGCGTGAGGCGGGGAGTGGCGGGCCGCGACTGGACATCACACTTCGGCCTGCCGCGACCACCACCACATCCGCCAGCACGACGACCGTCCCATCCACGAGTACCACCACGGCATCGACGACGAGCACGACGACCGTCCCGTCCACGAGTACCAGCACGGCATCGACGACGAGCACGACGGTGGTGTCGACGACCAGCACCAGCACGACGACCAGCACGGCGGCCCCGACGACGAGCACCAGTCGGACGACCACGACCACGACCACGACCACGACGACCACCACCACCTCGACGGCGCCGCCGGGCGGGCCGACGTTCGGTTGTCTGGGGCAGGTGGGGCCGCTCCTGACGCTGTCGGGGATCCTGACCGCGCCCTACAGCAACGACACGTTGGCGGCACAGACGCGCATCGATACGCGGACGGCGACGTTCATCGCGTCATCGACCAATCGGTACCCGTTCAGTGTCGGCGGTGACCCCGGGGTCTGCTTTGCGGGAGCCGTGGTCCTCGGACAGTACGATCGGACCCTGAGCTGGACCCAGATGCACGACATGAACAACGCCGGCGTGGCCTTCACCAACCCGGCATTCACCGTCGACGGCGTGCGCATCGACAACGTCACCGACGGCATCCGGCCGCGTCGTGATGGGGGCTTCGTGATCCGCAACGTGCACCTGACCTACATCCGTGACGATTGCGTCGAGAACGATCACCTCCAGAACGGCCTGGTCGAAGACTCGCTGTTCGACGGTTGCTACACGGGATTCAGCGCCCGGCCATCGCCGGCAATCGTCAGCAGCGGCTACAACGGCCGGGGCAAGACGTGGACGATCGAGCGCTCGCTCGTCCGGCTGGAGGCGTTCCCCGGTCCGGATGGTGGAAGTGCCGACGGCCTCGGCCACGCGGGGTTCTTCAAGTGGCATCTGTGGGACGACCCGGCCAACAGCCTGTCGCCCCAGCTCGCGCTGCATGGGAACATCTTCCTGCTGGAGCGGGTGGGCGGACCGGGGGGCGACCGGATGGGCGTGCCGCCGGAGCAGATCGTGAGCTGCTCGGACAATGTCATGGTGTGGCTCGGCGCCGGGCCGTTCCCGGGTGTGCTGCCGGCGGGATGCTTCACCGTAACCACTGACCGTGGCGTGTGGGACGCCGCTGTCCTCGACTGGATCGCGCGCCATCCGGAAGTCGGTCACTAGCCGGCGCGCTACGGACAGGGCTCCGGGGTCCAGCTCACGAAGCCAGGGAGCGTCCGGCAGCTGTCTTCGGCCGCGACCATCACGTCGGCGTCACCGTGTACCGTCGTCGTGAACGCGGTGTGGACGCAGCATCCCGCTGCCGTCCCACAGGGCAGACCCATCCCTGCAGCGGGGAGTCAAGAAGTTTCGGGCCGGTGAAGGTCCTCTACGGCTGTTGTTCTGGCGTTTTTCGTTGACATCCCGCGTAGTCGTCAGGTACGGTCGCCCGCCATTTGCCTGACAGGCCGATGTGGGGAGGCGAGGCGGCGGCCGGCGCCGATCGCGCAGGGGTGCACGGCTACCGGCCGGACGGAACGGAGAGGAAGTCCAACGATGTGGGCGAAACGTGTCGTCGTATCCCTCGCTGCCCTGGTGCTGGCGGCGAGTGCCGTCTCTGCGCAGACCATTACCCGTGGCCCCCTGATCCAGAATCCCAACGCGCTCACTACCACCGTCACCATCCTCTGGTGGACGGACGTGGCCGGAAACAGCACCGTCGACTACGGCACCACCGTCAGTCTGGGGCAGTCGGTGACGGTGGGGCAGGCGGCGAGCTGCCAGATCGGCGCGGCTGGCACCTGCCATTCGGTCACGCTCACGGGTCTCAGCGCCGGTACGCGCTACTACTACCGGCTGGTGGTCAACGGCGTGACCGTGCAGGCGGCCAGCGCCTCGATCTACTTCACGACCTTGAAGGACCCGTCCGACCCCAGTGACCTGTTCTTCACCGTCATCGGCGACTGGGGCCAGAACAGCACGGCGGAGCAGAACGTGGCCAACCGCCAGGACGCCGCCGACCCGCAGATGATCACCACCGTCGGCGACAACTTCTACCAGACCGGGACACAGACCAACGTCGACGACGGCCTGGACCGCTACGTCACGCCGTTCAAGCGCATCTTCTTCTTCCCCAGTCTTGGCAACCACGATGTGAGCGCGGCCAGCTGGTCCAACTCGGCGTACGTGAAGACCTTCTCACTGCCCACGAACGCGCCCGATCAGGAGCGTTACTACTCGTACGACAGCGGCGACGCGCACTTCGTGATGCTCGATTCGAACAACGTCGACTCGACGCAGACGAGTTGGCTCGACAACGATCTCGCCACCACCACGCGGCGGTGGAAGTTCGTGTTCCTCCACCACACACCGTACTCGTGTGCGAGCGGCCTGTTCTCGATCGGCAGCGACCTCGGCGTCCGCAATACGTGGGGCCCGATCTTCGAAAGCCGCGCCGTCGACATCGTCTTCACCGGCCATGACCACATCTACGAGCGCTCCGGCTTCGTGAACGACTTCGGCGGGGACAGCCTGGGGACGTACTACGTCATGTCGGGTGGTGGCGGTGCGACGCTCGATGGGGCGGCGGTCATCTCCGGGGGGCTCCCGAAGCGCAGCGGGAGCACCTGCTACTGGCTCGCGAACGACCCGGTGAATTGTCCCAACGGGGTGTCGAGCGGCGCCAACCGGTGGTGCAGCGTCGCCACCTTCCAGTACACGTCCGTACGTATCGTCGGGAACGCCACGATGACGCTCCAAGGCGTCGACCAGAACGGCAATGTCTTCGACACCTTCAGTATTACGAAGACCTGCGGCGACAGCAGTGTGGGAGCGGGCGAGCAGTGCGATCAAGGGGCGGCCAACGGCACCGCCGGGTCGTGCTGCATGGCGGCGTGTCAGTACAAGGCCGCCGGCACGCAGTGCCGGGCGAACGCGGGAACGTGCGACGTGGCGGAGAGCTGTTCGGGGTCCAGCGCCACCTGCCCAGCGGACGGGTTCCAGTCGGTGGGGAGCGTGTGCCGCGCGGCGAGCGGCCTCTGTGACGTTGCCGAGACCTGTTCGGGCTCGAGTGCCGCCTGTCCGGCGGACGCGCTTGCCACGGTAGGTACGGTGTGTCGGAGCGCCAGCGGCGGATGCGACGTGGCGGAATCGTGCACCGGATCCAGCAACGCGTGCCCGGCCGATGGCTTTGCGGCAGCCGGCGTGGTGTGCCGGGCGACGGCGGGAAGTTGCGACCTGAGCGAGACCTGTACCGGGGCGAGCGCGGCCTGTCCCGCCGACGCCAAGAGCACGGCACTGTGCCGCGCGGCCGCCGGGGGGTGCGATTCGGCCGAGAGCTGCGACGGTGTCGGCAACGACTGCCCGGCCGACAGCAAGAGCACGGCGCTCTGTCGTCCGGCGGCGGATGTGTGCGACGCCGCGGAGTCGTGTGACGGCGTGGGGAACGACTGCCCGCCCGATGCCAAGAGTACGGCCCAATGCCGCGCGCCGGCTGGCACGTGCGACGCGGCGGAGAGCTGCGATGGCGTGAATGATGCCTGCCCGGCGGATGCCCTGGCGGCGGCCGGTACGGTGTGCCGCCCGGCCGTGGGAACGTGCGACGTCGCCGAAACCTGCTCGGGAGCAGGTGCGTCGTGTCCCACGGATACCTTTGTTGCGGCGGGCACCTCGTGCCGGGCCGCAGCGGGCGTGTGCGATGTCGCCGAGAGCTGCAGCGGTGCGAGCGGTACCTGCCCGGCCGATGCCAAGAGCACGGCGGTCTGTCGCACGGCCGCCGGACCGTGCGACGTGGTGGAGATTTGCAACGGGTCGTCCAACGACTGTCCGGCGGACGGGTTCGCGCCGACGAGCACGGTGTGCCGGCTCGCCGTCGGGGCGTGCGACGTCCCGGAGAACTGCACCGGCGCGGGTGTCGCCTGCCCGGCCAACGGGGTGGCCGCGGCGGGGACTGTGTGTCGTCCGCCGGCGGGCGGGTGCGACGCCGCGGAGACGTGCAACGGCAGCAGCAGTAGTTGCCCGATCGACGGCCTCAGCCTGGCGGGAACGGTCTGCCGGGCGGCGGCGGGTGTGTGCGACGTGGCCGAGACCTGCTCGGGATCGAGTGCCACCTGCCCGGCGGACGCGAAGAGCACCGCGCAATGCCGGGCGGCGGTGGGGGCATGCGACGTGGCCGAACAGTGCAATGGTGTGACGAACACGTGTCCCGTAGATGCGCTGGTGACGGCGGGCGTCGAATGCCGGCCATCCGGCGGCCCCTGCGACCCTGCGGAGACGTGCACGGGCTCGAGCATCGCCTGCCCGGCGGATGCCAGGAGCACGGCCGTCTGTCGTCCGGCGGTGGGGCCGTGTGACGTGGCCGAGTCGTGCGATGGCGTCGGGGTCGGGTGTCCGGCGGATCAGGTCGCACCGCCAACCGTCGAATGCCGTCCGGCCATCGACCCATGCGACGTGGCCGAGTTCTGTACCGGCTCCTCGGGCGCCTGTCCCGCCGACACCGGAGAGGCCGACGGCGACGGCGACGGCTTCTGTGACGCCGAGGACGACTGCCCGGCCGACTTCGACCCGGCGCAGGCCGATACGGACGGGGACACGGTCGGGGACGCGTGCGACCCGTGCACGAACGGCGTAGCGGTGCTGAACCCGAAGGTCACGGTGACCAAGCAGCTCACACCCGGGGGCGACGATCGCCTGACCTTCAAGGGGGACATGACGTTCCCGTTCCCGTTCAACCCGGTCTTCTATCCCGTCAGCGTGGGGGCGCGCGTCGTGCTCATGGATGCCGAGGACAATGTACTGGTCGACGCCCTCATCCCGACCGGCTTCTACAGCACCACGGCGCTCGCTGGATGGACCGCGAGCGGCAGCGGGGCATGGACCTACAAAAACTCGATCGGCATCCAGGGAATCGTCAAGGTGGTCCTGAAGCCAATCGCCAGCCTTCCGGGGCTGATCAAGTTCACGGTGTCCGGGAAGTACGGCACGTGGCCGCTCACCGTGCCCCGTCTCCCGGTCCGCGGCACCATGGTGGTGGACGCGCCGACCGCGCTGACCGGTCAGTGCGGTGAGGCCACCTTCCCGGGCCTCCCCGGGCCGACGTGCGCGTTCAACACGACCGGCAACACCGTGAAGTGCAAGTAGCGGCGCGCGCGCCTCACGGACCGTACGTCTCCCAGTGGACCTCCCAGAAGCGCGGCAGGGGTGGCGCGAGTTCGAGGTGTCCTCCGAAACACTCGAAGCTCGGCCGGTGCGACAGTCGCTCGACGACCAGGTGAATGAACTCCTCGCGCGAGTGTGTGCCGGGATCGCCCAGGTCCAAGCTTCGGCGTTGGCCGCACGTGTGGCAGGTGACGTCGACGCGCATGTGATCCCCCGAGTGGGGGAAGAGTGTGCCACAAGGGGGGGATGTGTGCCCACGTTCCCTTGACCGCGAGCCGGATGCGGCCTAGTCGTCGAGGTGGGAGGGCATCGCATGCGTCGTCGCTTGACAGTACTAGTGTTGATCGCCGCCACCACGCTGGTGTCGGTTCCGGCCGCGATCGACGCCAAGACGCGGCCGCGGATCGTGCACCTCACGCTGGGGCCGTTCCCGATCGAGGCCCATCGCGATCGGGAGGTATGCCGGGTCGTGCGCGTCCCGCGCGTGGCCGGGATGCAGCTTCACTCCTGGGAGGCGCGCTCGCGTCTCTCGCGCGGCGGCCTCGTAGGCTCGCACCACTTCGTGGCCTACGGCTACAGCGGCGAGAACTCGGGCGCATTCCCGGCCCCGTCGGCACTGGTAGAGGATCCCGGCTGTGCGAACCTGGGGCCGCCGGACTTCTTCACCAAGCGTGCGTTCCTGGCCGGCTCCGGCGGCGAGCAGCGGAAGGGGAACTGGCTCTTGACCGGCGTACAGCTACCGAGCGGGATCACACAGGTGATGCCCGTGCCGAGCGACACGCCCGGTGACGCGGTCATCATCCTGAACTCGCACTACTTCAACGAGTCTGCCCGGCCGGCCCGCGGGTACGTGCGCCTGAAGCTGCGTCTCGAGCCGCGGGATCCGTCGAAGCGGGCCCTGCGGCAGATGACCGAGGTGCGCGCCAGCCGAGACATCAAGATCGCTCCGCAGGCCAGCGGACCGGAGGTCGGCGGCATGTGGGCCGCGGACGGGGCGCGCAACGACGCCACGGAGGGCGGTCTCAACCCCGCGGGCGATGTGTGCATCCTGGCG
The DNA here is from genome assembly GCA_964618895.1 of uncultured Binatia bacterium (SeqCode). Taxonomy (GTDB): domain Bacteria; phylum Desulfobacterota; class Binatia; order DP-6; family DP-6; genus CAZUDO01. The sequence continues at coordinate 230,499 of CAZUDO010000057.1, forward strand.
CTCACACCGCACATGCACAAGCGCGGGGCGGAGTTCACGATCGACTACGTCGAAGATGGCGCCCAGCCGAAGAAGCTCCTGACGACGACGGACTACCTGCACCCCGGGTTCGTCCCCTTGCCCTTTCTCGGCACCCGCACCCCCGGACTCCTGCGGGCCTACACCGCCGACAACGGGCATCCGCACATCCGCTACCAGTGCCGTCATGCGAATGGTGCCGAAGGCAAGGAGCTGAAGATGGGGTGCGAGGAGCGGGCCGGGGACGTGCCCGGGCGGTCCGCAACCGACGCGAACCCGGAGAATCCCCAGTTCCTCGGCAGCGACGATCACGCGCGGCCGTGCGGACTCGACGGCGCCAACTGTGCGGGGTTTGGCACCGGACGCTGCGTCCCGGCGAACCTCGTGTTCGGTCCGTTGTCCGACGACGAGATGTGCATCCTCGTCGCCATGGTGTTCGATCCGAAGCCGGGTGTACCGCCCGAACAGGCCTGCAACCCGAATCTGTGAGAAGGAAGGACCAGACATGCCGAGAACCCTGCTGACCCTTACGGCGCTTGCGGGCGTGATCACGGCGTCGCCCGCGCTGGGCGGAGGCAATCTCACGCATCTCGTGCCGGCGTCCGTGCACTGCCCGGGACCCGATGCCTGTGTGCCGGCGCAGAAAGAATCGCGCTTCACCTTCGAGAGCGTCATCCTGCGCTCCGGGCGTGGCAAGTACGCCAATCCGAAGAAGCCGGCATTTATCATCGAACTGAAGGGCGTGCGGGACGCCAGCGGTACGCTGGTGACCAGCGAGGCGTTCACGATTCGCGTCTCGAGCGGACAGATCAATCTCGGGGGAGGCCAGCCCGTCAGCCTGCCGGCGGGGTTCCCGCTGGCGGTGGTGGCGCCGATCCCGATCTCCCTTCGGGACGGTGTGGCCAAGAAGCCGTACTCGCCGTCGCAACAAGCCCCGTCCGGCACCGTGGTCGAGGGCGGTGGAATCGACATCTACGACAGCGACGGGAAGCGGCTGGCGACCACGGGCGCTCAGTACCGGTAGCGGCGTGACGGGTGCGCCCGGACGGCCGCTCGCCATCGACTGCTGGTTGAATGCGACCACCGGCCTGAGCAACTATCGCCCGGACTTCCTGGTCCGGGTTGCCCGGGACTACTTCAAGCGCGAGCAGGAGATCTTCGCCCACACGTCCCTGGAGGACCTCCTGCGGCAGATGGACGGCGCGGGTGTCGAGCGCGCGATCCTGACCATGGATCCGCACGATCCGGGTCCGGTGTGTGACATCGCCCGGGCCTTCCCGGGCAAGTTCATCTGCTCGACGGTCATCGATCCGATGGCGGGCATGGCCGCGGTACGCTCGTTGGACGTGCTGGTGGCCAAGCACGACCTCCGGCTCGCCCGCGTCGTCCCATTTCTGGTCGGACGTGCGCCGAACGACAAGGTCTACTACCCCATATACGCCAAGTGCATCGAGCTCGACCTGCCGATCTCGGTGAACACCGGGATACCGGGTCCACCCATGCCGGCCGAGCCGCAGCGGCCCCTGTACCTCGACGAGGTGTGTCTGTTCTATCCGGAACTCAAGGTGATCATGGCCCATGGCGCCGACCCGTGGTGGGGGGAGGCCATCCGGCTGCTGCTCAAGTACCCGAACCTCTACCTGATGACGTCGGCGTACGCGCCCAAGTACCTGCCCGCGGAGCTCATCCAGTTCATGAACACGCGTGGGGCGCACAAGGTCCTGTTCGCTTCCGACCACCCGGTGCTGTCGTTCGAACGTTGCGTGCGCGAAGCGACCGAGCTGCCCTTCAGAGAGGGTGTGCTCGCGCGGTACCTGCGCGAGAATGCCCTCGGTCTCTTCCGATGGGAATGAAGGCGGGCGCGGCGGTGGCGGGGGCCAGCGGCGTGTTGTAAGAGAGCGGGGCCGCGCGATGGGCTCTCTCGACAGGCATCTGGCGCCCGACGAGGGGGTGCTGTTCCAGACGCGGCTGCACCCGATGGTCTTCAGTGGGGCGGCGAGCTTCGCGGCCTTCGTGTTCGGGGTCGTGATGCTCGTGATCCTGCGCAACGATCTTCCTCCCGGGACCGTGCGGACGATGCTGTGGGTGGGGGCCGCGACTGCCGGCATGGCGTTCGTCGCGCCGGCCTTGCGGTGGTGGCACTCGGGATTCGCGGTGACGTCGCGACGCGTCCTCGTGACGGGGGGATTGCTCTGGACGACGGCGATCGAGGTTCCGCATGGCGACGGTGCGGTCGAGGTCGACCAGACACTGGGGGGCCGGCTGCTCGGCTACGGGACCTTGTATCTGGGAAGGATGCCATTCCCTCGGGTCGCACGGGCGGTGACGCTGTGCGACGAGGCCCGGCGGCTCGCGCCAGCCGCAGCGCGAGCCCGCGGCCGGGAGCGCTAGGCGCCGCCCCGGGCCCCCCGGGTCATTGCAGGGTCAGTCGGGGGCACACGGGTGGCGCCGGTCCCTCTGGGCACGGGAAGACGCTCGGTCCGAGAGGGCGTCGGGTTTCGATCCACTCCCGACTGGTGGGTAGGTACACCCCGCAAACCTCGTCCGCGATCTGGTAGCAGTCGAGCGCCCCCGGGGTGAAGCGCAGGTGGCCTCGGCAGAAATCGGTCGGTCCGGTGGCAAGACTCCGGAACACGCGCGGCGCGAGGCGGCAGCTGGTCACCACGCCCTGCGGATCGCCGAGGGGACTTCCCGGAATCGCGACCGGGGGCCCGGGAAAGGGCGGGAGGTGATCGGCGTGCGCGAGGAACGCGGGCCCGACCAAGAGCCCCACCAGCGCAACCGTCACCCGGCGTGTCACGGCACTAGTCTCCATCAACGGTACGCCGCCGTGCAACACGGGCGCTGGCCGAACGTCACGAACGCCCGCGGTGCCCCGCAGCGGCGCCCCCACCGGGGAGGCGACGCCACGGAGTGCCACGGGATGCGCAACTTCAGGATGCCTTGCGCTTGCGCTCGCTCTTGCGTCCGTCGCGCGCGAGCTTGTCCTGGAGAGCGCCGACCACGAACTCCATTACGGACACGTCAGACTTGACGCAGTACAGCTTCAGCTCGCGGTGGAGCTGCTTCGGTATCCGCGTTGCTAGCTGCACCCAAACCTCACCTTCGATTGCCATGCCTTCCTCCCTTCCGCCGGTTTTCTTACCGGACTAGTTTTGTTCCCTCTTAGCGTGGTCAGGTTCTCGATGCAATACCTGCGTACGTCCATACAGATGAATAAACGCGGAGCGGTTTATGCGCCCCTTGCCTGGCGGGTATTCACGAAAGCGTGATGCGCAGGATGGCATCCGGCACGCGATCGTCGAGCCACCAACGCATAATGCAGGAATGCATGGTCGGGAAGATTGTCGTCCATCGGGGCTGCCCGATGGTCGGAGGGGGCGGGGTGGGCGGGTGCCGCCCGGGGAGCGCCCCCTACGCCCGCGACCGGGGCTGTTCGCGGCTGGCGCGGGCGAGCTTCTCTGCCAGGGCCGAGCGTACAAAAGCCTGCATCTTCACATCGGTGCGGACGCAATGCTCCTTGAGGGTGCGGGCGATATGCCGCGGGATGCGGGTGGCGAGCTGGACGAGATCCTGCTCATCGTAAGCTTGATGTTTCATGATTTCTACAACGTGTCTCGCGGTCGGCCGAGTGTCAAACAGGCTCACAAGGCCGGGGCGGAAGCGTGCAGGAAGGCAGCGATCCCATGTCACAAGGCCGGGGCGGAAGCGTGCAGGAAGGCAGCGATCCCATCGACGAGCGCGTCGGCAAGGAGCTCCTGGTACGCCGTGTCCTGCGCCAACGCGGCGTCGCCGGCATGGGTCAGGAACCCGATTTCCACGAGCACGCTGGGGGCGGTGTTGCGTGCGAGTACTCCGAACGTCCCGGGTTGGGGGTCGCGCCGCACCGACCCCACGCGGGCGCGGAGCGCATCCGCGATGCACTGCCCGAGGAGCGCGCCGCGCGGGTCGGTGGCGCGGGTGCTGGCCGGTCGTACGCTTCCTCCGCCGTAGAACAGTTCGACGCCTCGGGCGCTCGGATCGGGGCAGGAGTTCGCGTGCAGGGAGAGAAAGAGGACCGCGGTTTCTCCGCAGATCGCCAGGCGCTCGTCGATGGCCATGAAGGAATCGTCGGTGCGCGTCATCAGCACGGTGACCGGCAGACGGGTTGCCAGGCGAGTCGCCAGACGCCGGGTGACCTCGAGAACGACGTCCTTCTCGAGGATGCCCCCGACCCCTGCGGCACCGTGATCTCGGCCGCCATGTCCGGGGTCGAGCACGACGATGGGGTGTGACGCTGGCGGCAGTCGGCTGGCGGTGGCTCCGGGCGGGGAGGGGGTGGCGCTCTCCGGTGGGGTGGGGGTGGGCGACGGTGCCTCCAGACCCGGGGCGGGCGCTAGGGACGCCGTCACGTCCTCACCCGGGGCGGGCGCTAGGGACGCCGTCACGTCCTTACCCGGGGCGGGCGCTGGGGATGGCGCTGCGTCCTCGGAGGCGAGCCCGGCCGGTGGGGTGGGGGCTGCGGTATCCCCCGTGGCGGCAGGCTCCGCGGGAGGGACTAGTGGATCGGCTTCGCGAACGGCGGTGCGTGGGATCGACGGGACGGGGTCGGGTTCGTGAGCGGCGGTGAGCGGCTCTGGCTCGACCGCCGCGTCGGGCTCGCCGGACGCAGCAAGCGGCGGCGGCCCCACGGTGGCGCCGGGCCCGGCGGGTGGTGCGGGTGGCTGGCGATCGTCGACCGCCGCGTTGGCGTCGGGCGAGGGTAGGTCGGGCGCGTATGGTGCCGCCGCTGCGACCGCCGAGGGAGGGGGCCCGGAGTGATCGTCGTCCTGGGCAGCCGGGGTTGGAGCGGACGACGCCTGGACATCGTCGCCCACCGACGTCGACGCAGGGTCGGTCGGCGGCCCGGGTTCGCCGAGTGGCTCCGGTGTGGAGGCCGTCCGCTCCACGACGGCGGACGACGTGACCGGTGCAGGCTCGTCGAACAGCGCACCCTCTGTCTCCGGTCGGGGCGCGGGAGCTTCCGGTGGCGGAGGGCTCGCCACTTCAGTCACCGCGGGGGTGGTATCCGGGGGGACCGCGGCGGCGTCGGCGGGCGTTCCGGTCGGCGGAGGTGCTTCGGCGACGGCCGGTGGCGAAGCGGCGTCGGTTGGCGCGTCCGCCGCCGGCGTCTCCGGCGGGTCGTCGAACAGTGATCCGCCCTCGAGCGTGACGCTGACGGTGGCACCGTCCTGGCGCACGACGAACGGCGTCGGATGCTCGAGGTCGAGGACGACCCGAACCGTGGTCAGGTCGAATTGGCCGATACGAACGCGTTGCAGCGGCCCTGCGCCCTCTACCGGCCGCCCGGCGTTGCGGCCGAGGTGCGTGTCGGGAAGGTCGAGATAGATGCGGGCTGGGGAGGGTCCGTCTGCAGGCAGCGTCCGGGTGTGGGGGGTGACCGGGCGTGAGAGCTGAAACACGATCGTCAGGCCGGCCGACGTGCGGACGTCCACCCGTTCGAGCCGCGCGCTCGGCTCCGGGAACGGAGCGTCGGCGGTACCCCAGGCGCTTGCCGACACGACCGCCGTCAGCGCGGCGATGGGGACGCTCAGCAGCCAGCGAACGCTGTGCACCATGCCGAGAGTAGCGTGCGATCGGGCAAATGAAAAACCGCGCCCGGTTCCCGGCGGACGTAACTTCCCTTGCCCGGGGCTCGTTGCTATAGAGCCACCGGGTCTATTCCGGTGGCAGCAACGACCGCGCGCTAGCGCAAGGAGGCTCTCGAATGAGGCGAGGTAACCTGGTGATCGCGATGGGCCTGGTCCTCGGGACCGCGGCATGGAGCGTTGCAGGGGTCAACTGCAAGCAGGTGAACAAGTACCTGCAGACCGGCCGTTCCGTGTCGGATGTCTCCGAGACCATGGTGATCGGCGAAGACGAGGTGAAGAAGTGTCAGGAAGAGGCCGCCAGCCAAGCGGGTGGCGACGCGGCCAAGGCCGCCGACAAGGCTGGCCAGCAGATGGACAAGCAATAGCCCGGGGACCGGAGGGGAGCGGCCCTGGACGGCCGCTCCCCCGGCCCGCCGCCATGAGCGTGCCTCCGGCAACCGAGGACGCGCGTTGGATGGCGGAGGCGCTCGACGAGGCCCGTGCCGCGGGCGCGCGCGGCGAGGTCCCGATCGGGGCGGTCGTGGTCCGTGACGGGCGGCGCCTGGCCGCCGCCGGGAATGCCTCGGTGGCGACCCACGACCCCTCCGCACACGCGGAGGTACAGGCCCTGCGCCAGGCGGGGCTCGCGGAGCGGAACTACCGCCTGGTGGGCAGCACGTTGTACGTGACCGTCGAGCCGTGCGTGATGTGCATGGGCGCCGCACTCCACGCGCGCGTCGCGCGCATCGTCTACGGATGTGCCGACCCGAAAGCGGGCGGCGCCGGCTCGGTCGTCGACCTGCGGGCGCATCCGCTGCTCAACCACCGGGTGGTTGTCACGACCGGGATCGCCGCGGATGCGTCCCGGGCGCTGCTGCAGGAGTTCTTCCGGACCCGTCGGCCGTCGTCGGCGTCGTGACCGATGGCTCCTCCTGCCAACGTATGCTACCCACGGCGGGTTGGGAGAGGTGCGTGAGCCCGGTTGAAACGGCACGACTCGAAATCGTGTGTGCCCTAGCGGTACCGGGGGTTCGAATCCCCCCCTCTCCGCTCGTACACGCATGCAACGGTCAGGACGACAGCATCCGAGCGCGACAGCGCCGCGACGCCGAAGAAGCCGGGCGCGGCTACGCCGCGCCCGGCGCGGGGTCCGGGGGCATCGGAGCAGCGGAGCGCGCGCAGCGCGCGAGCAGCGCACGGGCCCCCGGGGTCAAATTGATGGAGAGGTGCCCGAGTGGCCGAAGGGGCACGCCTGGAACGCGTGTGTACCCCACAGGTACCGAGGGTTCGAATCCCTCCCTCTCCGCTTCCCCCCCGCTCGACATGCCGGTGATTCGCCTTGCGCGTGCGGACGAACGTCGATACTGTGCCGATGCGCCGCGGGCGTCGACCGGTGGCGGTTAGGTCCTGCGCAAGAACGGCGGCGTGAACCCCGCCAGGTCCGGAAGGAAGCAACGGTAACGTTCGCAGTGCTGTGCCGCAGGGCACCCTAGCCGTCACCGTTGGACGCCGTGCGGCGCGCCGACGGAACTCATGACATATCAGGTTCTCGCCCGACGGTTACGGCCTCAACGGTTCGAAGAGGTCGTAGGCCAAGCGCACGTCACGCGCACCCTCCAGGCTGCGATCCGGGCCGGACGGGTGGCGCATGCGTTCCTGCTGACGGGTCCGCGCGGGGTGGGCAAGACGACCACCGCCCGCCTGCTCGCGAAGGCGCTCGACTGCGATGCCGGCCCCACGCCGGAGCCGTGCGGACAGTGCTCCAACTGCCGCGAGATCGCCGATGGGAATGCGTTCGACGTGCTCGAGATCGACGGCGCGTCCCATACGCAGGTCGACAAGATGCGCGACCTCATGGAGACGGTGGCGCACCGCCCCCTCAAGAGTCGCTTCAAGATCTACATCATCGACGAAGTGCACATGCTGTCCCAGCATTCGTTCAACGCCTTGCTGAAAACCCTCGAAGAGCCGCCGCCCCACGTCAAGTTCATCTTCGCCACCACCGATCCCCACAAGGTGCTGCCGACCGTCGTGTCACGCTGCCAGCGCTACGATCTCCGCCGGATCGGCCTCGGCGAGCTGCGCGCTCACCTGCGCCGGACGGTCGACGCCGAGGGGATCGCCATCCCGGATGAGGCCCTGGCGCTGGTCGCACGCGAGGCGGACGGGAGCCTGCGCGATGCCCAGTCGTTGCTCGAGCAGGTGCTCGCGGCCGGTGCGAGTGCGGTCGACGAGGCGACCGTGCGGGAGCTCCTGGGCGCGGCCGATCGACGGCTCGTGCTGGCCGTGACCGACGCCATTCTCGCTGGCGACCCCGCGGCATGCGTCCGGCATGTGGCAGAGCTGTACGGGCACGGGTACGATGCGCAGCGGTTCTGCCGGGACATCCTCGGGCACCTGCGTGACCTGGCGATCGTTCGCGCGACCGGCGACCGGACACTGGTGGGTCATCTGCCGGAGGCCGACGCCGCGGCGGTGGTGGCCCAGGCCGAACGTCGCTCGGCGGACGACCTGCAGCGCTTCTTCCACCTGCTGCTCGAGACCGACGAGGTGCTGGCCACGCCGACGCGGACGATCGATCCCGTGCTGGTTCTCGAGATGTCCGTGGTGCGCCTGGCGACGCTTCCGCCGCTACTGCCCGTCGACGACATCCTTCGCCGGCTGGAGGCGCTGGGCGGTGGACCGCCGGCGGCGGCGACGGGCACGGGGCCGTCCGCCGCACCTCCAGCGCGGTCCGCGGGGCCCTCCGCCAGCGCGGGCCTGGACGGCGTCTGGCAGAACGTGCTGGCGCGCGTCCGCACGGAGAAACTGTCCCTGTACATGACCCTCGCGAGCGCGAAGATGCTTCCCGGAGCGGCGGGAACGCTCCGTATCGGGGTCGAGAACGAGGCCATGCGCCGCGAACTGTCACGCAAGGAAACCGTCGACCGCCTGCGGGCCATCGCCTCCGAGGTGGTCGGCCACGAGGTGAGCGTCGAGGTCGGGCCGGTGCCGGCGGAGATGGCCGGGGACACGCCCCTGGCGCGTGCACGTCGCAAGACGGAGGACACGCTCGCGGATCCGCTCGTGCAGGCGGCCGTCGACATCTTCGGCGCCGAGGTGCGCGGCGTACGCGACCGGAGCGAATCGTGAGGGGGCCATGAGCAAGGGGTTCGATCTCGGCGCGATCTTCCGGCAGGCGCAGGAACTGCAGGAGAAGCTGAGCGGCGTGCAGGAGGAGATCGGAGGACGCACGGTGCAGGCCAGCGCCGGCGGCGGCATGGTGACCGCGGTCGTGAGCGGCAAACTCGAGCTGGTCGAGCTGCGTATCGACCCCAGCTTGCTCGAATCCCCGGACCTCGAGATGCTGCAGGACCTCATCGTCGCGGCCGTCAACGAGGGTATCCGCGCCGCGCAGAAGATGCTGGCGGAGGAGATGGGCAAGTTCACGGGTGGCTTGGGGATCAAGTTGCCCGGCATGTCGTGAGGGCGGACTCGTGGCGCACCCGCCGGCCATGACCCGCCTGATCCAGCAGTTCACCCGTCTGCCCGGCGTCGGCGAGCGCACGGCGGCCAGACTCGCGTTCTACGTCGTGCGTGCCGACCGGGAGTACGCCCGGGCGCTGGCGGACGCGCTGCTGGCGGTGAAGGACGAGATCGGCACGTGCTCGGTGTGCTTCGCCCTCACGGAGGCCGACCCGTGTCCGATCTGCACCGACCCGGCGCGCGGCGCCGACGCCATCTGCGTGGTCGAGGAGCCCGGAGATATGTTGGCGGTCGAGCGGGCACGGGAGTTTCGCGGGCGCTATCATGTCCTCCACGGCGCCCTGGCCCCCCTCGACGGCATTGGGCCGGACGAGCTCAAGATCCAGCCCCTACTCATCCGCCTGCGGGACGGCGCCGTGCGCGAGGTCATCGTGGCGACCAACCCGACGGCAGAAGGGGAGGCCACCGCCCTCTACCTGGCTCGTCTGATCAAGCCGCTCGGCATCCGCGTGACGCGCATCGCCAACGGCATCCCCATGGGTGGCGATCTCGAGTACACGGACATGGTGACCGTCAGCCGTGCCCTCGAAGGTCGGCGCGAGATGTAGCCGGTCATTTGCAGCCCAGAAAGCCTTTGGCTATATACGCGTGTATTCCCCGGTAGCTCAGTCGGTAGAGCGATCGGCTGTGGCCAACGCAGCCTCACCGGGAAACTGGTGAGTGAACAGCGGGTGAACTCAGGGAAGCCTACGTGCCTCGAGCATACGGTAATCCTGAGCCAAGCCCTCCGAGACGAAGGGCGGAGGGAAGGTGCAGAGACTAGGGAGTGACGGAAGAATAATCTCCCCACGAGCGCCCGCCACCTACAGGCCGTACGCAGGTGAGTACGGTCCACGGTGATGAGATAGTCCACCCCCGTCGGAAACGGCGGGACCAGGTGTAACCGATTTGTCGCTGGTTCGAGTCCGGCCCGGGGAGCCTAACCGAGGCGATGGCCGTCGGAGCAAGCCTCCGGCGGCCATCCCGCAGCGAGATTTGTCTTGACGTTCGGGGCCGCGATAGGGTTCATTCCCGCCCATGCGTAGCCTGTGGACGTCTCTCGCTCTGCTCGGTTTCGTTGTTTTGGCCACTCCGGCAGTCGCTGCCGACGGTTGTCTGCGGGGCACCGCCGTGGGGCAGGACACGGCCGACATCGCCCTTCTGCGGCAACGGCTCGGGTCCGCCTGCCCGTGTGCGGCGTTCACCGGAGCGTCGGTCGCCACCGACCACGCGGCCTACAAGCAGTGCGTGCGGGTGGTCGTCAACGATGCCGCCGACGGGACGCCGATCGTGGGGCTTTTTGGCCTTCGGCCCCAGTGTCGCGCCCAGATGAACCGTATCCATTCGCGATCGGACTGCGGCTTCCTGCCCGCCGACGACAAGAACCCGTGCTGCCGGCACTCGCTCACCACGGGGCGCAACCGCGGGGCAGTGCGTCGCAGCGCCAGTTGCACGGATTCGCCCGGGCGGTACCTGCAGAACGACTGCGTCGGGCAGCACTTCACGGCTGATGCCTGCAGCGACGATGCCACCAACACCTGCACGCCCGGGTGTGGCGACGGGGTCGTCCAAGCCGGGGAGCAGTGCGACGGTGGTGCCGATGCCGCCTGTCCCGGGCTGTGCGGGACCGACTGCGCCTGCCCGCAGGTGATGCAGTCTACGGTCACCATCCCGAGTAGCGCGACGCCCCCCAACACCCCCGGGACGGCTGGTGTAGTGGTGAGCGAACCGAAGCTCATCACGCAGTTCGGGGCGTCGTTCAGCCTGAACAACGCCACCTACACCCGCTTCGCGATGAACCGACCCGTGCAGACGCCGGAGGCCATCGTCATCCTGGTTCCCGGCTTCGAGGGCGGTGCGGACGATTTCAAGATCCTGGCCGAGAACCTGATTCCCCGCGCCTTGGCGGATCACGGGCTCGTGCTCGAGGTCTGGGGCTACGATCGGCGCACGCACCAGCTGGAGGATCGCGCGGGTCTCGATGTCGCCGAAAGCCTGCTGGTCCATCCCGGTGCGCCACAGATCGGGCTCGACTGGCTGTTCGGGGGCGAGCTCGGGCTGACCCTGCATCCGGCGCTGGTCGCCGGCCCCAATCGGCGGGCGGTGTTCTACGGAGCGAATGCGAACGAGATTCCCTTCCTCGCCAACTGGACCAATCTCGTCTTCTCGCGCGACATCGATGCCGTGGTCGCTGCCGCCGACGCTGCCGTGTTGAACCACAACGTATTCCTCGGCGGGCATTCCGCCGGTACGGGCTTCGCCGCGCGCTATGCAGCCACGGACTTCGATTTGACTGGTCTGGGGCCGGCGCAGCCGGGGTATGCCAAGCTCCGGGGTCTCGTCCTGCTCGAGGGCGGTGGGGGATCGACCGGTGGGACGCCGCCGAGCAGCGACACACTCGACCGCATCGAGGCCAAGTTCGACGGCGGGCTCCATGGCGCGGTCAAGGCGAATGCGCCGCGTTGTGTCGACGGGACCACGCCGTGCACGATTGCGACCGAGACGACGGACTGCGCCTCGTTCGCCACCACCAAGTGCACCCTGCCGACGACGGAGTTCGCGCTCGCGCTGTTCGGGCTCTTGAACCCGCGCATCCTCGCGGCTGTCGAGCCGGCGGCGATGCAGGGGGCGCTCGACCCCGACGGGGGGCAGATCATCCTGCAGGTGGATCAGGGCGCGCCCATGAACGATGCGGTCAATATGGTCGCCGATCTGAACATCCTCGGCATCCTGCCGGAAGCGACGGTTGAAGGAGGCATCGGAAGCTTCGTGGACGACGACGGGGCGATCGCCGGGGCGGCGAGCTTTGTAGCCACGTCGATCGGATCCGTCGGTCCCGTGGTCGGCGGCCTCACGACGTGGCTCGATCTCGCGGACGGCCCCTTGCCGGCTGATCTGCCCGACAATGGCCCGGCGCCGACGGTGCTGCCGGCCCCCGTCTGGGGCCAGGAGCAGGAGGTCACCCGCTTCGATCGCCTGCTCACCACCTTCTACGCCGGCGGCAGCAACTTCACCGACTGGTACTACCCCAATGCCGGCCCGAGCACGACCACCGGCGGCGGGGTGTGTATCGCCGGATTCTGCACCGCGGGAAACGTCGGCGCGAGCTGCACCAGCGACGCGCAGTGCAGCCAGGCCATCAACCTCGATTCCTCCGCGCTGTCGATCGGTCGGGGGCGGCGGGACATCGAGAACCTCACGCAGGCCGCCAACCTCGACATCCCGGTGATCGGATTCGGTGGAACCAACGGGCTGGCGCGCGTTCCGGGATCGTTCGTGGCGTTTGCCACCAGCATGGCACCCTGTGCCAGCCCGAGCTGCACGGGCGGCACGCCGCGCGTGGTCGATGCCACCCTGCCCAATCCCGCGTTCCCGACCCTCGGCGACGTGGCGGGCGGCTTCGAGGTGCACATCAGCGAAGGCTACGCGCACGTCGACGTGCTCACGGCCGAAGACGGGCCGGGCAACGAGGTGATCGGCCCACTGGCGGCGTTCCTGGCGCGCAACGTGCAGTAGCGACGGCTACCAGCGCTCGGGCTCGAACATCCGGTCCTGCCGCGCCGCCCGGCGCTGCAGGATCTGGCGCTGCTCGGGGTGCGTGAAGACGTAGAAATCGTTGCGCTCGATGGCGCGCACCACCCGCCGTGCGACCTCCTCGACGGGGATCGTCGACCCGCCGAGTGCATCCCCGGGGGGCAGGGCAGTGTCGCTGGGATTGCGCAGAGCGGCGGGACGCAGGCGGGCCGAGTTCTCGGTGAGCCCGGTCTGTACGATCATCGGACACAGCACGCTCACGCCGATCCCGCGATCGGCGAGCTCGCGTTGCAGGGCCTCGCTCAGCCCGACGATGGCGAACTTGGCGGTCGAGTATACGCCCAGCCAGCGCATGCCGACCAGGCCGGCCATCGAGGCCGTGTTGACGATGTGTCCGCCGGCTCCCTGCGCGAGCAGGCGGGGGACGAAGGTCTCGACGCCGTGGATCGCGCCCCACACGTTCACCCGCAGCGTGTACTGCCAATCGGCGTGGGTGGCGTGGGCGAGGTCGCCCGGGACCACGACGCCGGCGTTGTTGCAGACGATGTGGACCGCGCCGAAGCGGCGCTCGGCCGCCGTGGCGAGCGCCTGCACGTCGGACAGCTCGCCCACGTCGGTGCGGACCGTGAGGACCTCGGCACCGCTCGGGGCGAGGGCGGTGGCGGCGCGCGCGAGCGCGCTGTCGTCCAGGTCGGCGAGTACGAGCCGTGCCCCGCGCGCCGCGAACGCCTGCGCCATCGCCATGCCAATGCCGCCGGCCCCGCCGGTGATGACTGCGACCCGTCCGCGAAAGGGATCCATCTGCCACCTCAGTCCGTCGTGCGCGAGATGGACTTGAGCGTGAAGTCGGCCGGGTCGAACGCCTGTTCGATGAACTGATCCTGCGGGCGCCCGCCGATGGCGGCGCGGTTGGTCTTGTCGTTGACGCCGACCACCAGGGTGGGCAGGACCGCGGAGAAACTCCGGTCTGCCGTCTGCCCGAAGGTGTAGCCGCAGAGCGCGTTGTAGAAATACTCGCCGGCGCGATTGCTGACCGTCTTCCAGTAGATGCGGTACATGTCGCGGTCGAAGTACATGACCACCTTGCCGAAGTTGTAGTACTGGTCGGTCGATACGCCTTCGACGATCCATACCGGGCGAGGCACGAACACGAGCCCGCCCGTGATGAGCCATGGGGCGCCAGCCCCGCCGCCGTTGCTCTCGAAGCGGGCGGAGAGCGGCGGGGTGTCGATCACCCAGCGCGTGGGCGAGACCACCCGCTGCGGGAGGGCATAGGGCTGGTCGACGATCGGGGCGAGGATGGTGCCCTGACCCACCAGCTTCCAGCGGTAGGTCTCGACCTTGCCGGCGTAGCAGTTGATGTCGTCGGCGAAGATGTCCATGCCGGCGACCGGCTCGGAGCGCGACGCCGCGCTGATGTGCCGGGCGCGGCGGGTTTGCGGCACGAACGCCCACATGTCGTCGGGCTTCTCCCAGTCGATGTGCCGGACGGTGAGCGTCGACACGCCTTCCACGTCCGGCGGCTCGAGGGCGAGCGAGGTGGCGCGCGCGACGACGCGGTCGGGGTTGGGCAGGGGGCCGCCGTGGCGTCCCACGTAGCCCATCGCCTGGATGCGCGTGCGCACCGTCCGGTAGGCGCCGCTCTCGTTCAGCCCGGTCAGGTTGAAGCTGGCGCCAGTCCCGCCGGCCATCAGGCTCGCGGCGGTGAAGTTCCAGGCGATCTTGCACCCCGCCTCGGGGTCATCGGGGACGATGGTGGGGAAGGGGTACCCGAAATAGAAGTCCGGCACCTTGCCGGTCGCCTTCTCGCGGAGGCCGCAGGTCGTCGCATCGAGGTCGTACTTGTCACGGTTGGCTGCGGTGGCGTCCCAGAACGGTCGGCTGTAGTTGTCGTGGAAGCGTGTGGGGTCGGCGGGCACCACCCGGAACCAGTACTCCCCGCTCTGGACCCGGCGCAGGACCGGTTCCGGCACGAGGTCCTTGCCGCGCTGCCAGGTCGACTTGTCGAGCACCCAGGGCTCGTCCGCCGGCGCGGCCGGTGCCGCCCCGATCGTCGTCAGGAGAACCGCCACCAGGGCGATCGCCCACCCACGTCCCCACGCCGCGCCCGTCGAACCCGTCCTCCGCATGGCATCGAGCAATACGCAACGGTGCCGGGGGAGGCAACCGCCGCGGGCCCGCGAAATTGACATTCGCGTGGGGAACTTGCTACGGTGAAGCGCTGCTCATGCGCTGTGCCGCGGCCCGCGGCGTGGGGGGGTGGTGAAGGAGGTCGGCGGTGATGATGTGGATGGGGTGGGGAGCAGAGCCTCCGGAGAGCCGTCGCAGGGGCGGCGTCGTAGCGATCCTGGCGCTTGTCTGTGCGGCGACGGGGGGCCCGGCAAAAGCTGCCGACCCCGTCGATGACGGGCTGATCGACCGCCCGTCGGCGGCCGCCGAACGCGTGGCCACCCGGCCCGCCCCCAAGCCGGCTCGTGCCGGCACCAGCGCGGTCATCGAGAACTTCCCCGACCAGATCGACGTCCCGGCCGGGCAGTCGGTCATCGTTCGGCTGCGGCGTCCCGCCCAGCGGGTGGCGATCGCCGAGCCCGAGGTGGCCGACGTGGTCCTGGTGAGCCCCACCGAGATTCTGATCAACGGCAAGGGCCGCCGGTTCACCGCCCAGAGCGGAGAACCCGTCATCCTCGAGGCGCAGACCAGCCTGATCGTGTGGGACAAGCAGGGCGTCCCCGACGTCCGTGCCCTCTATGTGAACCGCTCCCGCCGCGAGCAGGTCGAGCTGCGGGTGACGGTCGCCGAGCTCAACCGGACGGCGATCGAACAGCAGGGGTTCGACTTCCGCTTCGAGGCGGGCGAAGTGGTGGTGACGGGTCGGCCGGGGAAGATCCCGATCCTCGGAAACATCGGGCAGATCGTCGGCTCCGAGGGGATCGACAACGACCGGCTCACCTTCGCGGTGCTCGACCGCGACAACAACTTCGCCGCCTTCATCGAGCTCCTGCAGCGGGAGTCCATGGCGAAGGTCCTGGCCCGTCCCTCGCTGCTGTCACGCAGCGGCGAAGAAGCCCACTTCCGGTCGGGCGGCGAGCAGCCGATCCCCCTCATCACCAGCAACCAGGTGGCGGTGCAGTTCAAGGAGTTCGGGACGATCGTCAGTTTCACGCCCACGTTTACGGACGATGGCAGCATCGACCTGCGGGTCGACGCCGAGCTGTCGCAGCCGGACTTCTCCAACGCGCCGATCGTCAACGGCATCCGCGTGCCGTCCTTCGTCAGCCGGCAGGCCAACACGCGGGTGCGCCTGTACCAGAACCAGAGCCTGTTGATCGCGGGGCTCCTGAGCGACAACGAGGTCGAGGAAGAGCAGAAGGTGCCCTATCTGGGGGATATCCCGTATCTCGGCGCGCTCTTCCGGCGCACGAGCTTCAATCACACACGCTCGGAGCTGATGATCCTGGTGCAGCCGCGAGTGGTGGAGTCGAACCGGAGCGATGTGTCGGTGCCGTTGCCGACCGGCCGCGCGCCACTCACGCGGAGCGAGGTGCGTACCAAGCCGACGCCGAACCCGGTGACGCGTCCGCGGTTGTTCGGTCGCGCGCCGGCGGACGTGCCGGCCGAGGCGGGGGGACCCGCCAGGGACGAGACCGACACCGATCCCGAGTAGACCGAGTCGGGGGTCGGCGCGCCCAAAGCGCCGGCCATGCGCAATGACCGGCGGAACCGACCCATGCACGCTCCCGCGTGTCGGCGCGGGCACAGGTGCCGGCAGCGTCACGAGGGCGTCGCGACGGCGAATAAGTAGCGCTCGCTCGCTCGCCGCGCGCAGCCAAGCGCCCAGCAGACGCTGATTTCCCGCCGCCCGGGGTCGGCACTGCCTTTGCTTCCGTCGCCCTCCAGGAACCAGGAGCGCGTCCGGAACGGTGCGCGCAGAGGAGGCCCAGCAATGACCGTAGTAAAGACGCTTCTATTCGACGAGAGCGGCCAGGGGATGACGGAGTACGCCATCCTGATCGGCACGCTTGCCCTGGGCGCCATCGTGACGCTGCTCGCGATCGGCACCCGACTGCGCGGCGTATTCGGCAACGTCCAGACGCAGCTGAACAGCCTGCCGACGAGCTGATCGGCGTACGGAGGAAATGCGATGATGGTACTGAAAGCTCTACTGCAGGACGAGAGCGGCCAAGGGATGACGGAGTACGCCATCCTGATCGGCACGCTGGCGCTGGGCGCGATCGTGACGCTGATCGCGATCGGCACCCGGCTGAATGGCGTGTTCGGCAACGTCCAGACGCAGCTGAACAGCTTGCCGACGAGCTGATCGCGGCGGCAGCAAACCCGTGACCGGCTCGTCGGCCTTCGGGCCGACGAGCCGCTGTTACTCCGACGGTGGCAACGTCCGGGCGAACGACCCGAGGGATACGTGTATGAAGAGGTGCACAAAATTGCACAGGCAGTGGCACGTGCGGCACAGGGCCCGCGGGCAGGCGATGCTGGAGTTCGCGGTGGTGGCGACACTGCTGGCGACGCTGCTGGCCGGCATACTCGAGTTCGGGCGGGTGTGGAGCGCGGCGCAGATACTGAACGCGGCCGTCCGCGACGGCGCACGGCTGGCGTCCGTGACCGCCCGGAACAACAACCGGACCCAGTCCGTCAAGGCGCGCGTGCAGAGCACTGCCGCGACGTACTTTGCCAGCAACAAGCTCACCGTCCAGGTGAACCAGCAGACCACCAACGGCCAACCGATCGTCACCGTCACCGCGACGGGAACCCTCGACATGCTGTTCGGCAACTTCCTGCTCGGCAAGAATGTGGACATCAGCCGGTCCATGTCGATGCGGGACGAGACGGTTGCCGGGTCGTAGCCGGAAGCCGAGAAGTGAGGGATGCCATGAGTGCGCACGTTCGCTGCCGCCGGTCGGAATCCGGACAGATATTCGTGTGGGCGGCCTTCCTGCTCCCCATCATGCTGGTCGCCGCGGGCCTCACCTTCGACGTGGGCAACATGATCAACGTCCGCGACGAGCTCGAGAGCGCGGTCGACGCCGCCGCCGTCGCGGCCGCCCAGACGATCCAGGACCCGAACACCACGGAGGCGAAGATGCGCCAGGCGGCGCAGACGGTGGCGGCGAAAAACAATGTCGCGTCGGTCAGCAAGAATGCGAATAACGCGCACCCGGTGCAGATCGGCCTCAATACGAGCAACGCGGAAGGTGGCGACGTGGTGATCGGCACCTACGACTTCGTCACGAGAACGTTCGTGCGCGCGAATCCGCCCATCGACGTGACCCAGGTCAATGCGGTGCAGATCAACGCGCGCCTCGGCAGTTCGGCCGGCACGCTGCCGCTGGCGTTCGGTCGCCTGGTCGGCCTGAACACGTACGACACCACCAAGCGGGCGCTGGGGGTCATCGGGGCGCCGGTGGCGGCCAAGCCCACGGCGCCGATTGCCGTGGACAAGGGACTCTTCACCGGCAAGCGAAGGGGCTTCACCTCGCCGGACGACATCGTGGTGTCCACCAAGGACCCGGCGAACGCGTATTGGACCGGATACTTCGGCGGCGCAAACGCGTCCGTCGTGAAGAACATGGTGGAGGACCCGAGCCTCATTCCAACCCTCACCGTCAAAGTCGACAAGATCAGCCTGGCCGGCGGCAACATGACGGCCGACTACCAGGCGATGAAGGCCAGGTGGAACCCCGGCGACGAGATCATCATCCCGGTGGTGAACACGGACCCGGACCAGACCAAGGGCCTCGTGGTCGGTTTCGCGCTCATGAGGATCAATGCGATCAAGGCCACCGGCAACCCGAAGTACATCTCGGGCGAGCTGCTGTCGAAGAAGATAGTCGGCTACGGCGATCAGGCGACGGTCGGCGAGTGCTTCGGCTTCAACTGCCGCGCGTATCTCGCCTACTGACGGCGGAGGGATCGCCGGCCCGCCGGCAGCCGGGCTGGACGAACTGCGGGGCATGCGTCTGGCGCACGGTAGGATGACGAGCGGAATGGCCGCCGAGGGACATCAGGCTGGCGGCGCCCGCCGTTGGCTCCGGGGCACTCGGCAAGGTCGACGAGCCCGTGCCGCCGCCAGGCGACGCGTGCGAGCCATGTTCACGCCTCGAAGGGCAAATGCCGTCCGCCATCCCGTGAACCAAATCGCCGACGAGCGGGGATCGAGTCCGCGCGCACCGCGGACATGCTTGCGCGAGTGCCGTCCGGCCTTCCCGGGGCGTCTTCAGCAGGCGGGCGTGATAGCGGTCTCCCCACATGCGCCCGCAGCCATCGAGAATCCGGTTGACGGCCTTGGCCACGCGAATCGCGAGCCCTTGAAGGCCGCGTCGGAGCACGATTGGCGTGTCGGCTTCGATAAGTAGTAGGTGCAGGGCTCTTCCGGGTTTCGTGTGGGTCCGTCGCGTCGACCGGCCGCCGACCGCACCGCCGTCACGGACCGCGGGGGGACTCGTCGACCCGGAGCCGGCCGTGCCGGAGCCAGCCCACCCGCGCCAACCAGGTGTGAGGGGCCCGGACCGGCGAGGGGCCGGGCGGCCACGCCAGGGGCGTTCGCCAGCCGTGGAACCACGCCGACGACGAGCACGGATCCGTCCCCCGGACGCCGGGGATGTGCTTCGCGAAATTCTGGAGGACGTACACGAGCGCGGCCCGCACCTCGCGTGGCGACGCGAGCCGCCGCCCATGGTACCGGTCGCCCCACACACGGCCGTGGCGACCGCACGCCCGGTTCACCGCCTTGGCGACGCGAATCATGAGGCCCTGCACGCCGCGGACGAAGCGCGCCGGCGCGTCGGCTTCGACCACCAGATGGACGTGGTCCCGTTGTGCACTGAACTGCAGCACCCGGAACCCGGCGGCCGAGGACGCGCCCAGGGCGCGGCGCAGCGCGCCAAACACCTGCGCGCTGCGGAGGGACGGCACGCCCGCGGCCGCGCGCAGGGTGACGTGCATCGGGCAGTGCCGCTGGTGGGGCGGGCGCGCCCGATGGGCGACGCGACGGCGGCCGAGCGCGGGCGGGCGGCCCGCGCCGGGGCGCGCGCCACCCCAGGAGCGGAAGGTGAAGGGGAGTTGCACCGGGCGCGCGATCTTGAATGGGGCACATAATATAGCAAGCTTGCTCCGATGTCAATCACAGCGCATCGTCATGGTGTGGTCGCGGCGCTCCATGCGGGTGTACCCCTGAGCGCTGCGCGGGAGCTCGCGTCGCCGCCTCGGTACGCCGGCTCGACCCGGCGTCGTCGGTCCGCCTGGCCACCAGCGGCCACGCGTATCGTCCAACGCTCTCCGGAGTGTTCGGCCACCCGCGCCCGGCGGCGGGCCCGTTCCGTGCCCGACGCGCCCCGGCCACGCACACGGAACCCCGGAAGAGCCAGGTGAAGATGGTGCTGTTGCACGCCGAAGTGGGCGGGGAGCTCGCGCTGCCGATCACACAGGCCCCCGCCGCGACGCAGGCACGGCTCCGCGGCCTCCACGTCTTCCGCGGCGTCGCGTTCGTCACCGCCGTGACCGCCGCCGCTTTGCCCGGCGGCGGTCGCTCATGACCTGCAGCGGGCTGGTGCCGCGCGAAGCCTCCAGTGGCCCACCGTCTGGCGCGGGGCCATCACGAACGCCGGCAATGGCCACCCGTGCCGGCACGTGCGTTCCTGTGCGCACGCCGCGGTGGCCCGGCCGCAGCCGATCGGGACTACGCGCCCGTCCCCGCCACCCGCCAGATGCGGACGTGCCGTGCCGGGCTCTCGTAGGCGAGCGTCAGCTCGGGCGCGTGCGTTGCCAGCCAGCTGGTCCACGCCTGGCGCGACGGGGCCCACACGCCCTCGTCCGGGACCGGGAAGTCCACCAGGTAGCTCGCCCGTCCTGCCCGCAGCGCGGTCGTGATCTGCTCGGGCTCGGGGTGCCAGATGGCGGGGTAGGCCTGCACGCCGATGCGGCCCGTGTACAGGTACACCAGTGGATCGTGAAACGAGCCCACCACGGCGTCGGGCGGGGTGTGGGTACGGAGCCACTGCATGGCGTCGTCGATCTCGTGCCACGCGAGTGTCGGGTAGGATACCTGCTCGAGGGCGGGGATGGCGGCGGCTTCGACGGCAGCCAGTCGCCGGCCGTTGCCGGCGACGGCGGCCCCGACCAGGAGGGCGAGGACGAGGGCGCGTACCGTCCGTGCGACCGGCGCGTGCCCGGTGGGCAGCAGGCCGCTCAACAAGGTGGCCAGGAAGAGCGGCGCCAGCGGGACCAGGAAGCGGGGCTGGAACCAGGGTACGGCGACCGCCATGCCGAGGGTGAGGACGAGCGTGGGCGCGAACCGCTGGCGCAGCGCCCCGGCCAGGATGACGGCGCCGAGCAGGTAGAGCAGGGCGATCAGCGGCACGGGGGTGCCGCGTGGCAGAAGGTCGGCGAGACCGGGAAGACTCACCAGCCCGATAGCGGCCGGAAGCTGGGCGACGTGCCCCAGCAGGGCAAGCGGCCCGGGCAGGCCGTCGACCGGGAGCTCGGCGAGGTAGCTGATGCGGGATCCGTCCGCGTGCGGAAGCGATACCCACACGAGCCACGGCAGCACGCATGTGAGGGCCGGTGCCAGGTAGGCGACGACCCGCCGCCGGTCGGCGCGTAGGACGACGATCAGGAGACATCCGCCCACCACCGCGAGGCCGATCGTGCGGGTGAGGAAGGCGAGGCCGGCGAGCAGGCCGGCGAGCGCCGCGGCATCGCGCCGGCGGCCGGGATCGGTTGCGCGCTCGGTCGCCCACAGGGCGGCGATGGTCAGGGCCGCAAACGGCAGCTCCGAGGCGACCGTGGTCGCGTACCGTGTCGTCAGGGGAGCGAGCGCGGTGAGGGCGGCGGTGGCATCGGCGACCTCCGGTCGAAGGCCGATGCGGCGAAGGTACCCCGGCAGCAGGCCGACGAGTGCCAGGGCGGCCAGGATGCACACACTCTTCAGGGCGACGAGATTGGCGGGGAACGCGGGGGCGAGGCGCCACACACCCGAAAGCAGAAGGGGCAGCAGCGGGGGATACTTCACCTCTGCCGGCGCGCCGACGAGCTGGATGCGACGGTAGCCCGCATCGGTGGCCAGGGCTTGCGCCGTGACGACGTAGACCGCGCCGTCGTGGAACAACCCGGTGGCCGGACCCGCCGCCCGCAGGTGGAAGGTCCACAGCATGCCGGCGAGGACCAGGCTCGCCAGGACCGCGACGGTCCCCAGGCGCCGCGGGGCGGGAGGGACGGGCGGCGCGGTGCCGGACATGGGAGACGATCACCCGGCGGCGCGGGGCTCGGCGCGAGCGACTTTGCGCTCCTCCAGGCAGAGACGGATCTTGCGCACCAGATCGAGGCCGCTGAACGGCTTGGAGATGTACGAGTTGGCGCCGAGCGCCAGACCCTTCTCGATGTCGTCCGGCGTCGACTTGGCGGTCAGGAAGATCACCGGCAGGTGGGCCGTCTCCGGGGTCGAGCGGATGTGGCGCAGCACCTGATAGCCGTCCACGTCCGGCATCATGATGTCCAGGATCACGGCGTCGAACGGCTGCGTCCCGACGGTCTCGATGGCCTCGCGACCGCCGGCGCACTTGGTCGGCACCATCCCTTCGATACGAAGCCGCGTCTCGACGAGCTCCGCGATGAGCGCGTTGTCGTCGACGATCAGGATGCGGGGCTTGGTTTCCGGTTCCGACATTGGCGTGAGACTCCTCGTCACATGAGACTTTTGAGCGCGTCCATGAGTCGCATGACCGCCGGCATCAGGATGACGATCATCACCGACGGGAAGATGAACATGATCAGCGGAAAGAGCAGCTTGATCTGGGTCTTGTTGGCCATCTCCTCGGCCTGCAGCTTGCGATGCGTCCGCATGCTCTCCGAGTGCATGCGGAGCGTCTGGCTGATGCTGGTGCCGAAGCGTTCGGACTGGATGAGATGAGCGGCCAGAGAACGGATCTCCGTGGCACCGGTCCGATCAGCCAGGTTACGGAAGGCCTCCTTCCGGCCCATGCCCACCTGCATCTCCTTGGCGAGCTGCGTGAGCTCCTGACCGATCGGATCATCGCTGCTCGCCGAGCGTTCTTCGGCCACCTTGACCAACGCGGCGTTCAGGCCAAGGCCCGCCTCGACACACAGCAGCAGCAGGTCGATCGCGTCCGGGAGGTGCAGCTGGATCTCCTGGCGACGTTTCTCGGCCATGCGGGCCACCACGAAGCGCGGTAGGATGAATCCGATCGGCGCGAGCGCAAACGCGGTGGGCAGGAAACGCGTGTTGAAGATGCTGGCAGCGATGACGCCGAGCGCGACCATGCTGACCATGAGCGCGACGCGGATACCCATCAGCACGGCGAGGGCGTTCGGGCGGCGAATGCCGGCCTGGATCAGCTGCTGGCTGATATCGGTCTTCGGCTTCTTGGTCTTGACGAGCTCGGGCTCGACGCGCTTCTCCGGGGTGGCGCTCTCGCCGATCCCCTCGAGAAAGCGCTCGATGGCGTGTTTTGGCCGGTCGTCCGCCATGAGCGAGGCCTCGGCCTCGGCCACGTTCCGCCGGCCGAGGGCACGCAGGCGCGCCATCATCGGGGCGTTCCAGTGGCGGACCAGCCAGGCCACGCTACCGAACAGGAGGGCGAGCGAGGCGAACGTCAGCAGAGCGAGGAGAAGTGGCGACATCGATCAATCCGTCCGGACCAGCTTGATGTCCACGATGCGCCGCATCAGGTAGTAGCCGAACGCGGTCGAGGAGGCGGCGTAGAGGAGGGCCATGTTGCCGGTCGAGGTGTGGTAGAGCGGCTCCAGGTACTCCGGGTTGAGGAACGTCAGCGCCGCCAGCAGTGCGGGCGACAGCAAGCACAGGATGAGCGCCGAGAACCGTCCTTGGGAGGTGAGGGCCCGGACTTGGGCCTTCAGCTTGAACCGCTCCCGGACGGTGAGTGCCACCACGTCGATGATCGCCGACAGGTTGCCGCCGATCTCGCGGTTGAGCAGCACGGCGATGATGAAGAAGCGCAGGTCCGAGACGCCGGTGCGGTCGTAGAGCCCCTGGAAGGAGGCGCGCATGGTGTGCCCGAGGCGCAGCTCGTCGGTCACCTGACGGATCTCGCTGCGGATCGGATCGGACGCCTCTTCGTGCACGGATTCGAGCGCCTGCGGCAGCGAGTAGCCCGCCTGCAGCGCGCCGCGGATCATCTCGAGGGTATCCGGCAACTGGCTGACGATCAGGTGCCGGCGGGCGTTGCGGCGGCGTTTGAGCCACCACAGGCCACCGCCAGGGCCGAGGGCGACGAACACCACCAGCGCGACGAGGACGCTGCCCTTCACCAGCAACGCGACCAGCGCCGACCCCATACCGAGCAGCGTCATCCAGAGAAGCATCTCGCCGGCGCGGACGCGAAACCCGGCCTGTATGACCATCCGGTCGAGGTTCCGGCTCATCGTGGAGCGTCCGAGGAGCCTGTTCAGCTGGGGAATGTCGCTGTAGGTTTTCTCGTGGAGCAGGGACTGCCCCGCGCCACTGTCAGTGGACGCGACCTGGGCCGTGCCCTCCAAGCGGCGCGCGACCATCTCTCGGGTCGCTGCCCGTGAGCGGGAGACCTGGTAGGCGGTGCCGGTCAGCAGCAGGAGGCTGAAGAAGGCCAGCAGGGGGAGCAGCACCGTCATGCCGACAGCCTCCCGGCATCGAACAGGATGTCCTCCTGGGCGATACCGGCGGCGGTCAGCCGCTCGAAGTAGCGGCTGCGGATGCCGCTCGCCTTGAAGTGCCCCTGGACGGCCCCGTTCTGGCCGGTACCCGTGTGGACGTACTCGAACAGATCCTGAGCCTGGATCTGCTCTCCCTCGATGCCGACCACCTCGGTGATCTTGGTGACCCGCCGCCCCCCGTCCGGCATGCGGGAGGCTTGCACGATCAGGTTGATCGCCGAGCCGACCTGTTGACGGATGGCCTTCGAGGGCAGCTCGATCCCCGCCATGAGGCACATCATCTCGATCCGGTGCAGGCAGTCGCGCGGGGTGTTGGCGTGCACGGTCGTGATCGAGCCGTTGTGGCCGGTGTTCATGGCCTGCAACATGTCGAGCGCCTCACCGGCGCGCACCTCGCCCACCACGATGCGGTCGGGCCGCATGCGCAGCGAGTTGCGGACCAGGTCGCGGGCGGTCACCTCGCCCCGGCCCTCGATGTTGGGCGGACGGGTCTCCAGCCGGACCACGTGTGGCTGCTGGAGCTGCAGCTCGGCCGAGTCCTCGATGGTGACGATGCGCTCGTCCTCGGCGATGTAGCTGGTCAGGCAGTTGAGGAGCGTCGTCTTGCCGGCGCCGGTGCCGCCCGAGATGATGATGTTGAGCCGGGCCTGGACGGCGCCCCGCAGGTAGCGCGCCATCTCCATGGTCATGCTCTTGAAGCCGAGCAGATCGTCCATGCGGTACGGGTCGCGCCCGAAGCGGCGGATCGACATGCACGGGCCGTTCAAGGCCAGCGGCGGCACGATGGCGTTCACGCGCGAGCCGTCGGGGAGGCGGGCGTCCACCATCGGCGACGACTCGTCGATGCGGCGTCCGACACCGGACACGATGCGGTCGATGATCTGCATCAGGTGGTCGTTGTCGCGGAACTTGACATCCGTCTGCTGCAGCCGGCCGCGCTTCTCGACGAACACCGAGTGCGGGCCGTTCACGAGCACGTCGGAGACGTCCGGGTCGCGCAGCAGCGGGTCGAGCGGGCCGAGGCCGAGCACCTCGTAGCCGATCTCCTCGATCAGGCGGTCGCGCTCGGCGCGGGAGAGGGGCGTCGACTCGGCCTCGAGCAGCTTCTGGACGGCCACACGGATCTGGTTCTCGGTCTGGATGGTGTCGAGCGACGCGAGGGCGACGAGGTCCAGGCGCTCGAGCAGCTGGCGATGCACGCGCAGCTTGAGCTCCTGGAACGCCTGGGTCATCGAGCCCGGAACGCGAGGCACTGCGGAGGGGGCGGCGGAGGTGGACCGAGGGAGCATCGACTACGCGCTCCTTTCCGCGGCCGAGAAGAGCCGCATCAAGCCTTTGCGTTTGCTGTCGGCGGGCGGGGTCCCGGGGGTGACCAGGGCGGCGATGGCGCGGCCGAGCGGGGTGCCGGCGCGCACCTCTTCCAGGGACAAGCCGTTGTTGATCGCCGCCAGGGCCGTGGCGTCGTCGCGCGGGAGGACGGCCCGGGTGGGGAGCTTGAGCGTCCGGGTGGCGTCGGCGAGCGGCACCTCGGCGCCCTTGTTGGCGTACTTGTTCACGATGATCTCGACCTTGGCGTCGACCTCGCTGTCGTCTTCACGCAGCCAGTCGAGGGTGCGGATGCATCCCCGGAGCGATGGGATCGTCAACTCGGTCACGAGGAAGATGCGATGGGCGAGGGCGAGCGCTGCGCGGGTCGCCTCCGACGGCACGCCGCCCGTGTCGACGACGGTGACTTCGTGCAGGGAGCGCACGAGCTCGAGAACGCCGGTCACCTGCTCGCTGGTGAGCTGGAGCGGCGGCTCGCCGGCCCCCACGGGGGGGGCGGCGAGCAGTTCGATCCCCGACGAATGCCGGCTCATCGTGCCCTGCAGGAAGACCGAGTCGAGGCGCCGGAAGTTGGTGGCGATGTCGCGCAGGGTGTACGTTGGCGTGAGGTTCAGGAAGAGCGCCAGGTCGCCGTTGTGCACGTCCAGGTCCACCAGGGCGGTGTCCCGCTGCGCGGCGCGCAGGGCGAATGCCAGGTTGGTGACGATGGTGGTCACTCCGACGCCACCCTTCGGTCCGTAGGCCACCCAGACCTCGCCCTTGCGCGCCTGGGCGGGGCCGCTGCAGCGCCGGCTTTCCGACACTTTGATGCAGATCTTCAAGAGCGCGGTGCGCGTCACCGGCAGGGGCAGGAACTCGTCGGCGCCCGCCCGCATCGTCCGGATGATCAGCTCCGGGTTCTCGTCACGGGATAGGGCGAGTACGCGCGTCGACGGCGCGGCCCGGAGCACGTCTTCGATGACGTTCAGAGCGTTGGTGGCATCGGGGCCGAGGATGACGATCACCAGGTCGGGATCCCGCAGGTCGCGGAGCCCGCCCTGATAGTCCGCCTCGCGTGTGCGCACCGCGAATCCGGGCAGGTGCGTCAGCTCCGAGGCCACCTCGGCGGACGCCGCCGGGTCGACGCTCAGGCAGAGGGCGTGGAGCGCTTCGTCCATGATCGTAGTCCCGTTTCTCTCTTTAGAAGGTCAGCGAGAAGCGCTGCCCCCCGAGGATCATCTCCACGGTGTTGGAGTCGGCCGAGGCGAGGCGCGTATGGTTCAGGAACAGGTCTTGGGCGCGCTTGCCGCCGGAGGCGACGATGGTGTGGTCTTCGAAGTTGCGCAGCACGAGCTGGAGCGTCCCCTCGATCGAGCCGAGCGCGAGCAGCTCGCCCTGCTCCGGGTTGACCAACAGGGTCGCCGTGGTCAGCGCATCGCCTGGCTTGGGCTGGCCGCTGGCGTCGAGGAGCTGCCCGAGGGCGAGGACGGTCACGTCCTGCAGCAGCGTACGGGTATTGCGCTCGGCCTGGGTCTGCATGTCCTGCGGCATCCCGACCACCCCGGACGGGCCCTGGACGGCCTTGCGCTCGGCGGTGACGAGCACGTCGACGCGGCTGCCGGCGGCGATGAACCCGCCCACCGCCGCTACCTCGTTCACCTTCACCGTGACGGCGCGCATGCCGTGCTCGATGACCAGCGGGAGCAGGCCCTTCGAGCCTGTGGGCACGAGCTTCTCGGTGGTGATCGGCTCGTTGACGACCAGGCGGGTCATGGCCATGCGCCCGACGACGTTCTCGCGCGCGGCGAAGTTGTTGGGTGGCAGCGCGTTCGCCGGCCAGTCGACGACCTTGAGCTGCTCCTCGCCCAGGGTGCTCCCGAACGGCACGTCGGCGGCCGCCACCACGACGGGGCGGATCTGGAGGTCCGTGGCCTGTGCCGCGGGGGCGTTCTGGACCACGACGCGCGTCTGGACCGCGCGGTAGACGAGCAGGGCCGTGGTGCCAGAGGCCACGAGGCCGACGACGAGAATGGTGACCGGTCGCATGATGAGTCTCCCTTCGAGCTAGATCAGCAGCCTGTTCATGTGCGCGAGGAGCACGGCGCCGACGACGCCGGCCGCCAGCGGGGCGGCGTACGGAATCGGGGCCATCGGGCCCGCCGCGCCGCTTGCCGGGGGCAGGTGGGTGAGCGAAAGGCCGGCCGCGGCCAGCCAGACCAGGCGGGCCGCCCCGCGCAGGGCCTCCCCGAAGCGTCCGGCGGCCGCCGCGGTGCCGAGCGCGGCGAACAGGCCGAGGACGGTGCCGAGCAGCAGCGCGTTCAGACCGATGCGCGGGCCGAGCCATGCTCCCGCCACGGCGACGAACTTGAGGTCCCCGCCGCCGACGGCGCCGAGCAGGAACGGGATCACCATCGCGCATGCTCCGAGGGCGAACCCCTGCCCGGCGGCGAGCAGGCCGATGCCGTCGGGCGCCATGGCGGCGGGCAGGGCCGCGAGCAGGAAGAGCCCGGAGAGGCGGTTGGGGATGCGCCGCTGGCGGATGTCCCAGCAGGTGGCCAGGACGGCGTAGAGCGACACGGCGCAGCAGGCGATGACGCTCATGACGAGATCCCGTAGCGGCTGAGTTTGCGGTAGAGGGTGCGGCGTGACAGTCCCAGGCGACGGGCGGCCTCGACGCGGCGGCCGCCCGAGGCCTGGAGCGCGCGCAGGATCTGCTCGCGCTCGGCCGCGTGCAGGGACAGGTCGGGCATCTCGAGCTGGTCGCCGGGCAGCGCCGGGCGGGTCTCGAAGACGTGCGGGGGCAGGTTCTCGGGAAGGATATGGCTGCCCTTGCACACCACCAGGGCGCGCTCGATGACGTTGGCCAACTCGCGCACGTTGCCGGGCCACGGATAGCGGGCGAATATCTCGAGTACCGCGGGAGTCGCGCTGGCGACGTTGCGCCCGAGCTTCTGGTTGAAGAGGCGCAGGAAGTGCTGCGTCAGCGGCTCGATGTCCTCCGTCCGCTGGCGGAGCGGGGGCAGGGCGATGGCGCCTACGTTCAGGCGGTAGTAGAGGTCGTCGCGGAACGTCCCCGCGCGCACCATGTCGATGAGGTTCCGGTTGGTGGCGGCGATGACGCGGATGTTGATGCGGATCGGGTCCGGCGAGCCGATGCGCTTGATCTCGTGGTTCTCCAGCACGCGCAGCAGCTTCACCTGCACGCCGAGCGGCAGCTCGCCGATCTCGTCGAGGAAGATCGTCCCGCCGTGGGCGGCCTCGAACAGACCCTTGCGATCGCGATCCGCGCCCGTGAAGGAGCCGCGGACGTGTCCGAAGAGCTCGCTCTCGAGCAGCGTCGGGGCGAGGGTGGTGCAGTTGCAGATGACGAACGTCCGCTCGCGCAGCGGCGACAGGTTGTGCAGTGAGCGCGCGATCAGCTCCTTCCCCGTCCCGCTCTCGCCGGTCACCAGCGCGGTGGTGGGGTAGCGGGCCAGGCGCTCGACGAAGGCGAACGTCGCCAGCATCTCCGGCGAGCGGGCGACCAGGCCCTCGAAGCTGACGCAGCCCTGCAGGCGCTGCTCGAGGATGCGGGTGCGGTACTGCAGCCGCCGCTTCTCGAACAGGCTCTGCAGGACACGCTCGAGACGCCGGAAGTCGATCGGCTTCTCGACGTAGTCGGCGGCGCCGAGCTGAATCGCCTCGACCGCGTCCTTGACGTTCGAGTACGCACTCATCAGGACGAGCTGGATCTCGGGGTCGCGCTCCTTGAGCGTGCGGAGCAGTTCGAGGCCGGTCATGCCCGGCATACGCACGTCGGACAGGATGAGGTCCATCGGCTCTTCGCTCAGGACCTCGAGCGCCGCCTGGGCGCTGTCGGCGACCTTCACCACGAAGTCCTTTTCGCGCAGGAAGAGGTGCAGGATGTTGCGGATGTCGGCGTCGTCCTCGACGACGAGGATCTTGGGACGGTCGACCGGCTCCATGGGCGAGGAGCCATTCGGCGTCGATGGGGCGTCAGCGTCGTCGTGCATGTATCGTGTGCCGTTCCGACCCGCGTGCGCGGGGCCGGATGTGTCAGCCCTGACGCAAGGGGCGTGCCGTGTGTCGACGGCTGCCACAGGCGACACACTATCGGCACACTCGACGGGGAAAATGAGTGTGCCGGCACGAGGTTGGCATCCGGCGGGGGCGCTGCGCCAGATGCCGTGCGGCGCCACTGCGGGTGCCGGAGCCCGTCACGCCGGTAACGATCGACGCGATTGTGGCGGTCGGCCGAGCGGCGGGGCCCCGGCGGGTCGGGTCCGGGCCCGGGTCCGTGCGGGCGAGACGGCCCGGGGGGCGGGGGCCGTTCGCCGCGCGCGGGTCCGGGGCGCGGAGCGTCTGCGCCGCGCGATCAGCGCGCGGGAGGGTGTGCCAGACCTTATGGGCGGGCGGGCACGGGGATGGTGGCGGCACACCGGGCGCGGCAGGGCCGCACCCGGTGCGTCGGGGTGCTACTCGCCGAGGGAGCCGGCGCGGGCGAGCATGTCGTCGTTCAGGCCGCGCTTGCGGGCCAGGTCCTGGATTGCCTTCCACGCCAGCTTGCTCGGCTCGGCGTGGGCGTTCTCCCAGCGGTTGACGGTGGAGACCGTGACCGCGATCTCGTGCGCGAACTCCTCCTGGGTCATCGCGAGCTTCTGGCGCAGCGTGCGGATGAGGCTTCCGGCGTTCTCGTCCATGGTCGATCCTGCCTTCGTGGGTAATCGCCCCGTAGGGCGGGGTCCGGTAGGCGGCAGCAAGTGACGTGCCACCAGCGTGCGCAGAGAATGGTGGGCCTTCCCCACGTTCGGCTGTGACGGCTGCGGCGAAAAAGTGTGTCAGCGATCAAGAATCGTCACCTGCTTCCGGCGTCGATGCGGCCTGTGCTAGTCAGCCGGCCATGGGCTCGATGCGATCGATCGCGGTGCTCGGCGTGCTCGCGATGATGCTGTGCGGAGTGCGTGCCGGCGCCGGCACGCTCACCCCCGAGGAGACGGTCCGACGCTATCTGCAGTCGATGAAGGACCAGAAGGCCGACGCCGCCTACGACCTGGTGTCGAAGGCGATGCGGGGGGGCAAGGGCAGGGCGCAGTGGGTCAAGGACCAAGCCGAGGGGATGGCGTTCGCGGAGGTGAAGATCTTCGATTTCGAGGTCTTCCCGGCCAAGATCGAGGGCGACAAGGCCTTCGTCCCGAACGTGCTCTCGTCCCAGGACCGCTTCGTGAACCAGCTCGGGTTGACCGAGCACGAGCTCTACACCCTGGTGCGCGAGGACGGCGCCTGGAAGGTAGACGAGCAGCTGATCGTCGAGCCGCCGGACATTCCCAAGTGGTTCACGCGGGCCGAGAAGGGTCCCACACCCGGCGGGACCGCCAGCCCGAGCGCGCCTGGGCCTCCCCATTGACAGCGCAAGAGCGGGTTTGTTACCGGCGGGCGATGGGACCGTCCCTTCACGGCCCCGGGGGAGGGGCATCTATGCGTCGCTGGTGCATTCCGGGAGGGCTCGCACTCCTGGCGGTCGGGCTCGGCTGTCACCGCGAGGTCGAGATGATCCCGCTGATCGAGCGCACCATCTACCCCACCGACCGCTTCTACGACGTGCAGGCGCTGTCCACCGACCGGGCCTTCGTGGTGGGCTACGGCGGGAAGATCCTCGAGACCGGCGACGGCGGGCGGACGTGGGAGACGCGCCCGAGCGGCGTGGACAACGCGCTCTACAGCGTCCGCTTCACGGACGAGCGCCACGGGTGGATCGCCGGCCAGGACGGCGTTGTCCTGCACACGGACGACGGCGGCAAGAGCTGGCAGAAGCAGGAGGCGAACGCGTACATCGAGGAAGGGGGCGTTCGGCAGCCCGTGTACCTGTTTGCGCTGCACGCCGTGGACAACGACCACGCTTGGGCCGTCGGCGACCGCTCGATCCTCACGTCGACCGCCGATGGGGGACGGACCTGGCGGTCACGGAAGGTGGCGATGGAACTCGACGTGTCCGGGGGTGAGAGCCTCGCCTCGGCCGATCCGATCCTCTACGACGTGAAGTTCATCGACCTGCAGCATGGCTGGATCGTCGGCGAGTTCGGCAAAATCCTGTATACCGCAGACGGCGGCGAGACCTGGCGCGAGCAGGAGCGCACGCTCATGGAGGGCACCGGCATCTTCGACCTGCTGGACCTCCCCACGCTGTTCAGCGTGCACGCGATCGACGGGCAGAAGGTAGTCGCCTCGGGCCTGGAAGGGCGCCTGGCGCGCACGACGGACGGTGGACAGCGGTGGACGTTCGACGCGGTCGAGGTGGACGAGGTGCCGCTGGTCGACCCGCTGTTCGAGGTAGTGGAGTTTCCCGACGGCTCCGGGTGGGCTGCCGGCGCGGCGGGCGAGGTCCTCCGGCGCGAGGCGGGCGACAGCGCCTGGAAGCGGGCCAAGCTTGGCCAGGACGTGCTGACGTGGCTGCACGGCGTGAGTTTCTCGGACCAGCAGCACGGGTGGCTCGTGGGCGGATATGGGTTGATCTTCCGGACCACCGACGGCGGCAAGAGCTGGCTTCCTTCGCAAGGCTAAGGCGGGAGAGCAGAACATGAGCAGCGGGACACAGAGCGAGCAGGAGAAGCGGGCGCTCTACTGGCTGGGCGAGCGGCTCATCGACTACCGCCATGTGGTGTCGATCGTCGTCATCCTGGTCACCGGGATGTTCGGCTATTGGGCCTTTCAGCTGAAACTCGCGACCAGCTTCGGCGATCTGCTGCCCCAGTCGCATCCGTTCGTCCAGGTCCACAACAAGTACGCGGGCGCGTTCGGGGGCGCGAACAACATCCAGCTGATGGTGGAGGTGCGCGACGGTGACATCTTCAACGTCCCCACCTTGGCCCGCCTCTTCCGCATCACGGAGGAGATGGACCGGGTTTACGGGGTAAACCACAACCAGATCGACTCGATCGGACATCGCACCACACGCTACCTGCGCGCGCAGGCGGGTGGTTTCTTGAAGGCCGAGCCGGTGATGACCTCGATCCCCAAGACCGGAGAGGACGCCGCCCAGATCAAGCGCATCGTGCACAACACGTCCAGCATCTATGGCATCCTCGTGTCGCTGGACGATCGCGCGGCCCTCGTGCGGGCCAACTTCATCGAGGGTCGGCTGGACCACCGGCGGACGTTCACCGAGATCAACGAGCGCGTCATCCTGCCCTTCGAGCACGGGTGGATCGGCGCCATGATCAAGGGCACGAATCCCCTCAAGCTGGATCAGCCAGCGCCGGCCGTCGTGGAGACGGTGTACCGCGGCACGGCCGCCGCGGCCGCGGGGCTCAAGGTCGGCGACATCATCGTCAGCGTGGACGGGGTGGAGGTGGCCGACCGCGTGGGGCTGGCGTCCCGCATCAAGCACGCGGGTGCCGGGAGGGCGGTCGTGCTCGGCGTCAAGCGCGGGGAGACGGTCGAGAATGTGAATCTCACCGTCCCGGCGGCTGACATCGAGGTGTACGTCGCCGGTGAGCCGCGCCTCTACGGCTGGGTGTACAGCTACGCCACCGACTTCTTCTGGATATTCACGGTGACGTGGTGCTTCGAATGGGTTCTCCGGTGGCTCTACTTCCACGACTGGCGCGGCGCGCTGCGGCCCTCGCTGACCGGCGTGATCGCCGCCTTCTGGGGGCTCGGCTTCATCCATCTCATCGGCATGTCGCTCGACCCGCTCATCCTGGTGATGCCGTTCATCATCACGGCGCGTGCGGTGAGCCACGCCATCCAGATGCACGACCGGTACTACGAGGAGTACGAGCGCCACAACTGGAACCAGCGCAAGGCCATCGTGGCCGCCTTCGCCGAGCTCTTCGTGCCCACCCTGTCCGCAATCGTGACCGACGCGTTCGGGGTGCTGGTCATCATCCTCGTCCCGGTGGTGATGCTGCAGAGGCTCGCGATCGTGTCGTCGTTCTGGATCCTGGCGATCACGGTGGCCGAGCTCCTGTTGAATCCCATCGTGTACTACTACCTGCGCGCGCCCGATCCGGAGGTGGTCATGGCGCGTGATCGCGGCTGGTACAAGGCGTTGATCGATCGGGTGTCGGACTGGAACCTGTCGCCGTCTGGCAAGGTGATCACCATCGGTGCCTGGGCGACGGTGACGGCGCTCGGCCTCTACTTCATGCGCGGCCTGACCATCGGGGACCCTACGAACGCGTCCCCGCTGGTGTGGGAAGATTCGCCGTACAACGTCTCGCACGCGCACATCCAGGACAAGTTCGGTGGCGTCGAGCCGTTGATCGTGGTGGCCGAGGGCAAGGACCGCGACGCCATGAAAGACCCGCAGGTCCTGCGCACCATGGAGAAGTTCCAGCGTTACCTCGAGCGCGATCGCGACATCGGCTACAGCTTCTCGTTGGCGGACATTCTGCGCGCCGTCAACCAGGTGTTCCACGAGCTCGAGCCGCGCTGGGGCGTCATCCCGAACAACTCGCGCGACGTAGCGCAGACGTTCTTCATCTTCTTCTCGGGTTCGCCCCCGACCGAGACCGCGAAGTACGTCGATCCGAGCTACACCAACTCGCACGTGACGTTCTTCGCCCGCAATCACAAGGGCGACAACGTCGCCCGAATCATCGCGCGCTGTCAGGAGTTCATCGCCGCGAACCCGATGCCGCTGGCGGAGTTCCGGTTGGCGGGCGGGCTCATCGGCGTCCTGGCGGCCGCCAACGCGGAGCTCTTGGAGAACGACCTCCTCATGAACGTACTCGGATTCGGCACGATGTACGTGACCGTGATGTTCACGTACCGCTCGTGGGCGTCGGGCGTGTATCTGCTGGCGCCCCTCGTGATCGCCAACATTCTGATCAACGCGTCGATGGCGGTCTGGGGGATCGGCATCAACATCAACACGCTGCCGCTGGTGACGGTGGGGTTGGGGTTCGGCGTGGATTACGGCCTGTACATCGTCAGCCGGGCGATCGAAGAGATCCGGGTGAACGGCAACTTGGAGAAATCGCTACGCGAGGCGATGGTCACCTCGGGAAAGGCGGTGAGCTTCACCGCCGTGGCGATGATTGCCAGCACGACGGCGTGGGCGTTTTCGAACATCCGGTTCAACGCCGTGATGGGAACGATGCTGGCCGGGTGGATGTTTGTCAGCTTCCTTGCGGAGGTCACCCTCCTGCCGGTGATGATCACGTACTTCCGACCACGGTTCATCACGCGGGAAGCTGCCCGGATGGCGCCGGGATCGAACGTCGCGGCCAGCGCCGCAGTCAGCTGAGGGGGGGTATCATGGGTCTCTGGGAGTCGGTCATCATCGTCGGCCTCTTCAGCGTCGCGGTCATCGTCATGGACGAGATCATCCACGCCCGGCGGCGCAAGCGGCGCGAGCGCGAGGATGCGTCCCGCGCCGGGCATTAGGATTCAGGGGGTCCGTGCGGTGCTCGCGAGCTGCGTGCAAACGCACGGATGGCTCCGCCACGCGCCCCCGAACCCCCGCGCCGGGCTTCAGCCCAGCCCCGGTTTCTGTTGATCGAGATCGAGCATGTGACCAAGAAGTACGGGGCGCTGCGCGCCCTGGACGACGTTTCGTTCTCGATCGGGCGCGGGGAGGTGGTGGCGCTGCTCGGGCCGAACGGGTCGGGCAAGAGCACCCTGATGCGCCTGCTGACGGGGTATTTCTCGCCCACGGCCGGGCACGTGCGCGTCGGTGGTCACGACGTGGGCGCGGAGTCCGCGCTGGCCCGCCGGCAGATCGGGTATCTGCCCGAGCAGGTGAGCGTGTACCCGGAGCTCACCGTGCGGCGGTACCTGGCGTTCGTCGCCGCCGTGAAGGGGCTCGGCCGGCGGGCACGGCGGGCGGCGGTCGACGGCGTGGTCGCGCGCTGCGGCCTCGGCACGGTCGTGGACCGGCTGGCGGGGGCGCTGTCGAAGGGGTACCGGCAGCGAGTGGGCCTGGCGCAGGCGCTGATCGGCGATCCCGCGGTCTTGGTGCTGGACGAGCCAACGGTGGGCCTCGATCCGGTGCAGACGGTCGAGATGCGGGCCCTGGTGCGGGCCCTGACGAACTGTACCGTCCTACTGTCGACGCACGTCCTGACGGAGGCGAGCGCGCTCTGCTCACGGGTGGTCATCCTGGCGCGGGGACGTCTGCTTGCGGAAGACACCCCGGAGGGGCTCGGCCGCCGGCTGGCCGGGCTGGGGCGGCTCGCCGTGCGCGTCGACGGCCCGCTGCCGGCGGTCGAGCACGTCCTCGGCGGCCTGGTCGGGGTGACGCAGGTCGAGGTGTGCTCGCCGGACGGGCAGGCCGGGGTTGCGTGTGTGCTGCGCGCGGTCGAGGTCGAAGCGGTCCAGCGCCAGGTGGCGGCCGCGGTCGTCGGCCAGGGCTGGACGCTGCTCGCGCTGCACGCCGAGGCGCCGACCCTCGAGGACGTATTCATCCGCCTGCTGCGCGAGCGCCCGGAGTAGCGATGCGCGGCGCCATCGCCCTGCTGCGGAAGGAGCTGCGCTCGTACTTCGGCTCGCCGCTGGTGTACCTGGTCGGCGCCGCCTTCCTGGCCTACGCCGGGTACTATTTTCACAGCGACCTCATCTACTTCGTCACCTTCGGGTTCGGCATCAACATCATGGAGAACTTCTGGCAGCTGCTGTTCGTCGACCTGCGGCTGGTGCTCCTGCTCACCATCCCGTTGCTGACGATGCGCTTGCTCGCCGAGGAGCGCCGGCTTGGCACCCTCGAGCTGCTGCTCACGTACCCGCTGAGCGACCGCGCCATCGTGGCGGCCAAGCTGGGGGCGTGCCTGATCGTCGTCGCGACGCTGCTCGCCGCCACGCTGGCGTATCCCGTGTGGGTCTATTGGGTGCAGCCGTTCGCGCTCGAGCCCCTGGTGGCGGGGTATCTCGGCCTCCTCCTGTTCGCCGGGGTGTGCACCACCTATGGGCTCTTCGTCTCGTCGCTCACCGACAGCCAGGTGCTGGCCGGCTTCCTCACCGCCCTGCCGCTCCTGCTGCTCTGGCTCCTGTCGTGGAACGAGGCCGCCTCGGCGACGGCGACCGTCCCGCTCATCCGCGCCGTGTCGCTCTTCGACCACTTCCAGCCCTTCGCCGTCGGCGTGATCGACCTGCGCGACGTGTTCTACTTCGTGTTCGCGAGCGGGGTGTTCGTGTGGGCGACGCTGCGCGTGCTGGAGGCGCGGCAGTGGCGGGGTCGGCGGTGAGCGGGAGGTCCCTGTGACGGCGCGCGGGCAGATGCTGCGGGTGCTGCTCGCCGTGCCGGCGCTCGCCGGCATCTTCCTGCTCGGGCAGGCGATCCTCGATCGCCGGGCGCTGCGCCTCGACCTGACACCCCAGCAGCGCTACACGCTCTCCGACCAGGCGGAGAAGATCCTGGCCACGCTGCCGGCGGACGTGCGGGTACTGTGTTTCCTGCGCGCGCAGGACCCGCGCAATGCCAGCATTCTCGACCTGCTCCGCCGCATCGCGGGGCGGACGCCGCGCGTCCGCGTGGACGTCGTCGACGTGAACCGGAGCCCGGCACTGGCGCGCGAGTACGGTGTCGACTCGTACGGCGCGCTGGTGGTCGAGAGCGGCGGGCGCCGCCGGGTGCTGTCGAGCCCGCACGAAGAGAGCGTGATGGGCGCGTTGCTGCAGGTGACGCGCCAGCAGCGCAAGGTGATCGGCGTGGTGGTGGGGCACGGGGAGGGCGACTTCAACCAGACCGACCGCAAGCGCGGGTTCTCGGTCGCGCGGGCGCTCCTCGAGCAGGAGTACTACGACGTCCGGCCGGTGTCGCTCCTCGGCGACGAGGTGCCGCCCGAGACCAACGTGCTGGTCATCGCGGGACCGGAGAAGGACTTCCTGCGCGAGGAGCTGGCGTCCCTGGAGCGCTACCTGCAGCGCCCGGGGCAGGCGCTGATGATGCTCGACCCGCTGCGGGCGCCGGGGCTGGCGGCGTTCCTGCGCCGGTACGGGATCGACCTGGGGGACGACGTCGTGGTCGACCCGGGCGGCCGGCTCTACGGCGGCGAGTATCTGACCATCCAGGTGCCGGTCGACCGCGAGGCCCATCCCATCCTGGGGCCGGTCGACGCGCCGGCGCTGTTCTCGCTGACCCGCTCGGTGCGCCACGTCGAGGGCGACCCGACGATGACGGCGGGGCTCCCGTTCCTGTACGCCGGTGCCCAGAGCTGGGCGACGACGGACCGGGCGGTCGTCGACCGCGGCGCGGCGCAGTTCGTTTCCGGCCGCGACCGTCTCGGTCCCGTGCCGGTGGGTCTCGACGCCGCCTTCCGGGTGCTCACGCCGCCGGGCGCGGAAGCCCAGCAGGGGCGCCTGATCGTGTACGGCAACTCCGAGTTCGCCAACAACTTCTTCATCGAGTTCCTGGGCAACAAGGACCTGTTCGTGAACAGCGTGGCGTGGTTGGCGCACGAGACCGGCGGCATCGCGCACCGGCCGCGCCGGCAGGAACTCGGTGTGGAGCAGTTCTACGTGTCGGAAGCCGCCGGCGATGCGATCTTCTGGGGGGCCGTGGTGGCCGAGCCGGCGCTCTTTCTGGTGGTCGGGGTGGCGCTGGTGCTGCGACGGCGGCGGGGCTGAGGCGGAATGCGCTGGCGGCAGGTCCTCGTCCTGTATGCCGTGCTCGCGGCCCTCGGCGCGGAGTACTGGTTCGTCGAGCGGCACCGCCAGCCGGTGGAGACGACCCGACCCGCTCGCCAGCGGCTCCTGACCGTCGAGCGTCGCGACCTCCGGGAGGTCCGGCTGACACGGGGCGGGCGCGCGATCGTCGCTCGCGTGACGGGGGGGCAGTGGACGGTGGTCGAGCCCGCCGATGCACCCATTCCGCCCGATCTGGTGGCGGCATTCGTCGAGGCCCTCCTGGTGGCGGAGGAGATCGACGTGGTGCCCGATGCCGGTGGGGACGACACCGCCTTCGGCTTCGATGCAACCGCGGCGCGGGTCGAGCTCATGCTGGACGGCGGTCGCTCGGAAGTGATGACCATCGGCGCGCCCAACCCGACCGGCACCCTGGTGTACACGCGCCGGGGGGAGGTCGCGGCCGTCGTCCTGATCGGGCGCAACGTACGCTACTACGAAGATCTGCTGTTCGACGCCCTGCCGGCGCCGCGCGTCCCCGCCGATGCCCAGACCGCCCCGATCGGGGGATAGGGCACCCCGTCGGGTGAGTACGGATATGCGTGTCGAGTCCCGTTGACGCCCCGAGGGGGGGCGGTGTAGGAGCAGCCAGCTTCAACCCCGACCGAGAAGGAGACCGGACATGGCGAACAAGCCGGGCTGGTGGTTCGTGCGCGTAGGCGCGCTCACCGTGGCACTCGTGTTCCTCGGCGTCATCGGCGCCGCCCCCATCCGCGCGGACGTGGCGGCCGGCGACCGGATCACGGACCAGAACATCGACAAGGTGAAGGACCTCATCTCGCCCGGGATGGAGTGGTGCATCAAGCACGGCTGGCCGCTCACCATCGTCGAGCCGAAGCGCATCGAATGGCCCGCCGCCTACAAGGCCGCCACCGAGAAGTACTCGGGCCAGGTGAAGCTGTCACCGGACGGTCTCTCCCTCCAGGGGTACGTCGCCGGGCTGCCCTTTCCGAACATCGATCCCAAGGACCCACAGGTCGCCCTCAAGATCATGTGGAACTACAACTACCAGTTCCTCACCACCGACGACGTCGACCTGCGCAACTTCGACGCCGACACGGGCTCCGTCGCCGACCATGGCCCGCTCTCGGTCGAGCGCCACTTCCTCCTCGATCACTTCCGCCGCCTGTTCTGGAATGGCCGGCTCTACGTCGAGCCCAAGCCGGACAAGCCCAACCCGAACGGCTACCGCGCGCAGCAGGGGTTGTATCCCATCCTCGAGCCGTTCGACCTGAAGGGCGTGGGCGCGCTCGGCAACCGCTACATCGACCCGGCCAAGCAGGACGACTCGTGGCTCTACCTGCCGTCGCTGCGCCGGGTGCGGCGTCTGTCCACGGCCCAGCGCTCGGACGCGTTGTTCGGCCAGGACACCGACGTGGACAGCTACTTCGGCTACGCGGGCCACATCGCCTGGATGGACTGGAAGTTCCTCGGCGAGCGCGAGGTCCTGGGGTCGTTCCATGGCCAGCACTTCCCGGTGAAGTGGAACGACAAAGTCGACTGGGCCTTCGACGACGTGTGGGAGAAGCGCAAGGTGTACGTGATCGAGGGAGTGTCCAAGCTGCCGCAGTACGCCTACTCGAAGCGCGTGCTCTTCATCGACAAGGAAGCCTGGATCATGCCCTTCACCGACATCTACGACCGGTCGGGCGAGCTGTGGAAGATCTGGATCAACAACTTCAGCTTCCGCAAGAAGAGCGAAGGTTCCAACGTGATCGAGTACCCGGACGAGATGGGCTTCCTGCCTGCGATCGTCATGGTCGACCTGCAGCTCGAGCACGCCACCAAGGCGTCGCTGCCGAGCCCGCGGTTCCCCGGCGAGCAGGGCTGGTACTTCAACCAGGGCGAGAAGGCGGGCGTGACCGACGACTGGTTCACGGTCGCGGCGCTCGTGGCGGCGGGCCGGTAGGGCGCCGCTGTCGTAGCGGTGGTCGCGCACACGCGACACGTTCCCACCGCCGGTCGGTTGTCAGCGCGGAGGGATTCTAGTACTCGACCGAGATCATGCCGTCAGCGTTGGGGCGCTTCCGGTTGCTGGATCTGTCGCGGCAGTTGCCGGGGCCGTTCTGTTCGATGCTGCTCGGCGACCTGGGCATGGACGTGCTGGCCGTGTACGCGCCCAACGATCCCATGGGCATGG
Source organism: uncultured Binatia bacterium (SeqCode) (assembly GCA_964618895.1). Classification (GTDB taxonomy): domain Bacteria; phylum Desulfobacterota; class Binatia; order DP-6; family DP-6; genus CAZUDO01. The sequence goes on from CAZUDO010000057.1 coordinate 270,912, forward strand.
GGATCCCGCTCCTCGGCCGTAACAAGCGCAGCATGACGCTCAACCTGAAGGCGCCGGAGGGGCGGACCGTGTTCCAGCAGCTGGCGCGCGAGGCGGATGTGGTGCTGGAGGGGTCGCGGCCGGGGGCGTCCACGCGGCTCGGTGTCGACTACGATACGCTCGAGAAGATCAACCCGCGCATCGTCTACTGCTCGATCTCGGGCTACGGCCAGGACGGGCCGTACCGGGATCGTGTCGGGCACGACGTCAACTACCTCGGCTTCGCCGGCGTCATCGATACCACCGGCGTGGCCGACGGCCCGCCCACCATCCCGGGCGTCCAGATCGCTGACATCGGCGGCGGCGCGCTCATGGCGGCGGTCGGGATCCTGGCCGCCCTGTGGGCGCGGGAAGAGACGGGCAAGGGGCAGTTCGTTGACATCGCCATGATGGACGGCGCGGTGGCGTGGCAGGTGATCAACGTCTTCCGCACCCTGCTCGACGGCCAGGAGCAACGGCGGGGTGCCAGCCTGCTGAACGGCCGCCACCCGTGCTACGCGCTCTACGAGACCAAGGACGGTCGCTGGGTCACGGTCGGGGCGCTCGAGCCGCACTTCTGGCGGACCCTGTGCGAGCGTCTCGACCTGCCCGAGCTGGTCGACAAGCAGTTCGCCGAGGGGAACGAGCGCGAGGCGATCTTCCGCCAGGTGCGGGCCACGTTCCGTGAGCGCACCATGGCGGAGTGGGTCGAGCGGCTGGCCGACCAGGACATCTGCTTCGGCCCGGTAGCGACGGTCAGTGAGATGCTGGCCGATCCCCAGGTGCGTCATCGCCGGATGGTGGTCGAGCTCGACGGCCGGCGGACGCTCGGCAATCCCCTGAAACTCTCGGCCACGCCGCCCGAGCTGCGCACCGCCCCACCGCGGCACGGGGAGCACACCGACCCGGAGCTCGCTCGCCTGGGCTACTCGGCGGCCGAGATCGCCAGCCTGCGCGAGCGCGGTGTCGTCTAGCCGATGGCGGGTATCCTCGCCACCGGGGCCTCTACTGTCAGGTGACGGACGGCGAGGCGAGACCCGCCACCCACTGAATCTGCGACCCCGAGAGGACGGATTTCGATGGATTTCGGTTTCAGCGAAGAACAGGAGATGCTCCGCAAGTCGGCCCGGGACTTCCTGACCAAGGAATGTCCCATGACCTATGTCCGTCGCATGATGGACGACGACCGCGGCTTCACGGACGACCACTGGCGCAAGATGGCGGAACTCGGCTGGATGGGCCTCATCCTGCCCGAGGCACAGGGCGGCGCCGGCCTCACCTTCGTCGATCTGGTGGTGGTGCTCGAAGAGATGGGGCGCGTCGTGCTGCCCGGGCCCTACTTCGCCACCGTCATCCTGGGTGGGGTGGTGCTCGCGGAGGGCGGCACCGCGGCGCAGCAGGGGGAGTTCCTCCCCAAGCTCGCTGCCGGCGAGCTGCGCGCCACGCTGGCGCAGCTCGAGCCGTCGGGGCGCTGGGACGCGGACGGCATCCAGCTGGAGGCCAAGGCCGCGGGCGGGGGGTACGTGCTGTCCGGGACCAAGCTGTTCGTGCCCGATGCGCACACTGCCGATCTGCTGATCGTCGCCGGACGGGCGCCCGGATCGGCGGGACGCGACGGGCTGTCGCTCTTCCTGGTCGACGCGCGCGCCAAGGGCGTCACGACGACGCTCTTGAAGACCATGGACCAGACGCGCAAGCTCTGCGAGGTGGTGCTCGACGGCGTGCCGGTCGCCGAAGAGCGCGTGCTCGGGACGGTCGGGCAGGGGTGGGGGCTGCTCGAGCGCGTGGTCGATCGCGGCAAGGTGGCCATGTGCGGCGAGATGTGCGGCGGCGCCCAGAAGGTCCTCGAGATGTCGGTCGACTACGCCAAGGTGCGGGAGCAGTTCGGGAAGCCGATCGGCAGCTTCCAGGCCATCCAACACAAGTGCGCCAACATGCTGGTCGAGGTCGAGAGCTCCAAGTCGGCGACCTACTACGCCGCCTGGGCGGTGGCGAACGACGTGCCCGAGGCCCCGCTGGCCGCCGCCATGGCCAAGGCCTATTGCTCGGATGCCTACCGCCACACCGGCGGCGAGGGCATCCAGATCCACGGCGGCATCGGCTTCACGTGGGAACACGACATGCACATCTACTTTAAGCGTGCCAAGAGTTCTGAGGTGACCTTCGGCGACGCCACCTGGAACCGCGAGCTGGTCGCACAGCTGATCGGCTTGTGATGGAGATCGACCGCTCCATCATCGGGCAGTGGGGCCCCCTCACCCAGATGCCGGTCGAGTTCGGCAAGATGCGCGAGTTCGCGCGTGCGCTGAAGGACGACAGTCCGGCGTACCGTGATCCCGCCACCAGCGTTCCGCCGCCGACGTTCCTCATGAGCATCGCGCACTGGCTCGGGGATCTGTCGGCGACACGGCCCGGCGTACGGCTCGACATGCGCCGGGTGCTGCACGGCGAGCAGGAGTTCGAGTACCTGCACCCCATCCGGCCGGGCGACATGCTCAGCGCGCGCTCGCGTACCAAGGACATCTTCGAAAAGCCCGGCAAACGCGGCGGGAAGATGCTGTTCGTGGTGGGCGAGACCGAGTTCACCAACCAGCGCGGCGAGATCGTGGCCTACATGCGGAACACCCTGATCCAGACCGAAGGCGCGGCGCAGGCATGACGACGTTCGACCAGGTGCGCGAGGGCGACGCGCTGCCGGTGGTGGTGGTCGAGCGGCTCACGCGCACCGACCTGGTGCGCTATGCCGGCGCCTCGGGCGACTTCAACCCGATCCACCACGACGAGGAGTTCGCGCGCGCGGCCGGCAACCCACGGGTGTTCGGGCACGGTATGCTGACGGCCGGCCTGCTGGCGCGCTGCATCACGGACTTCCTCGGGGGGCCGGAGGGGCTGCGCCGCTACAAGGTCCGCTTCGCCACGCGGGTGTGGCCGGGCGACACGATCACCTGCCGCGGCACGGTCACCCGGCGCTACGAGGCCGACGGCGAGGGACGCATCGACGGCGAGGTGACGGCCGTGACCCAGACGGGCGAGACCGCGGTCAGCGGCACGTTCACGGCGGCAGTGCGCCGGCCCATCTGAGATGGCCGGGGTGGCGCTCGTTACCGGTGGGGGACGGGGCATCGGGCGGGCGATCGCGCTCCGTCTGGCGCGGGCGGGGCACGCGATCGCCATCGCGGACCTGGACGGCGACAGCGCGGTCGCCGTAGCGACGGAGGTCGGCGGCACCGGGGCCCGTGCCGTGAGCGTGGCGGCCGACATCGCCGAGCGGGCGAGCGTGCAGGCGGCGGTGCAACGGGTCGAGGCGGAGCTCGGCCCGGTCGAGGTGCTAGTGAACAACGCCGGCTGGGAACGGCTCGCACTGTTCGTGGAGAGCGACCCCGCCCTGTGGGATCGCTTGATCGCCATCAACCTGAAGGGGCCGCTGCACGTGACCCACGCCGTCCTGCCCGGCATGATCGCACGCCGGGGCGGCCGCGTGATCAGCATCGCCTCCGACGCCGGGCGCGTGGGGAGCACCGGCGAGGCCGTCTACGCGGCGTGCAAGGCCGGCATCATCGGCTTCAGCAAGGCGCTGGCGCGCGAGGTCGCCCGCTACGGGATCACCGTGAACGCCGTCTGTCCGGGCCCCACCGATACCCGGCTGCTCGCCGACGTGATGGCCGGCGAGCGCGGCGCCAAGATCCTGGCCGGCATGCAGCGCGCCATCCCGCTCGGCCGCCTCGCGCAGCCGGACGATGTTGCCGGCGCCGTCGCATATTTCGCCTCGGCCGAGGCCGGTTACGTAACGGGCCAAGTGATGAGTGTTTCCGGCGGCCTCACCATGGCCGGCTGACGCCCGGCGTGCGGAGCGGCGCGGTGCGGTTGCTGGTCTCTTGCGCCTAGAACAAGCTGGTGACGATGGTCCCGAGGAGCGAGATCGCCGACTGGTCCTCCACCGACTGCGTCGCCCGGTTGACCGTGCGCAGCGTGTCCTGCGCCTCGGCGTAGAGGCTGTCGTCGGTGAGCGCCTTCCCCAGACTGCCCTCGCCGGCGCGCAGCGCGTCGGTGATCTCCTGGGCGTTCTGGGCCGTTGCCTGCAGGGTGTCAACCGTCTGCCGCACCTGCTCGTAGAGGCCGCCGTCCTCGCGCAGGAGCTTGCCGAGTGTGCCCTGGCCGTCCGCCAGCGCCTGCGTCACCTGGTTCAGGTCCTGGACCGAGCGGCGCACGTCGCCGAGGGTGGCGGTGGCGCCCTCGTAGAGCGCCGGGTCGTTCAGCAGGAGCCCGAGCGTCCCGGTGCCGCGGTCGAGCTTGTCGGCGATCGACGCCACGTGCTGGGCGACGGCACCGAGGGCAGTCTCGTTCTCCTCGATCAGGTTGGCCAGGCCGGCGAGCAGGCGCTCGGAGTTGGCGCCCACGGTGTCCGCCAGGACGCGGACGCTGGCCGCCACGCCCGAGAGCTGGTCGACGACCTCGGCGAAGCCGGCAGGCGTCTCGCCGTCGAGCACGTCGCCCGGGGCGGCGGGCGCCGCCCCCGGGCTGCCGAGCGACAGGGCCACGAAGCGCTCGCCGCTGAGGGCGCGGAAGTCGAGGCGGGCGACGGCGTCCTTCTTGACCGTCACGCCGTCCTTCAGCGCCAGGGCGACGCGCACGTGGTCGCCGTCGAGCGTCAGGCCCTCGACCCGGCCGGACTTGATGCCCGCGACGCGCACGTCGGCGCCGACGTCGAGCCCCTGCACGTCGCGGAAGGTGGCGTACAGCGGATAGCGCCGGCGGAAGAGCCCGACGCCGAGGGTCAGCTCGACGGCGACGAACAGGAGGACGAGTCCGACCAGGAAGAAGGCCCCGATGCGTTGTTCGTTGGTGAGCATGGTGACGCTCCTCAGCGGCCGAGCGCGGCGGCACGCAGGAACTCGCGCGTGAGCGGGTGCCCGCTCGCGGCGAGGCCCTGCGGCGTGCTGACCTCGGCGATGCGCCCCTGGTCGAGGACGGCGATGCGATCGGCGATCGCCCGGGCCAGGGGCAGGTTGTGGGTGACGAGTATCTGTGTGGCGCCGCGCGTCGTGCGGATGCGGGTGATGAGCTGTGCGATCTGCTCGGTCAAGATGGGATCCAGGTCGGCGGTGGGCTCGTCGTACAGGATGAGCTCCGGATCGACGGCCAGGGCGCGGGCGATCGCGACGCGCTTGCGCATCCCGCCCGACAGTTGGTCCGGAAGCTTGTGTTCGGTCCCGGCCATTTCGACCTGCGCCAAGGCATGCCGGACTGCTGCCGCGATCGTCGCCGGCGTGTGGCGACGGCTCTCGCGCAGACGGAGGGCGACGTTCTCCGCCACTGTGAGCGAGGCCAACAGGGCGCCGCTCTGGAACACCATGGCGATACGGAAGGGCTTGGCGGCGGGCGGCAGTGCGCGATAGGCGGGCAGCTCGAGCCCGCCGACGAGGATCCGTCCCGCGTCCGGGCGCTCGAGGCCGATGATCTGTCGCAGCAGGACCGACTTGCCGGTTCCGCTCTGGCCGACGATCGCGACCAGCTCCCCCGCGCGCACCTCCAGGTCGACCCCGCCGAGGACCACGTGGCTGCCGTAGCCTTTGTGCAGCCCATCCAGCCCGACGGCGACGCCCCGTCCCGATGTGGTGGCAGGTGGCATCAGGCGAGGGCGAACGAGACGCGGACGATCAGGAAGTCGAACACGAGGATCATGATGAAGCTCCACACGACTGCGGCGGTGGTGGCGGTGGCGATGCCCTCCGTCCCGCCCCGGGCACGGAAGCCGAACGCGCACGGGATGAGGGAGGCGATGGTGCCGAAGGCGAGACTCTTCATCAACCCGACCACGACGTCGCGGAAGTGCACCCACTCGAGCATGCGTGCGAAGTACTCGTTCACGGTGATCTTGATGGCGGGATCGATGGCGATCACGGCGGCCCCACCCCAGACGCCGATGAAGTCGGCGTACAGGACGAGCAGCGGGAGCGCCAGCGTCGCCGCCACCACCCGCGGCATGGCGAGGTAGCGGACTGGGTCGATGTCCATGGTCCGGAGCGCGCTGATCTCGTCGTAGACCGTCATCGACCCGAGCTCCGCGGCGATGGCCGAGCCGGCCCGCCCGGCCATCAGAAAGGCCATCATCACGGGGCCGAGCTCCTTCGTCATGGCAAGCCCCACCAGCGGCCCGAGCACGCCCTGGCTCACCTCGCGCAGCTGGTCGGCGGCCTGGACCACCAGCACCATGCCGACGAAGAGCGACAGCAGGGCCCCGATCAGGAGCGCATCGGTGCCGATCCGGACCAGTTGCACCGCGACGCGCTGCCGGTCGGCCACCACGTACACGGTGGCGCGCAGCGTCGCCCCCGCCAGGCGGGTGATCTCGCCGAGCACCTGCAGGACCTCGAGCAGGCTGGCGCCCAGGCGGGCGACGGGCCCGGGGCCCCGGCCGCCGTCAGCCGGCATCGGAAGGCTCCGGCGGCAGCGGGTCGCAGGTCACGTGCCAGGGACCGAGCAGGCGGCCCCCGCGACGTTCGACGAGACCCCACAGGACGCTCCAGTCGCGGGTGCCGTCGCGGCGGGTCTCCCAGCCGACCAGGCGGTAGAGCGGCGCCCAGATCTGTCGGACGCCACGGTTCTTCGGCAGCACGCTGTCGAGTAGCGCGGGCACCTGGCCGCTGGCGCGTCCGTCGACGGTCTCGGCGCGCAGCAGGGGAACGAGGGTCATGAGCGTCTCGCGGCGTTCGCTGGCCGCGCTGGTGACCGACTGGTGGCGCCACAGGAGCAGGCCCACGTCGCGGCGCTCGTAGTGGAAGTCGTCGGCGTCCTGGATCTTCCGGCGGTACGCGGGCCAGGCCCAGAAGCGGGACGAGATGCCGTCGCGGTCGCTGCGGCCGTAGACCGGCCACAGGCGCCAGACCAGGTCCTCCTCCTCCCCCAGGCGGTGCTCGCGTACCACCGCCGGCCACGGTGTCCCGAGGGTTTCGATGCCGCGCCGGGTGTCGATGGTGTGCAGATGCGCGAACAGCCCCCAGGCGCGCGTGCGGCGTACCGGCCCGTCGATGGCGGCGTACACGGGCAGGTCGAGGCGGCGGCGCTCCCAGCCGTAGCCCGGTACGAGCTGCTCGCTGCGGATGTGGAAGGGCCACAGCACGTAGCGCGTGTGCGAGCGGCCCACCAGCTCGCGGTCGCCGTAGAACGGCCACACGGCGAAGCCGCGGCCGTCTGCCCCGCCGAGCGTCGACACGAACGGGAAGGCGTAGAAGCGCCGCTCGACGCGGGGCTCCACCAGACGTAGGTACAGCGGGAAGAGGAGCGCCTGCACGCGCGCGTAGCCGAGGAAGTCGTCCAGGTCGACGTAGAAGGGGAACATCGACAGGCGCGTGCCCCGGTCGGGGCTCGAGCGGTAGAACACGAACGGGAGGAGCGTGAAGCGGGTGGTCCGGGCGGCGCCGGCTGCGGTCGATGCCTTCGCGCTCCGGTACGTGAACAGCAGCACGCGCGCGCTCTGGGTATCGTCCTGCCAGCGGGTGGTGGCAAGGGGATAGAGGATGTCGGCGCGGCCGTCGTGTTCGGATCCGCGGCGCTGGCGGAGCGCGAGCAGGGGACGGAGCAGGAGGGTGCGTTCCTCCGGCGTCCTCTGGAACTCGAGCAGTGGGCCGAGGGCCGACCAGCGCACCCGGTCGCCCGCGCTGGTGTAGCGCAGCAGCGGCCACACCTTCACGTCGAGCGCGGTCGCGGCCACCGGCAGTGCCAGCACCAGCGCGACGGCGAGGACGGTACGCCTACTGCCCGAAGTCAACGGCCTGCAGGTCCCGCGCCCGGATCTGGTAGGCCCCGCCGGGCGTCTGCCCGTAGAAGGTGGTGGAGCTGCGCACGCTGAGCGTGACCGGCTCGCCCTCGCGCAGCTCGACCCGGGCCCGCATACGGTCGCGCTCGCCGTCGATGGGCTGGAAGGTGACGCGCGCGATGTTGTCGAAGGGGACCCGCAGGCGGCCGCGGCCGAGTTCGCCGTCCAGGCTGGCCTCGCCGCCGACGACCACGCGGGTGGCGGCCATGCGGGTGCCGTCCACGTCGGTGAAGGTGGCGCGGAAGTCACGCGCCGGCTGCCCCGGATCGCGGCCGCCACCGAAGCTTCCCATGCCCGAGAGCGGGAGCCAGAGAAGCCCCAGTACGACCGCCCGTGCGACCCGACCACGCGACTTGCCCATGTCCCCTCCCGGCATCCGACGCCCGGCTGTCTTAGCGGCTGGATCCGGCGGGTTGCAAGTCTGCCCGGAAATCCGCCTAACTGTTCGGGAGCGCCCCCGAGGCCGTCCGTGCGTGCCCTTTGCCTTCATGGCCACTTCTACCAGCCGCCGCGCGAGCATCCGTGGCTCGGCGTGGTGGAGCCGGATCCGTCGGCGGCCCCGGCGCGCGACTGGAACACGCGCATCGCAGCCGAATGCTACGCCCCGTATGCGGCGGCGCGTGTGCTCGACCAGGCCGGGCGGCTGACCGACGTCGTCGACCTGTACCGCTGGACGAGCTTCGACTTCGGCCCCACCCTCCTCGGCTGGCTGGCGGGGCAGCGCCCCGACCTGATGGCGGCGGTGTGCGCTGCCGATGCCGCCAGCACGGCCCGGACCGGGTCCGGCAACGCGTGGGCGCAAGCGTACGGGCACGCCATCCTGCCCCTGTCGTCGGCCCGTGACGTGCGTACGCAGGTGCTCTGGGGCGCTGCCGACTTCGCGCATCGCTTCCGCCGTCCGGCCGACGGCATGTGGCTGCCCGAGATGGCGGTCGACCGGACCAGTCTCGTGGCCCTGGCGCACGCGGGCATCGGTCTCACCATGCTGTCCCCGCATCAGGCTCGGCGCGTCCGCCCGCTCGGCGCGGGCGACGACGCCTGGCGCGAGGTCACGGCCGCCAGCCTCGACACGCGCCAGCTCTACCGCTGCGTGCCGGCTCCGGGGCTGGCAGTCGACATCTGCTTCCGCGACGCGGCCCTGTCGCACGACCTGGCGTTCAACGGTCTGCTCACCGACGGGGCGACCGTGGCGGCGCGCCTCGGTGCGGAGCTTGCCGGCGCGCCCGAGGAAGCGATCCTGTGCCTGGCAGTCGACGGCGAGACCTACGGCCATCACCACCGTTTCGCCGAGATGGCGCTCGCCTTCGCCGTCCGGGCGCTGGCGGCGGATCCCCACCTGCAGCTGGTGGGCCCCGCGGCCTACCGGGCGGCGCATCCACCTGTGCTTGAGGTCGAGATCGCCGAGCGGACGTCGTGGAGCTGCGAGCACGGGGTCGAGCGCTGGCGGACCGACTGCGGCTGCCGGGTGGGCTCGGCGCGGTCGTCGCAGGCCTGGCGGTTCCCGCTGCGCCAGGCGATCGACTGGCTACGCGACCAGCTGGCGGTGTTCTACGAGGCGGAGGCCGGTCAGGTGCTGCGCGACCCGTGGGGCGCGCGCGATCGCTACCTCGAGTGCGTCCTGGCGCCGGAGCGGACGGCGGCCTTTCTCGCCACCCACGTCGCCGGGGCCGCCGCCGGGACCTTGTCCGTGCCCGCCAGCGTGCAGGCCCGGCGCTGCCTCGAGCTGGCGCGGCATGCGCTCCTCATGCAGACCAGCTGCGGCTGGTTCTTCGACGCCCTCGACGGTGTTGAGCCGGCGCTCATCCTGCGCCAGGCGGCGCGTGCGATCGAGCTGGCCGGTGCGCTCGGCGGCCGCTTCGAGGACGGATTCGTGAGCCGCCTCGAGCCCGCCCGCGGCGAGCACCCATCGTCCGGGAGCGGCGCGGATATGTATCGGCGGACGGTGCGCCGCGCCGGGGCGACTCCGGCACGCGTGGCCGCGACCAGCGCGCTCATGCGGGCGCTCGACGCGGCTGCGGACGTGCCGGGCTACGACGTGGCGTGGGGGCAGGTGTCGACCAACGGCCGGGCGGCGAGCGATGCGCTGGTGCGCGAGCGGTCGACGGGTGCTGAGGCCGCGGTGCAGGTCGTAGTCGAGCGCGCGCCCGACGGGCACGTGCGCTGTCGTGCCGGCGACGCCGTGTACGGGGTCGGCGACCTGTTCGCCGTGCAGCAGGAGCGCCTGCTGGCGCTGCTCGCGGACGAAGCGTCCGGGGCCGAGCGCGCGACTCGACAGCGGACGCTGGCGCAGGTGGCGCCCGTGCTGGCGCCGCTGCGCACCGCCGACGCCGTCGTGCCCGCGGCGCTGGCGACCCTGCTCGGCTGGGAGCAGGCCGAGACGATCGCGACCGCGGTCGCGAGCCACGCGTCGCTGGCGCGCCTGACCACCGAGACCGCGGCGCTCCGCCGCCGGGGTGTGCCCCTGCCGGTCGAGTGGCTGGCGCCGCACCTGACCCGGGCGCTGGAAGAGCGTGTCGCCGGCCTCCCGGCCACGGCGCCGGCCTGTCTGGTCCTGCTGGATCTCGCGGCCGCCGCCGGCGCGCCGCTCGATCTGGAACGGGCGCAGCGCGTCGCCCTGGCGTGGTGGCGCACGGCACCGGCACCGGGGCGCACCAGCACCGCAGTGACTGCCCTCTGGGGTCGCCTGTGGCTCGCACCCGAAGCGGTGCCGGCGTGAGCGGTGAACGCACGGCGCGCAGCCCGTTCCATTTTCTCGGCTGCTGGGAGCTTCGCGAGATGCTCGGCCGGCGCGCGTTCGACGAGCGTGAGCTGCTCGAACACCTGGAAGAGGTACCGGTCGACAGCATCTACTTCCACACCCACAGCTGCGTGCTGCGCGAGCGCACGCCGGCGGGGGGGTACCCCAATGACTTCGCCACCTGGGCCGCCGTGCAGGTGCGCGACCGGGTGCTCGGCGAGAAGCTCGGCATCATCGACCCGCAGGACGTGCCCGATCTGGAGACGCTGCGCACCGAAGTGGTGAGCTTGATCGACGACCACCTGTCCCACCTGGGCTCCGTGCCGCGCGTCATTCTGGGCGAGCCGTTCTACTTCATGCAGTCGCGGGTGCTCGAGATCCCGACCGGCGTCAAGGTGCGGACGCTGACCGAGTTCCGCCGCGCGCTCGGCGAAGTGGACGCAGCCGTCATCTACATGCACGTGGTCGAGGCACGCGGGCGGCGCGGCCGGCGGCGCAACGACTTCGCGGTCTGGATCGAGGAGCAGCTCGGGTTGCCCGAGCTGGCGGCGGCGGTGGCCCGCCTGAATCCGGTGCCGTTCGGGCTCGAGGCGCTGCGCCGGCGCCTGATGGCGCTCTGCGACGAGAGCGCCGTCGCATGATCGACACGCCCACCCTCGACGACTACCGTGCCGTCGCGCCGGCCGGCACGGTCGACTTCCTGCGCCGGCTCTCGGAGCGCGTTCGGGGGCGGCGTCTCCTCAACGTGAGCGCCAGCCGTGAGGTCGGCGGCGTAGCGGAGATCCTGCAGGGGCTAGTGCCGCTGCTCGAGGAGGTGGGCGTCGAAGCCCCGTGGGAAGCCCTCGATGGCGACGGCGGCGCCGCGGCGTCGATGGCGGAGCGTCTGCACCATGCCCTCCAGGGCGGGGAGGACCGTCCGCCCGAGGCGGTCTACGACGAGTTCCGGGCCTTCACGCGGGCGCGGGGGACGCGCATCGAGCTGAGCGGCGACGTGGTGATCACCCACGACGTCCTGCCGGCCGGGCTGGTCGAGGCCCGCCCGCAGGAGGGGGCCTGGGTGTGGCGCTGTCATCTGGACGTATCCCGTCCTCAGCGCCGGGCCTGGACCGTGCTGCGCCAGTACGTCATCAAGTACGACGCCGCGGTCTTCTCGCTGCCGGCCTTCGCGCAGCGGCTTCCCATCCCGCAGTTCATGATCTACCCGGCGATCGATCCGCTCGGGGACAAGAACCGTGACCTGCCGGAGAGCGAAGTGGACGCCATCCTGACCCGCCTCGGCGTGCCGCGCGACAAGCCCATCCTGCTGCAGGTGGCCCGCTTCGACCGCTTCAAAGACCCGCTCGGCGTAATCGACGCCTACCGGCTGGTGAAGCGCCAGCACGAGTGCCGCCTGGTGCTCGTGGGCGCGGCCGAGAGCGACGATCCGGAAGGGGTCGAGCTGTCGGCCGACGTACGCGAGGCGGCCAGCCACGATGCGGACCTGCACGTGCTCGAGCTGCGCCCGAGCCAGCGCCTGGAAGTGAACGCGCTGCAGCGCGCGGCGACGATCGTGTTCCAGAAGTCGACGCGCGAAGGGTTCGGGCTCGGCGTAGCGGAAGCGATGTGGAAGTCGAAGCCGGTGATCGGCGGCTTCGCCGGCGGGATCACGGCCCAGATCGTGTACGGCGTCACGGGGTACACCGTGAACTCGGTCGAGGGCGCGGCGTTCCGCGCTCGCCAGCTGCTGGCGGATCCCGAGCTGCGGGCGCGCCTTGGGGCCGCCGGGCGCGAGCGCGTGCGCGAGCATTTTCTGATCACGCGGCATCTCGGGGACGTGCTGGCGCTGATGGCGACGCTGCTCGTCTGACCGGGGGCCCCCGGTCCGCGCCCTGGCGGTAAGGACTGACAGCGAGGCGGCGTCGCAAAGTCTCAGGGAGCGACTGGTCCGGTTGACAGCCGTGATCGCAATCCGGGACAACATCGTCCTACAGCCCCGTCAGCTCCGGCCAGTGCAGCACGTGACCGAGCGCGCGCTTCACCTCGACTTGTCTACCCACGCCCAGCCTGCCGATGGGCGATTCGAGTCGCGCGCGAGGAACCGTTCGTAGTGTGTCCAGGTTCGCGATACAGGGCTTCGGGAGCCCTTCACGCTGCCCGAGGGACACCTCCTGCGGAATTCCGCGGACGGTTGTTGTGACCTCGACGACGAGCAGCCGCGTCAGATAGGTGAACGCGGCGGTGCGGCCGAGGAGCAGCACGGGCCGGCGACCAACGGGATCCGGGAGCGATGCCCACCAGATGTCGTATTGGCGCGCGCCGGGCGCCCCAGCGCGATGTCTCACGCCGCGCTCTTCGGGCGCCGTCTCCGACCGTGCCCCCGCGCGGGAGTGCGCGCGGGTACTGCGAGCGTGTTGTGCTCGTCCCAGCCGAGGAGGTCGGCCGGCGTGATCTCACCCACGATGGGCCGTGCGCGGTACGCCTGCTCGGTTGCGCGATCCAGCGCGAGGTCGATGGCATGGCGTATCGCAAGCCGAACGAACTCTGCTCGCATGCGCTTCTTCGTCGGGGCCACGCGCTCCAGATCGCGGGCGCACCGATCGTCCAGATCGACGAGGATCTTCTTCATATGGATATCCATATTCTGGCAGCGCGGGCTGCACACGCACAAGCCGAGATGCTCGGCGTCGGTAGTCGCCTGGGCGGGATGCGGTTGCTCACACGCTTGCCGACGTTGTGACCGACCGCAGCCCGGTCTGGGGCGGCGTCAACGTCCCGCGTCGCGCTGCGCCCAGGTCCAGCCGGTGATGCCCAGCCCCTTCTTGGCGTTGTAGCCGGTCGATGCGTACTGCACCTTGCCGGTACCGTCGACGAGCACGAACGTGGGTGTGCCGTTGACGCCGTAGGCGAGGAAGGCCTTCCGGAACTCGTCGGTGGCGACCGTGGCCGGGAACGGCTTGTCGAAAGTCTTGAAGAACGGGTCGAGCTGATCCGCCAGCTCGTCGGTGACCGCGATGACCGCGGTTTTGGTCTCGTCGGCGTAGGCGAGCAGCTCGGGCAGCGCCGCTTTGCACGGGGCGCACCAGGTGGCCCAGAAGAACAGGAGGTGGGGCGTGCCGGTCGCCAGGGACGGCGGCAGCTCGCCGCGGTAGGCGCTCAGGGCGAACGGCGGGGCGGGGCTGCCCTCCTTCGGCGGACCGGGCAGCGCCGGCCACTGCAGCGGCGAGGGCTTCGGGACCAGGGTCAGCTGCAACTCGCGGGTCTCGCGGCGGACGACCAGGGGCGCGGGGGCATCTACCCGCGACAGCATGGTCCACTCGCGGATATGGTTCTTCTCGGTGAACGGGGCCCCGACCGGGCCGATGACGATGTCGCCCACCTCGAAGCCCGCGGCCTGTGCCGGCGAGTCGGGGTAGATCGTCATCACGGCGGTCGCGCCCTCACCGAGATGGCTCGTCTCACGCTGCGCGGGGGTGAGCGCCTTGAAGCGGATGCCCATCCACGCCGGCTGCACCTTCTCGGCCACGCGCAGGTCCTCCGCGTACTGCGGGAAGGGTTCGTGACGGGCGAGGGCGGGAATGGAGACGGGCAGAGGCTCGCCGGAACCGAGAGTCAGGTCCTCGCAGCTGCCGAGGGCGTCATGGGCCGCGCGCTCCGTTGGACTGCCGCGCGTGGCGAGATACTCGCGTCCGGCGATCGTGGTGAGCAGCGCGCGCATGCGCAGCACCACGCCCAGGCGCACCTCCATGCGATAGCTGGCGGCCGAAGCCGCGTCGGACTTCTTGCGCAGCAACTGCAGGCGCGCCTGCGTGCGGGTGTCGTCGCGGGTGTACGTGGTGAGGGCGCGCAGCAGGTCGGTCAGGAGCGTGCTGGAGGCCGCCGGCTCGAGCTTGGACAGGTCCTGGGCGGACAGGGTCTTCCCCCAGTCGGGCAACGCCTGCACGAAGCGGTCGAGGTTGGCCTCGGCGGCGTCCCCGAAAGCGCCCTTCCACGCCTTCGAGTATTCCTTCAGGCCGCCGCTCACGTCGGGTAGCCGTTTGGTCTGCTCGTCCAGCTCGGCGAGGGACCGCGGGCTGAACATGCCGAACGCGAACGCGATCCGGTCGAGCAGGCGGATCTCCCGCTCCCAGTGCGCCTTGTCGCGCCAGGCGTGGCGCAGCAGGCCGTCGATGAAGGCCGTCGGCTCCTCGCCGGCGGCCTTGGCCGCGCGCCCGAGAAGATCGCGCAGGAACTCGTCGCTGGTGCGGATGGGCACGTCGGGGGTGCGGTCGGTCTCGAGCACCTCGGTATGCGCCGCCGGGAAGCTCGGCCGCTCGCGCAGGGCCTCGAGGAAGTGGAACGAGTAGCCGACGTTGTCCTTGCCGCGGTTCTCGGGGTAGCAGCCGTAGGCGGGCCGGTCGGCGACGGTGGCGAAGTAGCCGCACACGTTGCCCTCTGGTAACGCCCCGGCGGGCCCGTCGGCCAGATGGGTGAAGGCGCCCGAGTAGCACTGCGACATGAGGGCCACCACGCGCACGCCGGGGTCGAAGCGGTCGAGCGCGGCCCGGAGGTCCTTCACGCCGAGCTTCTCGTCCTCGCCCCACAGGACGATGTGGTTGTCGTTCAAGTCGTCGGCGTTCTTGGTGCCGTGGTCGGTGACGTAGAGGAGGAGCGTGTCGCCCGGACGGAGCTGGGCCCGGGCCTCGTCGAGCCAGGCCAGGATGGCCGCCTTGGTGGCGGGGTGGAGGCTATAGCCGGGGACCGCGCCGTCGGTGTACGTGACCGGCCGGCCGAGGGGGCCTTCCACCCGCGTGCCCCGCAAGAGCCAGAAGTCGGGGGCGTCCTGCGCCTCGCGCACGGCGACGTCGGCGGTCGGGTCGGCGCCGTCGGCATTGAACAGCGCGATCTGCTCGGGCCGGACGCCCACCGAGGCCAGGTAGTCGACCAGCTGGCGCACGTGCAGGAGATGCGACTGGAAGTTCTGCGGCGGCCGGCCGCCGCCGTTGATGACCAGGGCGTGGAACCGCGATGGCTGCCACGGGACGGCGGTGGCAGGGCTGGGGGGAAGCTCGGGCGGCTGGGCCCGGCAGCCGGTCGCGAGCGCGACCACCAGCGCCACGGCGAGCGCGCGCCGGGTGCGCACGCTCACGGCCGCAGGGACGCTACCGGCGGGCCGGGCGGTAGTCGATCCACCAGGCCGGGGTCTCTCCCAGACGCGTCGTGACCGCGGTGCGCAGCTTGGCGTAGTCGCCCTGCAGGGCGGCGTGGCGATCGGCGAGCTCCTTGCGCTGCTCGCGCAGGCGCTTCTCGTCGTCGGATTCCACCGTCGGGTCGCCGCCGACGCCGCCGGTCTCGACGCTGCCACGGGCGCGATCGGCACGCAGGCGGGCGTCGCCGGCGAGGCGGGCGTCCAGGGCGGCGAGGCGGCGCTCGACGTCGCGCAGGCCGCGCTCGATCGAGGTGCGCTGCAGCGAGGCCTGGGTGGAGAAGGTGCCCGCATCGTCAGCCGACGCACCCGTCGCTGCCTGCTGCTCGCCGGCGGGGGTCGCCGGGGCCGCGGAGGGCGTGGAGTCGGAGTCGGTCATGACCACCCGCTGCCCGCCCGGGGCGACCGTGTTCGAGTAGTGCACCGCGCCGCTCTTGTCGGTCCAGGTGAAGATCTCCCCCGCACGCACGGGTGTCCCGAAGGCACCCAGGGCGAGGACCGCCAGCGCCACTATCCGCATCATCCGCCACCTCCCACCGGGCGGGCATCGTCACGAGCCCGCCTTCCACACTGTGCCCGACGGCGTGTCCTCGAGCAAGATGCCTTGTACGCGGAGCCGCTCACGGATCGCGTCCGCCTCGCGAAAATCCCTGCGTTTGCGGGCCTCATTGCGGGCTGCGATGGCGGCCTCGATGTCGGCGGCGTCGACGCCGGTGCGCGCCTGGCCGCGGGTGCGGAGGTCGTCCAGGAAGGTGCGCGGGTCCTGGCCCAGGATGCCGAGGACGGCGCCCACGCGCGCCAGGTCGGCGCGCGCGCCGGCGGCGGTGTCGCGGTCGCCGGCGTCGACCGCGCGATTCAGCTCGCGCACGCGGTCGTGGACGAGGCCGAGGGCCTTGGCGGCGTTCACGTCATCGTCCATCGTCTCGGCGAACTCGGTCAGGAACGGGGACAGCGTGCCGGTGAGGGTGCCTTCGACCGGGCTGGCCGCGAACGGTGTGCCGAGCCACTGATCGGCGCGCGCGAGCGACTCGTAGAGCCGCTCGAGCGAACGGGTGGCTTCTTCGAGCCGGGCACGCGAGAAGTCGAGCGGCGCACGATAGTGCGCGCCACAGAAGAGGAAGCGCAACGCCTCGCCCGGGGCGAGCGTGGTAGCCTCGGCGATCGGCAGCACGTTGCCGAGCGACTTCGACATCTTCTCGGCGCCGAAGGTGAGCATGCCGTTGTGCACCCACAGGGTGGCGAACGGCACGCCGGCATCGGCTTCGGACTGCGCGATCTCGTTCTCGTGGTGCGGGAAGACCAGGTCGCTGCCGCCGCCATGCACGTCGAACGGCTGGCCGAGGTAGTGTGCCGCCATGGCCGAGCACTCGATGTGCCAGCCGGGGCGCCCGGGGCCCCAGGGGCTGTCCCAGGTGGGCTCGCCCGGCTTCGACCCCTTCCACAGGGCGAAATCGTGCACGTCTTCCTTGTGCGGGTCGATCTCCTCGCCCACCTCCATGTCGTCGAGGCGGCGATGGGAGAGCTTGCCGTAGGCCGGGAAGCGCTGCACGCGAAAATACACGCTGCCCCCAGGGACGGGGTAGGCGAGGTCCTTATTCACCAGGCGCGCGATCAGGCCCAGCATGAGCGGGATGTGCTGCGTGGCGCGCGGCTCGTGCGTCGGCGCCAGGCAGCCGAGGGGTGCCAGGTCGCTGGCGAAGGCGTCGATCTCGCGCTGCGCCAGGACCTCGGGGGCGATGCCCTGCTCGGCGGCGCGGCGGATGATCTTGTCGTCGACGTCGGTGTAGTTGCGGACGAAGGTCACCCGCAGGCCGCGGGCCAGGAGGTGGCGGTACAGGACGTCGGCGCTCACCAGGAAGCGGGCGTGACCGACGTGCGCGCGGGCATACACCGTGACGCCGCACCAATAGAGGCGCACGTGCCCCGGCTCGCGCGGTACGAGCGGCTCCTTGCGCCCGGAGAGCGTGTTGGTGAGGACGATCGTCACCGGCGCTACTCGTCTTCTTCGCGGAGCTTCGCCAGGACGGAGTAGTCCTCGAGCGTCGTGGTGTCGCCCATGGTCTCCTTGCCGGCGGCAACGTCGCGCAAAAGACGGCGCATGATCTTGCCGCTGCGGGTCTTGGGCAAGGAGTCGGTGAAGCGTAGGTCGTCGGGGCGGGCAAAGGCGCCGATCTCCTTGGTGACGTGGGCGCGGAGCTCCTGGCGGAGTTCCTCAGTGGCCTGGCGACCCGATTCCAGGGTGACGAAGGCCGCGATGGCCTGGCCCTTGAGATCGTCTGGCCGGCCGACCACGGCGGCCTCGGCCACCGCGGGATGCGACACCAGCGCGCTCTCCACCTCCATGGTCCCGAGGCGGTGTCCGGCGACGTTCACCACGTCGTCGATGCGACCCATCACCCAAAAATAGCCGTCGGCGTCCCGCCGCGCGCCGTCGCCGGTGAAGTAGATGCCCGGCATCTGGCTCCAGTACTGCTGCGTGTAGCGCTCGGGGTCGCCGTAGACGGTGCGCAGCATGCCGGGCCACGGGCGCGTGATGACCAGATAGCCGCCCTGGTTCGGGCCGAGCGTCGTGCCATCACGGCTGCGGATATCGGGGACCACGCCGGGCAGTGGCAAGGTGGCGGAGCCGGGCTTGGTGGGCGTGGCGCCCGGAAGCGGCGCGATCATGATGCCGCCCGTCTCCGTCTGCCACCAGGTATCGACGATCGGGCAGCGTTCCTTGCCGATGACGCGGTGGTACCACATCCACGCCTCGGGGTTGATCGGCTCGCCGACGGTACCGAGGAGCCGGAGCGACGACAGATCGTGCCGCCGCGGCCACTGCTCGCCCCACTTGCTGAAGGCGCGGATGGCGGTCGGCGCCGTGTAGAAGACGGTCACGCCGAGGTCGTCGATGATCTGCCACAGGCGATCCGGCTGCGGGTGGTTGGGCGCCCCTTCGTACATGACCGATGTGGCCCCGTTGGAGAGGATGCCGTAGACCACGTAGCTGTGCCCGGTGACCCAGCCGATGTCGGCCGTGCACCAGTAGGTGTCCTCTTCGCGGAGATCGAACACCCACTGCGCGCTGAGGGTGGCGTGCAGGAGGTAGCCGCCGGTGGTGTGCACCACGCCCTTCGGCTTCCCGGTGGTGCCGCTGGTGTAGAGGATGAAGAGGGGATGCTCGCTGTCGAACGGCTCGGCGGGGCAGGTAGCAGACGCCGATGCCATCAGCTCGTGCCACCAGTGGTCCCGCCCGCCGTGCATCGGCACCGCATCGCCGGTGCGACGCACCACCACCACGCCCTTCACCGTCGGTACGGCGGCGAGCGCCGCGTCGACGTTGGCTTTGAGCGGGACCACCGCCCCGCGCCGGTAACCGCCGTCGGCGGTGACGACCACGGTGGCCTGCGCGTCGTTCATGCGGTCGCGGAGCGCCTCGGCCGAGAAGCCGCCGAAGACGACGCTGTGGATGGCGCCGATGCGGGCGCAGGCGAGCATGGCGACCGCGGCCTCCGGGATCATCGGCAGGTAGATGCCGACGCGATCGCCTGCCCTGACCCCGAGACCCTTCAGCACGTTCGCGAAGCGGCACACGTCGCGGTGGAGCTCGTGGTAGGTGAGGACGCGGGTGTCGCCGGGCTCGCCCACCCAGATGAGCGCGGCCTTGTTGCGGCGCGGCCCGGCCAGATGCCGATCGAGGCAGTTGGCGGCGAGATTGAGCTTGCCGCCGACGAACCATTTGGCGAACGGCGGCTGCCAGTCGAGCACGCGCTCCCAGGGCGCGTCCCAGTGCAGCACCTCCGTCGCCATATCGGCCCAGAACCCCTCGGGGTCGTCCACTGAGCGGCGGTAGATCTCGTCGTAGCGTGCGCGGCTGGGGATACGGGCGCGCTGGCTGAACGCGGCCGGCGGTGGGAAGACGCGGTGCTCCTGCAATACGGAGTCGATGGTGGCCTGGCTGTCGCTCATGGGGGTCCCCTCCGGGGGCGGTTCGGGCGCGTAGGGTAGTGGCGCCGCCGCGGGGCTGCAAGCGGCGGGGCGCCTACCGTTCCGGGAGCTCGCATGCCTCGCCGCCCGTCCACTCGGCGCCGACCTGGAACGGCACGCTCACCGACCAGGTGAGGCCGAAGGTGCAGAAGTACAGGGCGTGGTGCCCCGACTCGCCGCCGGCCACGGCGATCAGGAACTGCTCCGGGCGCGCCGCCAGCGGGACCACGTTGCCGTCGACATACCCCAGGCGCTCGAGCTTCGGCCAGTGCGCGCGGTGCCAGCGCTCGATCGGCGTGCGCGTCCACTCCAGCAGCATGCGTTGCATGGCGGGCACGTCGATGCCGTCGCGCGCGATCTTGTGGGCGAAGTCGGGGCAGAGGAGGAGCAGCATGTCGCCCTTGTCGGGCGCCACCAGGACCTTGTTGTTGCCGATCCAGTCGATCGAGTGGGCCAGGATCCAGATCAGTTCCTCGCCGGTCTCGGCGTAGATGTCGGCGATGTCCTGGGTGCCGGTGGCGCAGGTGGCGGTGAGGACGCTGTCGGTGGGCGCGAAGCCGCGGCGGACGTGGAACGGCGCCCACGGGCTGCGCTCCTCCCACTCGCCGAAGCAGAGCGAGACGCGACCGGGCTGGCCGAAGACCGACTTCGACACCGCCCCCGGGATGGCGCCGCCGATGTTCCGCATGACCAGGCGGAGCGCGCGCCCGATGGTGGCGTTGGCGCGTCCGTTCTGGCCGAGGCACGAGTAGCCGCACTCGATGCCGAGCGCGGCGCGCGCCGGACCGTTCAGCATGAGCGCCGGCGTGGCACTGCAGGTGGTGGTGTTCAGGGCGTAGAGATTGAACGCCGGCGTGCACACGGCCTCGACGGCGGCGATCACGGCGGGCAGACCGGCGGGCTGGCAGCCGGCCAGGACGGCGTTGACGGCGATCTTCTCCACCGTCGCCTCGCCCCGGCGGGGCTCGACCACGCCCACCACGTGCGCGGGCGGGAGCGGTGTGCCGTCGAGCATCGCCTGCACGCGGGCTTCCGTCGGCGGGATGACGGGCAGGCCGTCGCCCCAGCCCTGCGCCTCGACGTACGCCAGCACCGCCTCGGTGTCGTCGGGGACCGAACGCAGCTCGGAGAGGAGCGTGCCGCGGGCCATGGCTCAGTCCCCGGTGCCGAGAAGCGCGAGCAGCTCGGCGAAGTGGGCGCGGGCGATCTCACGCACCTCGGCCTCCGGGCGCGATTCCATGGGGTGGGGCAGGACAAGGAGCCGCAGATCGGGATAGCCGTGGGCACGTGCTGCCGTGCGCGCCAGGTTCTCGAACACGCGCGTGACCACCGCCACCGCCGGCGTGCCCTCGCGCTCGCAGACCACCGTGTCGTGGACACTCCACGACGTGCACGACCCTCACGTGCCGAGACCGACGACCGCCGCGTCCACCCGGCGCGCGAACGCGATCACCTTGGCGCTCTCCGCGTCCGGGGCGCCGATGCGGGCCTCGGGATCGAAGACGACCACGTCGCGGACGCCGAGCTGGGCGTACGCCAGGCTGCGCAGCTCGTCGGCATACTGGAGGAACGATCGCCAGGCGCGGTCGACGCGAATGCCGAGGACGCGGTCGCGGAGCGTCCCGCACGGCGGCGCGAGCGGGTGCGCGTCCTGTGGGCCGAGGGCGACGGGGGAGAGGATGTCGATGGTGTTCATGTCGCCTCGCTAGCGGGGGGACGGGCCGGGGGTCAAGGAGGGTTGACCACGTCCCACACCGCAATCACGCCGTCGTTGTCGCCCGAGACGAGACCGCCGGCCGTCCAGGTGAGGGCCGTGACGGCCGCGTCGCTCCGGCGCAGCGTGGCGGCGACGGCCCCGGTCTCCGGATCGAGCACCAGGATGGCGCCGTCCTGCGTCCCGGCGGCTACCCGCCGGCCGTCGGCGCTCACGGCGAGCGCCTGGATGCGGGCGTCGAGTCGGCGCGTGACCACCAGGTTGCCGGCGGCGGTGGTCCACGCGCGCAGGCTGCCGTCGGCGCCGACGGTCCACAGGCGCTCGCCGCCGAAGGTGAGGTACTCGACCGGATGGTAGGCCTCGGACAGGCGGCGGGGCGGCGCGCCGCCGCGGAGATCGAACACGAAGATGGTCCCGGCCTCGGTGCCGACGGCGGCATAGGCCCCGTCGGCGGTGATCGCGACCCCGGCTGCGTCGCCGTCGATGGGGAGGCGGCCGACCACGACGCCGTCGGCCGGCCGCATCAGATAGGCGACCGGATCGGCGAAGGTGGACACCAGCAGCCGCCCGCCGTCGGGTGCCCAGGCGACGCGCCGGAGGCGATCGCCCGGGCTCGGCAGCTTGCGGGCGAGGCGGCCGCTGGTGGTCTCGAAGATCAACACGCGCGTGGGCAGGACCGCCGCGAGCTCGCGGCCGTCGGGGCTGACGGCCAGATCCTGGGCCGAGTCGTCGTGCGGCACGGGGGCGCCGGGAGGCACCGCTGGCTGGGGGATCACGAACCCAACGCCGAGCGTGACGGCGGGCAGGTGCCAGGCGGAAACCCCGAAGTCGCCGACGGCGACGAACACGGTGGCGCCGTCGGGGGCCGAGACCAGGGCGGTGATCGGGGTCGGGTAGGCGATCGTGCAGCGGGGGCTGCCGGGTGCCGGAGGAGTGACCGGGACGCAGCCGGCATTCGGGCTGGCGGCGCCCGGCGTGGCCGCGCCGAGCGGCAGCACGAAGTTCATGTCGACGGGCGGGTTGCCGGTGCGCTCCAGCCGGACCTGGGCACGCACGGTGCTGCCCGCCGGCCGCGGTCCAGCGGCCTCGAGGGCGTCACCGTTGGCGGCCAGGGCGAAGCTGCGGCGCCCGTCAGGCAGGTCGAGGGTGACCTCGCCGGTGGCGCTCGCGGCCGGGAGAGGCTGCCGCCACACGTCGCTCAGGTAGATGCGTACCTGGCCGGACGGCGCCGCCACCGCCTCGACATGCAGCAGGCCGACCATGGTCACCACGCCGCCGTGATGGGGCGTGTGGTCGTGAATGCCCGCCCGGGGCGCGCCCGCCCGCGCCAGCGGGGTGATGCGGGTCACGACCACCTGGTCGCCCTCGATGACGACCTCGAAGCGCACCCGCGTGCCGGCCAGCACGCCGCCCAGCACCTCCGGCGCACGCACCGGAAACCGCATGCGCATGGCGCCCATCACGCCCGGGATCTCCCCGTGATCGATGGTCAGGTGCAGGGGCGGCTCCAGCGTCACCACCTCGCCCTCGCCGGTGTGGGTCGATGGGCCGCACCCGAGGCACAGCGCCAGGAGGAGGAGTCGCAGCACGGGCGAGCCTTTGCCAAAGGCGGGCGGCGGGGTCAACGCCCGTCCGGATTTTCTACTGGACACCCCGCCGCGGGCGGTGCTACGCGAGCCGCGAGAACGCGCGATGGGGGTTGGCGAGGCGCAGCGGCCCCGGGATCCGTACCGGGACGAGATCGCACGGCGCGTGGCCGCCCGCGTTCCCCTCGGCGTCGCCATCTTCTTCGTGTGCGTCGCACTCAGCACCCTGTTCGAGGTGCTGCGCTTCCCGTCACGGCAGGTGTGGATGGTGTCCACCGCGGCCGGGTTCCTCGCCCTGGCCTGCGCGTGCTGGGCCTGGGCGCATCGCCGGCCGGCGTCGACCATCGCTCTGGTGATCGTGTTCGTGAACGTCGTCGGGGTGGTGATCAACGCCTACCACGTGGCGGTGGGCGCCTCGCTGGCCATGTGCGTGTGGGTCGTGACCGCACTGCTCGCCACCAGCGCCGTGCTGTTCCCGTGGGGAGTGGCGGGGCAGGCGATGGCGTCGCTCGGCGCGTTGCTGTCCTATCCGCTGCATCTCGAGGCGGGGACGGCCGACCCGCTCACGTGGGGTGCGGGCGGGACGTATCTACTGGCGGTGGTCGGCCTCAGCATGTTCGGCGCGGCCTTGTTCGCGCGCCACGTGCGCGACGGGCTCCGCCTGCACGCGGCCCTCTCCGAGCGCGAGGCGCGCTTGCAGGGTTACTTCGACCTGTCGCTGGTGGGCACCGCCATCGTCACGGCCGAGGGCACGTTCGGCGACGGCAACAACGAGCTCTGCCGGATGGTCGGCTACGCCCGCGCCGAGCTGCTCGGCGCCTCGTGGCGCGTGCTCGTGCATCCGCACGACCGGGCCGCGCTGGCGGCGGTGCTGCGCGGTGCGCTGGCCGGCACGACCGGCCCGGAACGTCTCGACCTACGCTGCGTGCGCAAGACGGGCGCGGCCTTCGACGCCATCGTGTCGCTGCGCGGCCTGCCCGGGCCGCAGGGGCTCGTCGACCACGCCATGCTGCTGGTGCAGGACGTGACCGAGCCCAAACGTGCCGAGGCTGAGCGCGCACAGTGCCTCGCCAGCGCCGAGACGGCACGCCGCCAGGCGGAAGAGGCCAACCGGGCGAAGGACGAGTTCCTGGCCACGGTGTCGCACGAGCTGCACACGCCGCTCACGCCGATCCTCGCCTGGTCGCATCTGCTACGGAAAGGCAGCCTGACGGCGGAGAAGACGGCGACCGCGCTGGCGGCGATCGAGGAGTGTGCGCGCACCCAAGCCCAGCTCATCGGCGACCTCCTGGACGTGTCGCGTGCGGTCGCCGGGGAGTGGCGCTTCGAGATGCGGCCCGTCGAGATGGCATCCGTGGTGCGGGCGGCGCTCGAGCTCATCCGGCCGGTCGCCGATGCCAAGGGGGTCGAGCTCGGCACGACGTGGCCGGCGTTGGTGGTGCCGGTCCGCGGCGACCGCGACCGCCTGCAGCAGGTGGTCGCCAACCTGCTCGCCAATGCGGTCGAGTTCACGCCCGGCGGCGGACGGGTGGACGTCGTCCTCGAGCGGGTCGGCTCGCGCGCGTGGGTGACGGTGCGCGACAGCGGGGAAGGGATCGCGCCCGAGTTCCTGCCGCACGTCTTCGAGCGCTTCCGGCAGGCCGACGGCTCCGCGGGCCGCCGCCACGGCGGGCTCGGGCTCGGCCTGGCCATCGTCCGCGAGCTGGTCGAGCGGCACGGCGGGACGGTGCGCGCCGAGAGCCCCGGCAAGGGGCTGGGGGCGACGTTCACCGTCGGCCTGCCGTTGCTCGAGGACGCGGCGTTGGTGCGTCCGGACATGCCCGCCGGCCGGTCGAGCGCCGATCTCGCCGGCCTGCACGTCCTGGTGGTCGACGACGACCCGGGGTCGAACGCCGTCGTGAGTGCCATTCTCGGCGCCCGCGGCGTGGATGTGCGCACGGCCGGCTCGACGCCCGAGGCCCTCGAGATCGCGTGCCGCTGGCAGCCGGACGTGGTGGTGACCGACATCGCCATGGCGGGCGAGGACGGCTATGCGCTCCTGCGCCGGCTGCGGGCGCGCAACGATGCGCTCGCGGCGGTGCCGGCGATCGCCCTCACGGCGCACGCCGGCGACGGCGAGCGCGTGCGCCTGCTGGCGGCGGGCTTCCGGGCGTACATCGCCAAGCCGTTCGATCCGGCTGAGCTGGCCGCGGCGGTGGCCGCGGCGGCGGGGGCGGTCGGCTAGCGACCGAACAGGCGGAGGAGGTCGCGTGCCAGCCCGGGCGCGAGCGACGAGGTCCGAGCCGATACCTTCGGCGCCCCCGGGGCGCCGGTGACAGTGAAGTCCATCACCTGGATGCCCTCGCGGCGCGTGCCGGTGAGCAGATCGCCCAGGACGGGGATGCGTCCGGCCGCTTGGTTGAGTCCGAAGTACGCCGGGATGACGGATCCTTCGATCGCGATTGTGCCCGCACGGCGGTCGATGGTGCCGCGGGCCGAGAGGCCGAGCGACGGCCCCGCCGCCACCAGGTTGCGGATGGTGACCACGTCGGCGTGCAGCAACAGGTCGACGGTCAGGCGGTCGAACATGATGCCCTTGCCCGTGAGGCCGCTCGTGATGCCGGAGAGCGAGGTCGCCGCGGCCAGCTGCGCCAGCCAGGGCGAGCGCGTGAGGGTGAACTCGCGCACTTCCACGTGGCCGTCGAACGACGCCTTGGTCGCGGCGAGGTCGATGAGGCCGTCGGCGCCGAGGCGCCCGCCGCGGGCGTCGTCGTAGCTGCCGAGCGCCCGGAAGAGACCGCCGGCGTCGTCCGATGTGACGGTGAGCCGACTCGCCGTACCCGCCGGTCGTACGGCAACCGTAACGTGAGCGGGGGTGGGGCCACCGACGATGGCGCGGGCGTCGATCGTCTGCCAACGCGTGCCGGCCGGCGTGCGGGTGGCGGACCCGGTCACGGTGGCGGTGGCGGTCGTGAGCGAGCACGGGTCCACGGTACGCAGCACGCCGCCGGCGAAGACGAGGTCCGCCCGCGCCCGGCCGGGCTCGCCGGCCGCCTTGCGCAGGTTCAGAGCAGGGGCGTCCAGGCGTGCGGCGGCGAGGTCCACGTCGACGGCGACGGTGCCGCTGCCCGTGCGCGATCCGGCATATTGTGCGGTCACGGCGAGCGGGCCGTCGACCCAGTCGAGCGGGCGGTCGGCCAGGGCGGCGAACGCGCCCGCTGCGGCGCGGGCCGAGACCTGCACGTGCCGGCGGGGTGTGGTGCCGATGAGCTCCTCGTTCCAGTCGACCGTGAACGGCACGTCCTGCAGGCGCGCGTCGCCGGTGAGCTGGAGCGCGCGGGCGTCGAGCCGGAGGGCCAGCCGCCCGGTCGTCACGGCCAGGTCGCGCAGGACGCGTGGGACGGTCACGTCGCGCATGTCGACCGACACGGTCGGGGCGAGCGCCGGCCAGGTGACGGTGCCCGCAAGCGGCACGCTGAGGCCGATGCTTCCGCTCATCGTCCCGCCCACGCCGGCCAGCGGCACACCCAGCGTGCCGGCCAGAGCGAGCGGCGGCTCGTCCACCAGGGCGAGCGCGCGGGCCAGGGGGCCGCGCACCGCGGCCTGCACGGCGATGCGTCCGCCGGGGCGTGCGTCGAGCGGGACCCGCACGGAGCCGTGTACCAGCTCCAGCCCGGCGACCGTGCCGCGGGCGACGCGGAGGTCGAACGCCTGGTGCGAGAACGTTCCAGTGCCGGCCGCGCCAACGAGCGGTGACATGGGCGGCAGGTAGCGCGCCGACAGGCCCGCGAAGGCGAGAGAGCCCGCCACCGTGGCCGGGACGAAGGTGGTCGGGTCGGCGTCGGTCATCGTTCCAACGACCTGCAGGTCCAGCTCGTGGATGGCGCCGGCGACGACGTTGTTCGTGACCCACTGCCGTGCCTCGGGCGCCGTGGTGGGAGGCCACCACGGCGCGAGCCTGGCGACCGGTAGCCGTGTCACGGTGGCGTGCGCCTCGACGGTGCCGGACCCACGCAGCGGTGCCAGTTGCCCGCGCAGGCGGAGGCGCGGTCCGGCCAGATCGACGGTGAGACCATCCAGTCGGAGCGCGTCGGCGCCGCGGTCGACATCGAAGGCCAATGCCAGCCGGCGCACCGGCAGCGGGTCCGGCAGCAGGCCGGAGAGCGCAAGCTGTCCCGGCCCACCGGTCGCCTTCACGCGGGCGCGCCGGAGCCGCAGGGCGTCGTCCAGGGCGAGCCGGGCGTGGGCATCGACGGGCAGCTGCACGTCCACCGCCCGGGCCGCGATCTCCGGCGCGGGGAGCAGGGTGGCGGCGGCCGGCAGGTCGAGGTCGCGGACGGCGAGCCGCAGGTCGAGCGTCCCGGGCGGGCGGCGGTAGGCCGCCACGAGGGTCACGGGCTCCTTGCCGGCCTCGAGCTGTCCGGTCCCATGGCCGGCGAGGCCGTCACCGTCGGGACGGAGCACCAGTGTGACACCGGTCACATGCGACACGTGACCGCTGGCGCGGTCGACCAGCGCCAGGTCGCCGTCACGAACCTCGAACACGCGCAGGCGCACCGACGATCCACCGACGGCACGCGCACCGAACAGGCCGTCGGCGAGAAGGGGAAGGATCTCTTCGCTCTCGACCCCGGCCACGTCGCCGATGCCGACCCCGAACTGGCCGTCGAGCTGGCGCACGAGGCGCAGGCGCGGCCCGAGCAGCGTCACCTCGCGGGGCACGATGGCGCCCCGCAGCAACGCACTGCGATTCAACCGGATCGCCAGCGCCGGGATGGTGGCGACTTCGTCGTCGTCGTCGCCGCGCGCCTCGGCGTCGAGGAGACGGAGCTCGACGTGCCGGTCGCGGGCATCCCAGGCGAGCGTGGTGGTCCGGATGCGGACCGTGAGCGTACCGCCGGCGCCGCTCAGGGCGCGCTCCAGGATGGGGGTGAGGAAGGGCAGGTCGATGGGGCCGCGGGTGAGGCGCCACGCGAGGATCGCGGCCGCGGTCGTGCCGAGGGCGAACGCCACGGCGGCGAGCCGGAGGGCGAGGCCCGTGAGCGAGCGTCCGTTCATGGCGGGCGCCATGCTCATTTCATGGCGTGGTTGGTGGCACCAGCTTCATGTCCCTGGGGGCATCTCGACACCGTAGCGCTCGTAGGCGAAGCGAGCTCGACGGTCGAACGTCGCGAGCGGCGCACCTACGGCCCGCACGGTCGCTGCAATCAGGGCGTCGTACGCGGCGCACTTCCTCGGCTCTTCGGTGGTCAGGCCATCGGCGCGCTGGCCGGCGTAGGGTTCCGCAGGGTAGCCTCACCGCTGGGGCGGGGCCTCCGCGGTGCAAACAGGGCTTGGATCAGAGTGCGGCGCCGCGTTAGGCGGTAGACGCAGTTCTGCAACTCCTGGGCGTTTTCGAGGGTGATCGTGAGCAGGTGCGTGCAGTCGCGCACCTCCTTCTCCCTGATCTTCTCGCTTCGGAGGCACGCCGCTCCGCTTGCGAGGTCAACCGCGTTCGCACGGGCAATGTTCGCTCGAGAGGTCACTCGAAAGGTCAACAGACGCTCCAGCTTCGTGGTGAGTTCACTCGCCAGTTCCGCCTCCCGGTTCGGCAGGAACGCAAGATCATCGGGTCTCAGGCTGGTGAGTAGCGGGAGTGCGGCGGCAACTGGCATCCCAGGCAAGCCCCCCGTTCGCATCGCACCGTACGAGGCCCGCAAGGTCGCTGACAAGGAACTGCGAACGCTTCTTACGGCGACCTGGAGGGCCTTCAGGAGCTTCAAGCGTCTGCGATGCCCGGCCACGCGGTCAAAGATGGCGCGAACCGCTACGCCGGCAAGGATCGCAGCGAGAAGACCTCCCAGCGCCGTCACTACGGAAGAAGGGGCTTGCTCCACAAAAGGGCCTCCTCCCCCGAGAGAGACACCTCCCACCACCCCTTTTCTATCCGGTTCCTCGAGGTAAGGTCAGTCTAACAGCCCGTGCGCGGATGCGTCAACGACGCGATCGAGCCACGACACACAGTCACACGGACGAACATGTGACTACGCCACGCGAGTTCCTATCGGCGATCCAGGAGCGCGGAACGTGTCATTGCCGTCGGTACGTCCCCCGCACACAATGCCGGGGCTTCCGGCGTAGTCGCCGCCCTCCGACACTCCCTCTCGAAGACAGACCTGAGGGCGTTCGGTACGCGTGATGCCACGGCGGTCCGTGCCGCGTTGGATCATGCGACCCAGCGTGTGCAACACCGTATCCCGATCGCTGCGCGGTCGGGGTCTTGCCCGCACATCGGTCAATCTCTTTCTTCGTGACACATTCTACAACCACTATTGCAACTATCGTCGCCACCACTATCACGTGGCCCGTGCCGAACCGTTCTTTGAGATGCCGTTGGACGGCGTCGTGGCAAACGCTCTGCGTGAAGCACTCCCCGATTGGCCGCTCCCTCCGTGGCCAGGCGGAAAGTGCCTGGACCGGCCCACTGGCGAGCTGTACCAAGGCGCAGCGAGCGCACTGAGCCGGCAGCGTCGAATCGCGAGGCTTCATCTCGATACGTGTTTGTAGATTCGCAACCGTCGATCACCTCCCGACGGCCCGATTGCTCCACCGAACACTCGTCGCGATAGCCGGGCAGCTAGCGCCGAGAACGCTCCCTTCCGCGCCGTTTCCGATAGGGTCGTCAACCACCCACGGCGGCGGGCGATGTCCCAGGTTCGTCCACACTCAAGTCGGCACCGGATCGGGTCGATACATAGGGCCGTGGACCCCGGCGGCCGCCCTCTCATGAACTCCGACAACGATCTGGTCGCGTTTTCCCGGATACCGAGCGGGTGGAGGAAACAACTGCGGCGCTCCCGTGCCGCGTGGCGGGCAAGCTTGTGTGGGTGCCGAAGGCCGGCATTCCTGCCGCTTGGCGGCTCGTGCGTCCCGGCGACTGGGCGGTGCTGGTCGTGACGCGCTGGGGGGCGGAGGGGCTCGGGCTCCCCGTGCCGAGGCAAGGGGATTGATGCCCAGGGGACGGCGGCATGCCGCCGGGGCACCAGTGGCGGATGACGAGTCAGAGCCCGTCCTGATCCCGCCCAGCGAAGACGGTGGCGAGGTCTTTCGCGTAGTCGCGCGCGAGGGGATTGCGGTTCCAGAGCGCTGGGACGTGGACGCACGGGCATGGACGGCCGCCAGAAAGAGCCCAGTCATGATCGCCCACCTATTGCCGGCCGGGCCTGAACTGCTCAAGCGGCTCCGCATCCTGACGCACTAGCCGCCCGGGGGCCGGGGCGGGGGCCTCAACCTGAACCATTCCCCGGCCGCCAGGTCCGCGCAGAGCCCCGCCACGATCGCCGAATCGAGGTCGATCGCGCGCGCCACTTCGTCCGGACGCGCAACCAAATGCTTCCTGAAGTACGCCAGGACGAGCAGATGGCGTTCCGCGCGAAGCGCGCGCGGCCTGGAGCGCGACGACGCGGTATTACGGGATCAAGATGCCCGAGGTAAAGGTGGTGAGGGCGCCGCGTTTCACCTCCACGCGGTCGACCTGTGGCACCGTCGTGCCGGGGACCACGAGGCCACGGATCCGGCAGCCGTTGGTCGACGGGTCGACACTGCAGCTCGCCACCGCGACGCCCCCGACGACGAAGCTGAGGCTCTCGCCATCGCACCCGTCGGTCAGGTTGCGCAGCGTCGCGTTGAGGCGGAGGTCGTCGTGCATGCCGCTCACGGTGTTCTTGCGCATCTTGATGGCGACGTTGCCCTGCCCCGTGGAGGAGAACCCGCACACGGGATCATTGGGGACCGGTGCGCACCCCGGCAGGACCAGGCCAGGCGGATCGCTGGTCAAGCTCCCGCCCGGCAAGAGGCAGTCGGCGTAGGACGTCACCAGTCGGACGGTATGGAACTGCCGTGTCTGGGCGACCAGGGTGGGGACGAACGGGGTCAGTCCCCCGCGACGGATCTTCACGTCCCGCAGCTCGACGCCCGTTCGCTTCCCCGCGTCGAAGACCAGGGAGCCGACGAACGTGCTGAGGCGCGTGGCCGGAAGGATGCATCCTCCGTTGGGGCTCACCACACACGCCGCCAGCGGATAGTCGGGAAGTTGAATCAGCGTGCACGCGCTGCCGCCGCAGTCGTCGAGCGTCAAGACCAGGGAGGCGGTCACCGTGAGCGTTTCCCCCGCGCATGCCGTCGACAACCGGATGAGCCGACCCTTCACCTCCAGGTCGTCGCGCAGCAAGGTGAAGGGATCGACGAACGCAAGCCGGACGGTGAGGTTGGCGTACGACCGAGCGTCGCGGAACATGCACGTGGGATCGTCGCTCGCGGGCGGGGCGGCCAGGGAGGTCGAGTAGCTGACCGCCCGCCTCGGCTCCGCGTGCGTGGCCAGGGCGGTTCGCGCCCAGAGGGCACCCCCCATGCCGATGACTCCGACCATGACGAGACCGGGTATGCGCATCCTGCACCTCCTCCCAGCAAAGCTAGGCAGTCGTCGCCGAAGCACGGCGGTGTGGTGGCTTTCCCCGACATTACCCAGATGAACGGGCGAAGCCCGTTGTCAGGGCGAGCCCTACTCCTCTTGGGGGGTCTTGCCAAGGGTCCTTTGGCCCCTCCGCCCCGACTCCGCGGACAACGCTCTCCGGCACGGTACGACAAGGCCGCTTCTGCTCGCGGACGGAGGCAGGCACGGCTCGGACGCAGGTCGGCCCGGAAGACAGGACTGTCGGGAGCACACCGCGTCAGCATCGCGCTACGGCAGCCGGGCGCAACCCGACGATCCGGTCGAGGACGACGCTCCGCCTCAGACCGACGAGTTGTACCCCTCAGCCTCCCTGAGCCCGTGGTTGAGGAGGGATCAAGCGACTACTACGCCGATGGCGCCCTCGTGGTGACGCTCCGCAAGCAGGCTGCCGCCCAGGACGCGGGGCCTACGGGCGACCCGGAAGCGGCGGCCCGCTGACGGCTTGACGCGCGTCTGCTGCCGAATCGAAACCATCATCGACAGCCCCCGGCGGGTATGACGCAGTTGACGACCCGCTCGCCGCCGCCCAAGCTGATCGGAAGGTACGGCGACGGTGCAACCTGAAACGGCGAGCTGGTTGAACGAGAGCCGGGGCAGCGTCGGTGCGGCCCAACGCCGGTTCAACGACATCTCCTCGATGGATGTCACCGGCGCGGGCGCCCTGTTCATGTCGGCCGAGTACGCGGTGAAGGCGGTGATCGTTGAGCACTACGGTTTCCTACCCCCGTCCTTTCAGACCCACCACAGGATCGTCAACCTCTCGCATCTGATCGGGTTGTGGTGGCAGCTCCCCCCCGACCTGCGGACGCACTTGGCAGACCTTGCGCCCCTCGACCCCAACGTCCTCTACCCTCGCGAGACCCGACCCCAGCGACACCCGCCACGAACATACGAGACCTTGGTCTCGTCGTCATCGAACGCGGAGTGGCAGCAGCGCCTGACGACCGCGCCACGGTTCATCCAGTACATCGAGCGCGACGTGATCGGGAACCCAGCCGCCTTCGGCAAGCTAACCTTCTGACATCGGCGCCGCTCTCACCTCGCCGCCGCGCTGGATATCCGCGGTGACGCCGCGATCCGCCATGGCCTGGTTCGGTCGGCGTGGGACGTGCTGGCACTCGGGGCAGTCACGCTGGTCGCATACGGACTCGTCGGCAACGCGAATCGCCTGATCGACTTCGGCCGGCTGATGGGGCTCTACATCTTCGTAACCACGCTTCGCACGCGAGATGGGAAACCCCATCCGGGGCGTGTCGCAGAGCACGATGGAGCGGCTCGTGGCCTACGACTGGCCCGGCAACGTCCGCGAGCTGGAGAACGTCGTCGAGCGGGCCGCGGTACTGCCCACGGGCCCGA
The DNA here is from genome assembly GCA_964618895.1 of uncultured Binatia bacterium (SeqCode). GTDB lineage: Bacteria > Desulfobacterota > Binatia > DP-6 > DP-6 > CAZUDO01. Next base: position 303,739 of record CAZUDO010000057.1, read on the forward strand.
TGCTCGAGATGGGCGCAGACTTCCTGCTCGCCGGCGCGGCGGCGGAGGGGCCGGCCCCCTGCGATCCCGTCGTGGTGCCGGGCGCCGCCCACGTCCTCGGGATGCATCCGATCACGCTCTGCAGCCGGATGAAGAAGCTCGGGCGGCAGCGCCAATCGGACGGCGGGGCGTGGGCGCCCGCGCTCGCCGACGCTCCGGGGCCTCGCCGCCTCGTGCTCAGCTTCCAGCGGGGGCGAACGCCGCCGCGGCGCGCTTCTTCATGTCGCGTGGCGAGACGTCCTCGCGGTGCGTCGCGATCGCCCAGCTGTTGCCCTGGGCATCCTGCACGCGGCCGAAGCGATCGCCCCAGAACATGTCCTGCGGGGCCATGAGGACGGTCGCGCCGGCCTTCACCGCCCGGGCGAAGGTCTTGTCGACGTCGGGCACGTAGAGGAACAAGCCGGCCGGCTGGGCCGGGCTCTGGACGGCGTCGCTCAGCATGACGATCGAGTCGCCGATCAGGACCTCGGCATGCATGATCTTCCCACCCGGGCCGGCCATCCTCATCAGGGCCTTGGCCCCGAACGCCTTCTTACAGAACTCGATCGTCTGCGCGGCGTCGGCCTGGTTCAGCATCGGGCTGACAGTGTGGTAGCCCTTGGGGATCGGTCGGACCTTCTTCGGCATGGGGCGGCACCTCCTTCGCGGTGAGTCTGGTGAGGTTACTCTCAACCACGGATCGCCGACGCCGACAATCCCCCGCCGGTCCCGACGCTTGTCGGTCGCGCGGGGAGCCGTGGCGTACAACACGAGCCGCATCGGCCGCAGCTCGCGCTGGAAGGGATCGACCAGGAGCCCGAGACTCTCGAGCAAGAGCGCGCCGAGCAGCCAGGCATCACCCGGCTCCCCGAGGATGACGGGGGCCCCGCCGCTCGCGCCGGCGACCTCGAACCGCGCGATCCCGACCGATCGGGTGACGGATGTCCCATCGGCGAGCAAGAAACGCTCGACCTTCCCGGGCGCGATGCCCAACGAAGATAGACGGACAAAGGCCATTTCTCGCCTGGCTCGCTTCTACTCCGGCCCCGTCCTTCCGTAATGACGCCCGTCGCGCTCAGCGCGGCGAAGGCAGCGAGCGCCGGCGAAACCACCCCGCGAGCGACCATCGAGCGCCCGTCGCCGGCAGCACTTCGTGATCGAACCGTTCGGACAGAAACGCGACCAGCGTCCCGCCTGCCGGCGGCACGTCGCGATGCGGTCCATCGCCGAGATGGAGCCGCAGCGCGCCGCCGTCCGTCGGGCGCCAGCCGCCGTTGAGGTACATGACGCACGACACGACCCGCGCGTCATCGTCGCGGAAGCGATCGCGGTGCCGGGCGTAGGCCGAGCCGGGGGGATAGAGCGCGTAGTGGCCCCCGAACTCGAACAGGCCGAGCGCGAACTCGCGATTGACGGCCAGGCGCAGTCCCCCGCCAAGCGGCGAGGATCACGCCCGAAAACTTGGCACTGTCCAGTAATGCAGGTAGGTTAGCGGAAGATCGAAAGGAACGACCGCATGTCGGATCCAACCTCCACCTGTAGGCTGGGCTTCACGGTCACACCGCGGCGGCCCGGCTTCGACTTCGAGGGCCTCGAGCACGAGGTGCCGCGCGCCTGGCACCCGGCCGGCATCGGGCCCACGGCGTTTCTCGAGGCGCTCTCGGCGATGGCGCCGGTGGTGGAGGGCTTCTTCATCGACGATGCCCGCCGCCTGCTGCCCCGCATCGCCGAAGAGGCGCTGCGCGCCGAGGGTGATGCCTTCCTTCGTCAGGAGGCCGCCCACGCCAGTATGCACGCGGCGTTCAACCGGCTGCTCATTCGGTGGGGCGTGCCAGTCGAGCCCGTTGCGGATTCCGTGCTGCGATGGCTCGCCGTCGTCGACTGGACCTCGAGCGATCTCAGGAGCGCGGTTGCCATGGCGGGCGAGCACTTTCTCGGCGAGATCGGCAACGCGATCCTCTCGCGGCCGGAGCTGCTCGACGGCGTCGACCCTCGCATCGCCAGGCTGTTTCGGTGGCACGGCTACGAGGAGGTGGAGCACAAGGCGGTGCTCTTCGACGTGTTCCACGCGGCACGCGGCCACGGGCTCTACACCTACGCCGTGCGCATCGCCGGGCTGTGGATCGCCGTCGTCCTCCTCGCCCTCGCGCTCCCAGCGGTCTCATACCGTATCCTCGCCAGCGCCGGCGCGGCGCAGGACCTCTACGCGTGGCGGGGCCTCATCGGCTTTGTCTTCGGGCGCGGCGGGATGCTGCGGGGTCGATGGCGCGCCGTCGCCGCCTACCATCGGCGCGACTTTCACCCGTGGCGGTACCTCGACAACCGGCGTGTCCTGTCGGAGCTCCGCGATACGATCGTCGATCCCGGATGGGAGGTCAGAGTGCGCTGAACCCCGCGCGGCAGGCCGGCGACTGGTGGGGCGCAGATCGCGGACTCGCGCCGCGCATCCTCGCTGCGGCCGAGCACCTCTTCGCGCGGCGCCCGCTCGACGTGCGCCGGTGTACGTGTTCCGTATCCGCGTCTGCAGATCGTACGGGACCTTCCGGTTGTGGCGCGTGGACCCGAACGGCGCTTTCCCGCCAGGCTGCTGTAGCCCTGGCGCAGACTCCCGTGCTACGCGGCCTCATGGTGGAGCGAGAGCTGGAGCTGACACAATACGTCCGAGTGCATGACGTCCGGGTGCCGACGTTGATCTACGGCACGGCATGGAAGGAAGGCGACACCGCTCGGCTCGCGGGCATGGCCATCGAGGCCGGGTTTCGCGGGATCGACACGGCCAATCAACGCCGCCACTACTTCGAAGCTGGTGTGGGAGAGGCGGTCGCCGGCGCCCTTGCGGCCGGGCGTCTCGAGCGGGAGGACGTCTTCCTCCAGACGAAGTTCACCCATGTGGACGGGCAGGACCACCGTCTGCCCTACGATTCCAGCGCGCCGCTCGCCACCCAGGTCGAACAGTCGTTCGCGAGTTCGTTGGAACATCTCGGGGTCGAGTACCTCGACGCGTACATTCTGCATGGCCCATCGGTCCGTCACGGCTTGAGCGCCGGCGACTGGGACACTTGGAAGGCGATGGAGCGCTTGCACGGAGCCGGCAAGACCCGGCTCCTGGGCATCTCGAATGTGAATGTCGGGCAACTCGAGGAGCTGTATGCCGAGGCGTCCATAAGGCCGGCCATCGTGCAGAACAGGTGTTTCGCCTCGATGGGCTGGGACCGAGCCGTTCGGCAGTTCTGTAGCGAGCGGGAGATACTCTACCAAGGTTTCTCGCTGCTGACCGCCAACCGAGAAGTGCTCGGGCATCGTCGAGTCAACGAGATCGCCTCGCGGACCGGCAGGACCGTGCCGCAGGTGATCTTCTGCTTTGCCCTTCAAGTGGGCATGACCGCGCTGACGGGAACGACCTCTGCCTCGCACATGACAGAGGACCTGAGCGTCTACGACTTCGAGCTCCAACCGGACGAGATTCGAGCCCTCGACGAGATCGGGGCGTAGGCTGGACCTTCGGGGAGCTACGTTCAGGACCTCACCACGAACCCGCACCCGCCCCTCTGTGCCAACGTGCGTGAGACAGCGACCCCTTCTGAAAATAGGGCTCATCGCGGGTTTGTGTGGGTAACCGGGCGGGGCCGATCGATCGGAAACAGCTGGTAGCGTAGGCCCAGCGGCTGTTGGCGGGGGCCCGGAAACTTGGCACGGTGTGCGGATGCCATCCCGCACGCGACCTCGCCACCTGTCCGATGCCTATCGCTTCCCGGGATGTCGTCCCGAGCCGACCGTGGTCGGCATCTTCGGAGACCCGGGTTCGCGGGTACTGCGCTTGGTCC
>CAZUDO010000058.1:0-124331 GCA_964618895.1 uncultured Binatia bacterium (SeqCode)
GTGGGTTTAGCAGCTCGTCGGGGCGACCTCACGTGGTTTGTGGCGCGTCGCGGGCGCGGCGAGTGCGCGCGGCGGCGCGGGGGTGCCCTCACGGAGGCGACATGGCGCCCGGCCTACTCGCCTAGGGCTCGTAGCGGCCGGGCTCTCGCCTCCGTGAGGGCACCCCCGCGCCGCCGCGAGGCAGTGGCAGCCCGTCGACGACTTGCCTGTCGACGGCGTGCTTTGCCCAGCCGCGACCGGTACGCTACGCGTGCACCAGTGCTCCATGACCGCACCGAGCTGCGCCGAGGTCGTCATCGTCGGCGGCGGGATCGCCGGGGCGGCGCTTGCGTATTTTCTGGCGGAGCGCGGGTGTACCGATGTGCTGGTGCTGGAGCGCGAGGGGCAGCCGGGGCAGCATGCGACGGGGCGGAGCGCGGCGGTGCTGGTCGAGTGGGATCCGGTGCCGGCGCTGCAGGAGCTGAAGGTGGCGAGCGCGCCGTTCTTCCGAAACCTGCCCTCGGGGTTCGCGGAGCATCCACTGCTCGAGGCGAGCGGTGTCCTGGCACTATTCCAGGAGCCGCAGTGGAGCGCGGTGCAGCAGGTGGCCCCGCTGATTTTCGCGCGTGGGACCAACGTACAGCTCTTGTCGGCCGGCGAGGTGCTGGCGCGCGTTCCCGTGCTGGTACCGGCGTGTGTCGCGGGTGGGGTCCTGCTGCCGGACGACGGGCGGCTCGACGTGCACGGCCTGTTGTGGAGCTACCTGACGCACGCTGCGCGCCGGGGGGTCAGGCGGCGGTGCGACGTGGAGGTGACGGGGATCCGCGTCGATGGAGGCCGCTGCCGGGGGGTGGTGACGCGCGGGGGCGAGATCGCCGCCCGCTGGGTGGTGAACGCGGCCGGCGCCTGGGCCCGACAGATCGGCACGCTCGCCGGCGCCCTGCCCATCCCGCTGGTGCCGCACCGGCGCACCATCGTGACCTTTGCGGCGCCCGAAGACCTGGACGTGCGGGGGTGGCCGTTCGTGTCGCACGAGTCGGCGCGCGTGTACTTCGGGGCCGAGTCGGGGGGGCTGCTGGTGAGTCCCATGGACGAGGACCCGATGGAGCCGACCGATGCGCGGCCGGACGAGGTGCGCGTGGCCGAGGCGCTGGCGCGTCTCGGGACCGTCGCCCCGCGGCTCGTGCCGCGGACGTTGCGGCGCACGTGGGCCGGGCTGCGGACGTTCACTCCCGACCGTGTTCCCGTCGTGGGCGAGGATGCGCGCGTGCCCGGCTTCTTCTGGCTCGCGGGCCAGGGCGGATGCGGCATCGAGACCAGCCCGACGCTCGGCCGCCTGGCGGCGGAGCTGTTGCTCGACGGACGGAGCGCGTTGCCGATCGCGGCGGCGCTGTCGCCGACGCGCTTCGGCGTGGCCTGAGAGCGTGCGGACGGACGGGAGCCTGCTCGGCCCGCGCGCGCGCCGCGTGCCGTCGCGGCCCTATCCGCAGGTCCGGCCACAGTTCCGCACCGGCGACCTGCTCTGCTTCCGCGGTCGCGGCCCGGTGAGCGGGCTGATCCGCCTCCTGACGCGGAGCCCGTACTCGCATGTGGGGGCGATCTACCTCTTCGAGGGGCGCGTCTATTGCCTGGAGGCGGTCGGCGCCGGCGTCCGCTTGATCCTCATGTCGGAGCTGGTGCGGCGTTACCACGGCGGCATCGACTACTTCGAGCTGCTCGACGTGACCGACGACCAGCGCCGCGGCGCCATCGGCTTCGGCTTCCAGCAGCTCGGCAAACTGTACAATCACGGCGGCCTGGTGCGCTTCCTGGTCTATGTGCTCACCGGCTGGAAGAGCCGCCGCCGCCAGCGCGCGACCTGGTTCTGCTCGGAGATCTTCGTCGAGGCGTATCGTCTGCAGGACGTGCGCCTGGTGCCGCACCGGGCCGCGTACGCGGCGCCGGCCGACCTGGCGGCGAGTGACCGGGTGCGGTTCGTCTTCCGGGTGAAGCGCGGGTGACCGGGTCGTTCAGGCGACGGCCGCGCGGCCGGCCGCGGCCCGCAACTGCACCGGCACGCCGTTCAGCACCGACTGCCCGACCAGGCTCTCCACGTCGCCATCGTCGGTCCAGTCGTTGACCGACACACCGGGATGGGCGCCGGCGACGCGCTGCCAGGGCGCCACCTCGGCGTGTCCCCAGCCGTGCGGCAGCGAAACCACCCCGGGCGTGATGTCGTCGGTCACCTGCACGCGCACCTCGCCGGTGTGGACGCGGCTCTCGAGGATGGCGGCCGACCCCGTGCGTACGCCGGCCCGCTCGGCGTCGGCCGGGTGCACGTAGAGCACGCAGCGCTCGCGACCGGCGACCAGCGCCGGCACGTTGTGCATCCACGAGTTGCACGTACGCACCTCGCGGCGCCCGATCAGGACCAGCGCGGGTGCGGGCCGGCTCATCGCCTGCTCCAGCTCGGCCAGGCCACCCAGCATCGGCGCCGGCGCCACGCGCACGCGGTGATCGCGATGGAGGACTCGGCGTGCGACCCCCGGCTCGAGCGGCCCCAGATCGATCCCGTGCGGCGTCTCGGCGACCTTCCGGAGGTTCAAACCCTTCGACCACGGCAGGAAACGATCGCCATGACGGCCGGCACGCAGGATCAGGTTGGCGATGGTGGTCGGGTTCCAGCGATAGCCGACCCGTTTCGCAACCCGATACACCGCGTCCGCGGCCCGCATGCCGAACGGCCCGCCGCCCATGCGCTCGGCGATCTCGAGCAGGATCTGCCAGTCGACCCGCTCCTCCGCTCCCGGCGGCACGACCGGCCCCGAGAAGCGCACCGTGTTGCGCACCGCATGATTGGGGAACAGCAGATCGACGTGATCTTCCGCCAGCGCCCACGCCGGCGGCAGGATCACGTCGGCATGCCGGCTGGTCTCGGTGACGTACAGGTCGATCGCGACCATGAACTCGAGCCCGTCGAGCGCACGCGCCAGACGCCGCCCGTTCGGCACCGACAGGACCGGATTGCCGGCGAAGCAGAGGAAGGCCCGCACCTGCCCCGGGCCGGGCGTCGCCATCTCGTCGGCGAGCGTGGCCGACGGCAGGTCGCCGAGCGTCTCGGGCAGGTTGCGCACCCGGCTCCGCCACCGTCCCCACCCGTCGCCCAGGTACGGCATGAGCGCAGCCACGTCGATCGCCGGGCTGGGAAACATCCAGCCCCCGACCTCGCCCAGGCGGCCGGCGGCGAGGTTCAGCAGGTCCGTCGCCCAGGTGCCGAGCGTGCCGAACTTGGCGTTGCAGACACCGACGCGGGTGTACGCCACCCCGGACGGGGCGTCGGCCAGCTCGCGGGCGAGCCGGCGCGTCACATCGGCGCGCACGCCGGTCCATGCCGCCACCCGCTCGGGCGTGAACGCGGCCAGATGGGGGACGATCCGCTCCCAGCCGTCGGCGATGGTCCCGATACGTGCGCCATCGACCCGGCCGTCGGCGACCAGCGTCTGCACCATGGCGAGCAGGAACGCCGCGTCGGTGCCCGGCCGGATCGGCACCCACTCGTCGGCGTCGCGTGCCGTCTCGGTGGAACGCGGGTCGACGACCACCACCCGCCCACCGCGCGCGCGGATGGCGCGCATGCGTGTCTTGATGTCCGGGGCGGTCAGGAAGCTGCCGTTCGAGACGTACGGGTTGGCGCCGATGCAGAGGAAATAGTGCGTACGGTCGATGTCCGGGACCGGAATGGCGAGCGAGCTGCCGTAGAGCCAGTACGAGGTGGCGAAGCGCGGCGCCGTGTCCTGCGAGCTGGCGCTGTAGGAGTTGCGCGTGCCGATCGCCTTCAGCAGGCCGCTCCGCACCAGGAGCGCGCCATGATTGTGGACGATCGGGTTGCCCATGTAGACCGCGATCGCGTCGGCGCCATGACGGGAACGGACGGCGCGCAGGCGGTCGGCGACGAGCGCGAAGGCGTCGTCCCAGCCGATCGGCTCGAAGCCGCCGGCGGCGGTGCGGCGGACGGGCGTGCGCAGGCGGTCGGGGTCGTGGTGGACGGCGCCGATCGCGACTCCCTTCGGGCACACGAAGCCGTGCGACAGCACGTCGTCGTCGTCGGGGCGCACGGCGACGATGCGGTCGTCCTCGACGTCGATGCCGAGACCGCAGGTGGCCTCGCACAGGTGGCAGCTCCGGTAGACCGTATGTCGGGTCGTCATGGGTGGGCTTCTCCATGCCCCGATTCGCGGAACGATGCCAGCGCGGCGTCGACCCGGTCGGCCGACACGCCGAGCTGCCGGCAGAGCGAGGCCAGGTCGAAGAAGAACCGCTCCAGGGCAATCCGCTCGCCGCGGAACCCGAAGACGCACATGAACGGCACGCGGGCAGTGCGACCCGTCGGCGCGATGTCGAGGATGGGACCGTGCATGCTCATCGTCGCCGTCCCCCAGCAGGCGACGACGCCGTCGTCGGCGACGAGTCGCTCGACGACCACCCCATAGTCGGGGAACGTCGCGAAGAAGGCCTGCAGATGGGCGGCGGTCTCGGCATGGCCGCGCGAGCGGGTGCCGAAGGCGATCGTCTCCAGCTCGAAGGCGTCGTCGCACACGGCGAGCGTACGGGGCACGTCCTGCGCACTCTTGGCGGCGGCGTACTCGCGGACGAGGGCCAGCATGGTGTCGGGTGTCATGCTCGTTCGATACCCGTACAATTGGCTCTTGTGAAGAGCCATTTCTCGACATATTGCCAAGGCCAATCCCATGCACCTGGACGGACGCGGCCCCCTCTTCGCGCAGGTCTACCGCGCGCTGCGCCAGGCCATCGTCGCCGGCCGGCTCGCCCCCGGAAGCCGCGCGCCCGCCACCCGCGCTCTGGCCGTGGACCTCGGCATCTCGCGCACGACGGTCCTCCTCGCCTACGAGCAGCTCGCCGCCGAGGGCTACCTGGTCGGACGCCAGGGCTCGGGCAGCTACGTGCAGCGTCCACCACCCACCACCGCCGCCGCCGCGCCCGTCGTCCGACGCGCGGCGGCGCGGCCACAGCTGTCCGACGTGGGCGAACGCATCGTCGCCGCCCGTCGCTTCCCGCTCGAGAGCGCGTACGCCAGCGCCCGCCCGACGCTGCGCTGGGACTTTCGCTACGGCATGCCGTCGATGGCCGAGTTCCCGCTCGAAGCGTGGCGCCGCTGTGTCGGCCGGTGTGCGCGCCGCGGCTCGGCACGCGCGTTCGACTACGGGCCGCCGCAGGGGTCGCTCGCGCTCCGCCGGGCCATCGCCGAATACCTCGCGCGCGCCCGCGGCGTCGGCTGCGATCCGGCGCAGATCGTGATCGTCACCGGCTCGCAGCAGGGCCTCGACCTGGTGGCGCGCCTGCTGCTCGGCCCCGGCGACCACGCGGTGGTGGAGGAGCCGGCGTTCGAGGGAGCCCGCAACGCGTTTCGCGCCACCGGGGCCACCGTCCACGGCATCCCGGTCGACGACGAGGGGATCGATACGGCCCAACTCGGGAGCGTGCCGGGCGCCCGCCTCGCGTGCGTCACGCCGTCGCATCAGTTCCCGCTGGGCGGCGTCTTGTCGTGGACCCGGCGCGCCGAGTTGCTCGCGTGGGCAGGGAGGACGGGGGCGTGGGTGATCGAAGACGACTACGACGGCGAGTTCCGCTACCAGGGCCGGCCGGTGGCGCCGCTGAAAGCGCTCGACGAAGACGACCGCGTGCTCTACCTGGGGACATTCTCGAAGGTGATGTTCCCGGCGCTCCGGCTGGGCTACCTGGTCGCCCCGCCCGCTCTGGTCGACGTCGTGGCGCGCGCCAAGGTGCTCGCCGACGGCGGCAGTGCGCGCCTGGAACAGGAGGCACTCGCGGAGTTCATCGCCAGCGGGCAATTCGAGCGGCACGTGCGCCGGGCCCGTATACGCAACGCCGAGCGCCGTGCGACGCTGGTCGCGGCGCTCGCCGAACATCTCGGCGACCGCGCGGAGGTGGTCGGGAGCAACGCGGGCCTGCACGTGGTCGTGTGGCTGCGCGGGGTGCCGGGGCGCGCGACGCGCGGGATCGTCGAGCGGGCGGCGGCGGAGGGGGTCGGGGTGTATGCGGTCACGCCGCACTACGAACGGCCGCCGAGCGACGTGGGGCTCATTCTCGGGTACGCCGCGGTGCCGGTGCGGGCGATTCGGGAGGGGGTGGCGCGCTTGGGGGCGGTGCTGGCCTGAACGGTCATCGACCCGACGACGGGCCCGCCCCGCGTCGGCCCTTGTGCGGGCCCGCGGAACAGATTCATACTTCGCGCCGATGGTCGGCGGCGGGCTGGATCGGCAGATATCCTGCAGCGGTGTGCAGGCTAACACGCCTTGCGCTGGAACCTGCCCATGACGCAAGGTCGCGGCATCATGGGAGGAACGTCGTTGGGAGATGAAGACTGGTCGCGCGTTATGCTGCACGGGCGGTCAGTCTTTGGGCATTACACGGAACCGTCTAATTCTCGTTAGCTGGCCCACATCAACCATCAACCAACCCGAAAGGACAAACTGCATGAACACGAAACTCTCAGGCGTGGCAAGGATGTTCCTTGCCACGCTCGCGGCACTGGCGTTGCTCGGCGGTGGCGCGCCGGCGCAGGCCGCTGACGCGACGAAGCCCAACATCCTCGTTATCTGGGGCGATGACATCGGCACCACGAACATCAGCCACACCAACCGCGGCATGATGGGTTACCAGACGCCGAACATCGACCGCATCGCCAGCGAAGGGGTCGGCTTCACCGACTACTACGGCCAGCAGTCGTGCACCGCGGGGCGCGCCGCCTTCATCAGCGGCTCGGTTCCGCTGCGCTCGGGAATGACCAAAGTGGGAGTGCCGGGCGCGCCGGAAGGCTGGCAGAAGGAGGATGCCACTATGGCCACCGTGATGAAAAGCCTGGGCTACGCGACCGGACATTTCGGCAAGAACCACCAGGGCGACCGCGACGAACACCTGCCGACGATGCACGGCTTCGACGAGTTCCTCGGCAACCTCTATCACCTGAACGCGGAAGAGGAACCGGAAAACCTCGACTACCCGAAGGACCCCGCGTTCCGCAAGAAATACGGCCCGCGCGGTGTGCTGCACACCCGGTCGGACGGCAAGGGCGGCCAGACCATCGAAGACACCGGCCCGCTCACCAAGAAGCGGATGGAGACCATCGACGAGGAAACGCTGGCTGCCGCGAAGGACTTCATCCAGCGCCAGCACAAGGCCGGCAAACCCTTCTTCGTCTGGTGGAACGGCACCCGCATGCACTTCCGCACCCACGTGAAGGCGGCGCATCGCGGCCTTGCCGGCCCGGGTGGCGACGAGTATCAGGACGGCATGGTCGAGCACGACATGCAGGTGGGCGAACTGCTCAAGCTGCTCGACGACCTGGGTATCGCCAACAACACCCTTGTCCAGTACTCCACCGACAACGGCCCGCACTTCAACACCTGGCCGGATGCCGGCAACACGCCGTTCCGTTCGGAAAAGAACTCCAACTGGGAGGGCGCTTACCGCGTGCCCGCCTTCGTGCGTTGGCCGGGCAAGTTCCCCGCCGGCATCACGCTCAACGGCATCGTCGCCCACGAGGACTGGCTGCCCACCTTTGCCGCCGTCGGCGGTGACGCCGCCATCAAGGACAAGTTGAAGCGGGGCACTGAGCTGAACGGGCACAAGTACCGCAACCACATCGACGGCTACAACCTTCTCGACTACCTGAGCGGCAAGGTGAAGGAGTCGCCGCGCAAGGAGTTCATCTATGTCAACGATGAAGGCGGCATCGTCGCCGTGCGCGCGGGCGACTGGAAGGCCGTTTACATGGAGAACCGCGGCCAGGCCTTCGGCGTATGGCGCGAGCCGTTCACCGAACTGCGTTTGCCGCTGCTGTTCAACCTGCGCCGCGACCCGTTCGAGCGCGCCCAACACAACGCGAACACCTACAACGACTGGTTCCTTGACCGGCCCTACGTCCTCTTCGCCATCAACGAAGTGGCTTTGAAGTTCCTGCTCACGCTCAAGGACTATCCGCCGAGCCAGACCGCGGGATCGTTTAACCTGGAGAGCGTCCAGAAGAAGATCGAGGCGAGTACAGGGGGCAAGTAGCGCCCCTTGGCCAGCTAACAACCGGTTGCAACGGACGGCGCTGGCGCGCCGCCGCTGAACCGGAGCGTTAGCCGGACGGCATGGGATACGCTAGGTTCCGCGAGTGCCGGAGCTGAGTCGTTTTCTCGGGATCGTGATTGCGATGTTCTATCGGGACCATGGACCGCCTCACTTTCACGCGAGCTATGGTGATTTCGACATCGTGGTGTCGATCGAGGACGGGGTGATCACGGGGAAGTTCCCGAAGCGCGCGCTGCGGCACGTTCTGGAGTGGTACGACCTTCACAAAGACGACCTGCTCGAAGACTGGAAGCTGGCTGCCGCGCGCAAACCGCTGAGGAGAATTCCTCCATTGGAGTAGCACGATGGTGAGAGTGACCGACGCACGACATGTCAGGGACTACGTCATCTGGGTCCGGTTCGCTGATGGGGTGGAAGGGGAGGTCGATCTGCGAGACGAACTCCATGGCGAGGTGTTCAAGCCACTCCGCAACAAGAGCCTCTTCCGGGCTGTTTCGGTGCACCCAGATTGGCACACCATTGCATGGCCGAACGGAGCAGACTTCGCTCCTGAGTTTCTCCATGCTGCCGTCACCGCAGGGCTAACCAGACGCTCCAGCCGACCACGGCCGCGGAGCCGTTCAGGTCATTCGAGGACCGGGGCTGGCCGCGGCGGCTGAGCGCCAGGGCCGTTAGCGAGCGGGAATCGGAGGACGACGTTGCGGCGAGAGGATGACGCACGGTGCCGACGATCCTCCGTGTAGGGGCCTACCGGTTCTTCTTCTATGCGAGCGACCGGGCGGAACCGGTGCACGTGCATGTTGAAGGCGGTGATGGGAGCGCGAAGTTCTGGCTGACACCCGTACGCCTGTGTGCCAGTCGCGGGTTGGCCCGGCATGAGCTATCCCATCTCCAACGCCTGGTGGTAGAGCATCGGGAACGACTTGTGGGGGCATGGCATGCGTACTTCAAGGGATGAGAGTCCGGCTTCGTCGGCGATCCGGGCGCGGATCGCCGACGAAGCCGTCGTCATCGATCTGAGTGACGGGCGAACAGTCACGGCACCGCTCGCCTGGTATCCTCGCTTGTTGCACGGGACAGCGCGCGAGCGCCGGCGCTGGCGACTGATCGGCAGTGGCGAGGGTATCCACTGGCCCGACCTCGATGAGGATATCAGTGTCGAGGGTCTTCTCGCAGGTCGCCCATCGGCTGAGAGTCAGGCGTCTCTCAAGAAATGGCTGGATGGTCGCCGGCCGCGTGCTAACAAGCGGATGCAGCCCGCACGCGTCGCTTCCGGTGCTCCGAGCGCGCGCCGCCGGGCGCGCGGCTGATCCGCAGGCCGTTAGGCGCCGCGGGAAGAGTGGTGGCCGAGGATGAATCGGGGAGCGATGAAGTCGAACCTGTACGTCGAGACTACGGTCGTGAGCGAGCTTGCCGCGCGTCCGAGCCGCGACACGATCGTAGCGGCGCATCAACGGATCACGCGTGACTGGTGGAGGTTGCGGCGAAAGCGCGTCGTCCTTGACTGCTCCCAGCTGGTTGTTCGGGAGGCCGGGGCCGGTGATCGCACCGCAGCGGACCGCCGGTTGGCACTGCTCAGACCGGTGTCACTTCTCGCCGCCCCGTCCGCCGTCGCCGCTGATCGCGAAGGCGACGGGAGCCGCGCGCGCACAGGTCGTCGGCTCCAAGTGCGAGCTGTTCGTCACGGACGTGGACGAATCGACCCGCTTCTACAAGGTCCTCGGCTTCTCGCACTCGAGTGGGCGCGGTGGTCACGTAATGGTTCCCCATGGCACCGTCGCGATCCGGCATGCTGATGGAAGGCGATCACCCACCCTGGGAGCGAACCGTGCAGCGGATCTTCATGACGCGGCCCTTCACATGGTTTGGCTTGCATGTCCTGGGCCGCATCGATCCGATCCTGATGCGGCTCAGCAAAGGGCGTGTCTTCAGCAGCAGGGCGCTCGGCCTGCTCTCGATCCTGCTGACGACCACCGGCGCCAAGTCGGGCCAGCCGCGGCGGGTTGTCCTGCTGAGCTTCGAGGATGGCGACAACCTCTTCGTCATCGCCTCCCGTGGGGGCAATGCCCGCCATCCCGCCTGGTATCACAACCTGAAGTCCAATCCGTGCGCGACCGTGGTGTGGCGGGGTCGCGAAGAGACACGCATCGCCCACGAAGCGGCGTCACCGGAACGCGAGCGCCTGTGGCAGCGAGCCATGAGCATCTACCCGACCTTCGACAGGTACCAGGACCGCACGGGCGGGCGGCGGATTCCCGTGATGGTGCTGGTACCCAGCGGCCGGTGAGAAGAGTGTCGCCCGCGACGGCGGCGGCGACCGGCCCGCCTACGCCTCGCCGTCGTCCGCGTTCGCGGTGGCGAACTCGCCGATGTAGCGCATGCCGCGCTCCAGAATGGGCAGGATCTCGGGATCCGTCTCGCCCGCCTTCTTCGGCTTGTACGCCAGCACCGGCCCCTTGACGAACTTCCGGAGCAGGCTCTCGAGCGAGTAGTCCGCACCCTCGAACTCCGGCGTGTGGTGGATGGCGCCGGTGGGACACGGCTCGCTGCAGAGGCCGCAGTACATGCACTTGGCCATGTCGATGTCGAAGCGGGTCATGACCAGGCCGCCGGCGTCCTTGTCCTTCTTGGCGTCGATCACGATGCAGTCGATCGGGCAGGCGCGCTCGCAGGCGAGGCACGCGGTGCAGATCTCGAGATCGACCTCCAGCATGCCGCGGTAGCGGAACGGCAGCATGTCCTGCACGCGCACGCCGTCGGGCAGCCGATCGGGGTACTGCACGGTGTACGGCTTCCGCAGCAGGTGCGAGAACGTGATCGCCATGCCGTCCCCGATGGTGAGGGCGGTGTCCTTGATGTTCTTCAGATACGCGCCGAGTCCCATCGCACTCACCTCGGAACGGGGGCGGTCGCGAGCGGGTTGAAGGACAGCTCGTCCCGCCGGAGGCCGGCCCGGCGGATGTGGTAGGCCACCCGCGACGCGAACAGGCCGAGGAGCGCCACCGCCACCAGACAGAGGAGCGCGCGTACCAGCGGCGCGCCGTGCGGGAAGACGACCATCCACACGGCGGTGCCGAGCAGGTTCACCATGGAGACGGGCACCAGGTATTTCCAGCACATCATCATCATCTGGTCGACGCGGATGCGCGGCAGCGTCCAGCGCAGCCACACCGCCACGAATACCCAGAAGTACGACTTCAAGAAGAAGGTCGCGAACTGCAGCGGGATGCGGAGGAACGGCTGGCCCTCGAGCGTCCACGGGATCTGCCAGCCGCCCAGGAAGAGGGTGGTGACGATCGCGCCGATGACGTACAGGTTGCCCCACTCGGCCATGAAGAAGAGGAGGTTCCGGAGCCCCGAGTACTCGGTGGCGAAGCCCATGACCAGCTCGGACTCGGCCTCCGGCAGGTCGAACGGCGTGCGGTTGCCTTCCGCCAGCGCGGCCACGAAGAACACGAAGAAGGCGAGGAACGTGAACGGGTTGTCGAACAGCTTCCACGTCCACGGCGCCCACCCCTGCTCGGCGATGATGGTCTGCATGCTGAGCGCGCCGGTGAGCAGGACGACCGAGAAGATCGAGAGGGCGGCCGGGATCTCGTAGCTCACGATCTGCGCCGCCGAGCGGATGCCGCCCAGCAGCGACCACTTGTTGTTGGACGCCCAGCCCGCCATCAGGATGCCCACCACCACCAGCGCGGTGACGGCGGTGACGTACAGGATGCCGACGTTCAGGTCGGCGATGATGAGCGGGCCGCCGAACGGGATGGCGACGAACGACGCCACGAAGCCAACCATGACGACGTAGGGCGCGAACTTGAACAGCGGAGCGTCGGCCGCCGACGGGACCACGTCTTCCTTGAGCACGCTCTTGATGCCGTCGGCGAGCCACTGCAGGAACCCGGCGGGGCCGGTGCGGTTCGGCCCGATGCGGCTCTGGATGCGGCCGGCGATGCGGCGCTCCACCCAGGTGGTGATGCCGGCGATGGGCAGGATGAAGCCGAACACCACGATGCCCCCGAAGAGGAACATGGCAGTCAGGTAGTGCACCCACGCCGGCACGGCAGCCGGCGCGATGCCCTGCGCGATCAGCGAGTCGACGAGTTCCTGCATGGCGGTTAGCGATCGATCTCCGGCGCCACCAGGTCGAAGCTGGCGATCACGGCGATGAGATCGGCGATCATCAGGTTGCGGCTCACCTTCGGAATCATGCTGATGGCGGAGAACGAGCCGGTGCGGATCTTGACCCGGTACGGGAACGCGGTGCCGTCGCTGACCGCGTACCAGCCCATGTCGCCGCGCGCGCTCTCGACGCGCACGTAGGCGTCCCCGGCCGGCGGCTTGAAATTGCGCGGTACCTTGGCCATCACCGGCCCGGGCGGGAGCTGCTGCAGGCACTGGCGGATGATGCGGCAGCTCTGCTTGATCTCGTCCATACGGACGATGTAGCGGTCGAAGCAGTCACCGAGCGTGCCCATCTCGCCGCGGCCGACGGGGATCTCGAAGTCGAGCTCGGGGTAGATGGAATACGGCTCGTCCCGGCGCACGTCGTACTTGACGCCCGAGCCGCGCAGGTTCGGCCCCACCAGGTTGTAGTCGATGGCTTCGGCGGCCGTAATGGGCGCCACGTTGGCGATCCGCTCGACGTAGATCTTGTTGTACGAGATGAGATCGTTGAACTCGTCGATCAGCGGCTCGTAGCGGTTGACGTAGGCGAGCGCCTTCTCGCACCAGCCGGCCGGCAGGTCCCAGGCCACGCCGCCGATACGCATGTAGTTGAAGGTGAGGCGCGCGCCGCACACCTCTTCCAGCAGGTCGTTGATGTACTCGCGCTCGCGGATGGCGTGCGTGAACGGGGTGCTGGCCCCGATGTCCATCGCCATCGCCCCCACGCCCAGCTGGTGGCTCTGGATGCGATTGAACTCGGTCGCGATGACGCGGCAGTACTCACCGCGCTTCGGGACCTCGATGCCGGCGAGCTTCTCGGCCGCCATCGCCCAGCCCTGGTTGCAGGGCATGGCGGCGACGTAGTCGACCCGGTCGGTGTACGGCATGAAGCCGTGGTAGCCGACCTTCTCCGCGATCTTCTCGATGGAGCGGTGCAGGAAGCCGATGTCGGGGATGGCTTCCTTCATCACCTCGCCGTCGGCACGCACCACGAAGCGCAGCACGCCGTGGGTTGAGGGATGCTGCGGCCCCATGCTCAGGGTCATGTCCTCGGTGGCGAGGCCGCCGTTTACCTCGCGCTGGATTTCGACCTCGAACCCCGAGAGACTCATTTCAGCAGGCTTTCCCGCGACGTGGAGATGCCGTGGTATTCTTCTGGCTCGACGAAGTCCTTGCGCAGGGGGTGCCCCGGCCAGTCCTCCGGCATGAGCAGGCGGCGGAGATCCGGGTGGCCGTCGAAGGTGACGCCGAGGAGATCGTAGACCTCGCGCTCCTGCCAGTCGGCGTGGCTCCACACGCCGGCCAGCGTCGCCACCACCGGGTTGTCGCGCGGTGCCGCGACCTTCAGCACGAAGCGGTGGCGGTGGCGGTACGAGTAGAGGTGGTAGACGATCTCGATCACCTCGCGCTTGGGATAGTCGACGCCGGAGAGGTTGGACAGGCAGTCGAAGGCGATCTCCGGCTCATCACGCAGGAACTGGCCGACCTCGGCGATGGCCGCCGGCGTCACCGTCGCCCCCGTGTTGTCGGGACGCGTCCCGAAGGTCTCCCCGACGGCGTCGCCGAAGCGGGTCTTCAGCTTGCCGTAGATTGCTGGCGCGTCGAGGGCCGACATGCCGTGGCTACGCCGCTCCCACCTCGGACGGGTCCCGCCGCACCAGCCAGCGCTCCTGCTGGATCTTCTCCTGCAGCTTGATCAGCCCCTCGGTCAGGGCCTCGGGGCGCGGCGGGCAGCCGGGCACGTACACGTCGACCGGGATGATCTTGTCGACGCCGTCGCATACCGAGTACGCCAGCTGGAAGAGGCCGCCGCAGTTGGCGCAGCTGCCCATCGACACGACGTACTTCGGGTCCGGCATCTGGTCGTAGAGGATCTTGGTACGCAGCGCCATCTTGAGCGTCAGCGTGCCCGACACGATGATCAGGTCCGACACCCGCGGCGTGGCGCGCGGCGCCATGCCGAAGCGATCGAGGTCGGAACGGGGGCCGCCGGTCTGCATCATCTCGATGGCGCAGCAGGCGAGCCCGAACATCATGTACCAAACGGACGACTTGCGGGTCCAGTTGAGGAAGTCGTCGATGGTGGTGGTGAGCGCCATCTCGGGCGCGGAGTTGATGAGTGACATGCGCGGACTCTCCTACGCCGCCTTGCGCGTTTCGGGGGCCGCGCGCGGCCGCTCGACGGGCAGGCGCTTCAGCCACTCGAGGTCTCCCTTGACCCACACGTACACCAGCCCGAGCGCCAGGATGCCGATGAAGAGGAACATCTCCACCAGCGCCAGCGCGCCCTGCCCCCGGGCCACGAAGTCGCGGAACACGGTGACCACCGGGTAGATGAACGCCAGCTCGACGTCGAAGATCACGAACACGAGCGCGATCAGGTAGAAGCGGATGTTGAAGTTGATCCAGGCGGGGCCGCTGGGCGGTTCGCCGCACTCGTAGGTGGTAAGCTTGGCCGGATGCGGGTTGTGCGGGCGGAGCAGCAATCCCAGGCCGAACATGATCCCGCACAGGAGGAAGGCGAGCGCAAAAAAGACCAGGACGTTGGCGAACTGGAAGTGCATTGGGCGGGCGTCAAGCTAACAGGCGGGGGGGGCGACGGCAACCGGAAGCGGGCGCCGGCGTGGACATCGGCCGGCCCGTGCGCTAGGCGCCTGCGCGACGTGAAGACGAAGCCCTGGGACGCGCGGCTCGCGCACGCGCTCGTCCGGCCGCTCGCGCGCACCCCCGTCCACCCGAACGCCGTGACCAGCGTGGGCCTCGGGGTGGGCCTCGCCGCGGCGGCCTGCTACGCCGCCGGCGGGCGCATGGCCGACGCCGGGGCCGCGCTCTACCTCGCCTCGGCGGTGCTCGATCACGCCGACGGCGAGCTGGCGCGGCTGACGGGCAAGGCGTCGGCCTTCGGCCACAAGTTCGACCGCGCCGCCGACCTGGCCGTCAAGCTGTCCCTGTTCACCGCCATGGGGTTCGGGCTGCGCAGCGGACGCCTGGGCGCCTTCGCCGTCGTTGCCGGCGCGGTGGCGGGTGCGGCCCTGCTCGCCATCTTCAGCATGCGGAGCGCGCTCGCGCGCCGTCGCGGGCCAGCGGCGTTCGAGCAGGCCGCGTGGGGCGGATTCGAGATCGAGGATATCCTGTATGTGATCGCCCCCTGCACCTGGCTCGGCTGGCTCGAGCCGTTCGTCGTGGCCACCGCCATCGGCGCCCCGACCTTCGCCCTGTGGGTGGCCGTGCAGCTCTACCGTGCCCGCGGTGGCGCGCCGCGCGTCCCCCGGCTCACGGCCCTCGCCTACCCCGGGCTGGTGGTGGGCGTGGCGCTGTTCAGCGGACTGGTGGCGTATCACGGCGCACGCGACGTCGCGGCGGCGGTGGCGGTCGCGGGGTGGGGCCTGCTCGGTGTGGCGGCCTTCCACGTCATCCCCCTGATAGCGGACGCCGCCGGCTGGTCCGGTCTCCTGCCGCGCGCCCTGCGCCCCGGGTTCGGCACGATCGTGTTCGGGCGCTGGCTCGGCGAGTCGGTGAACACGCTCCTGCCCGCGCTGCAGATCGGTGGCAACGTCGTGAAGGCGCGCTTCCTCGCGCGCCACGGCGTGCCCGCCGCCGTCGCCGGGGCGAGCGTGGTGGTCGACGTCACGCTGCTGGTCGGCTCGATGGTGGTGTTCGCGCTGGTCGGCCTCGGGCTCCTGGCGGTCCGCCTCGACGCCGCGTCGCTCGCGCTCCCCGCGGCACTCGGCGTCGCGATCATGGCCGCGCTGGTCGGCGGCTTCTGGCTGCTGCAGCACCGGGGGCTGTTCGCCACGCTCGCCGGCACACTGCGCCGCATGACCCGCGGCCCGGCGTGGGCCGGACTGGTGGCGGATGCCGGGGGGCTCGATGCCGCTATCGTCCGCCTGTACCAGAGACGCAGCGCGATCGTCGCCGCCGGCACGTGGCATCTGTTCAGCTGGGTGCTGGGCGCCGGCGAGGTGTGGCTCGCGCTCCGGCTACTCGGTCATCCGGTGGACGTGCTGACGGCAGTGCTCCTCGAGAGCCTCGGGCAAGCGGTGCGCGCGGCCGCGTTCGCCGTACCCGGCGCCCTCGGCGTGCAGGAAGGTGCGTTCGTCGTGCTTGGGAGCGCGCTCGCTCTGCCGGCGGACGCCGCCCTCGCGCTCTCGCTCACCAAGCGGGTGCGCGAGCTGCTCCTCGGCGTGCCCGGCCTCCTGGCCTGGCAGCTTTCGGTGGCCGCGACGCGATGGCACACCGTCCCGCGACCATGAACTTCTCGTGAGCGTTCCCCCAAAAGCGCGGGGCCCCGGGCAGCATCGCTGCCCGGGGCCCCGGCTCGCTCCCGTTTGGGGTGGGTGCCTACCCCCGCCTCACGGGCAGGTCGGGTAGGCCAGGATGGTCCGGCCGTCCTTCTTGACGGCGAGGGCGCCGAACGGGTCGAAGGTGAGCGGCAGCTCGTTCACTGCCGGCGTGTCGTCGAACTCGAGCTCACCCTGTCCCCCGGATGCCGTCAGCGTGCCGCGGAAAACCCCGCCGACGTACACGCCGTAGGAGCCGCTCGGGACCTTGTTGATCCGGACCCGGAGATCCTCGGTGCAGTTGACGCGCACGCGCACCCGACGGTCGCCCGTCGCCCGCTTGCTCACACCGCAGTTCCGGAGACTCACCAGCTGCTCGACCGCCTGGCAGACCGGCCCGGGCAGCGTCGTGGTGCTGGAACCCGACACGTTGGTGGTCGTGCTGGAGCCCGTCGCGTTGGTCGTCGTGCTGGACCCGGACACGTTGGTGGTCGTGCTGGACCCCGCCACGTTGGTCGTCGTGCTGGACCCCGTCGCGCCGGTGGTGCTGGTGCTGGACGCGCTGGTGTCGGTGGTGGTGGTTACCGTGACCGTGGTGGTGGTTCCCGTCGTCCCGGGCCCGGGCGAGGTCTGGCAGTCGTTGTCGTTCGAGAGGCTGAACGCCACCGCCATGTTCGAGAACTCGAGATCGATCTCGGTGTCGACGGCGAGGGGGAAATCGATCAGCTGCTGTCCCGCGCTCGGGCTGCTGTCGTACTCGATCTGGCCCTGCCCGAAGGAGTTGACCACCAGGATGCCTTGGTCCACCCCGGCGACGAGAACCGTGTACGCCCCGGGGATGCCGTCGGACACCTGGATGCGCAGGTCCGCGTTGCCGTCTTGATCGATCCGGAAGCGGCGTGCCGCCGATCCCTGGAACGTGCCACATCGGATCAGCGCCACGTCGTCCTGGAACACGGTTTTCGCGGCCGCCGGCATGACCTCCAACAGGAGGGCAAGGGCCGAGATGATGGTGAGCATCGAGCTTCTCCGGACTGTCCACGTCGAACGATTCATCGTTGTTCTCCTCGTTGCCTGATTGCCGCTTCCCGTGCGGCTGAGAGACGGTAGAGCAATGCCCGTGCCGGGGGTGCGGACGCTGACAACGCGCCGGCCCGTCAACGCTTCTGCCGCAGAACACTCGCGACCGACGACGCCGGTTGCGGGATATCACCCACCGTCGGAGGATAACGCGCAGCGCACCCGGGTCCTGGGCAGCACGATCGGGCCCGTCTCGTCGTCCACGACGCGCACCGCCGGGCCGTACGCCTGGCGGAGCACCTCCACCGTCAGCACGGCCCGGGGCGCGCCGGCGCACACGATCCGGCCGCCCGCGAGCAGCACCAGGCGATCGCACGCCAGGGCCGCCAGGTTGAGGTCGTGCAGGACAGCCACGATCCCGAGCCCCTGCTGGCGGAGGTCGTGCAGCAGGTCGATCAGTCGCGCCTGATGGCCCAGATCGAGATGGGTCGTCGGCTCGTCGAGCAGCAGGACGCGGGGCGCCTGCGCCAACGCCCGCGCGATGAGCACGCGCTGGCGCTCGCCCCCGGAGAGTCGGTCGATGGCGCGCCCCTCGAGATCCACCACGTCGAGGCGCGCCATGGCGGCGCGCGCGACGGCGAGGTCGTGGGCGCCCGGGAACCCGAGCGCCGGCAGGTGCGGGGCGCGTCCCATGAGCACGACCTCCAGCACCGTGAACGGGAACTCGACGCCACCGTCCTGCGCCAGCACGGCAACCCGGCGCGCCACCTCGATGCGCCGATAGGTGGAGAGGCCGCGGCCATCGAGACGGACCTCGCCCGCCTGCGGCGGGAGCACCCCCGCCAGGAGGCGCATGAGCGTGGTCTTGCCGCAGCCATTGGGCCCGATCACGCCCACGACCTCGCCGGCTGCCACGGCGACCTCCACCTGGTGGAGCACGGCGCGTCCGCCGTACGCGAACGACACCCCGCGGGCCTCGAGCAACGCCGTCATGCCAGCACCCGCGCCAGGTGCCGGCGCAGCAGGAGGACGAAGAACGGTCCACCCGCGAGCGCCGTCACCACCCCCACCGGCAGCTCGGAGGCGCCCAGCAGCGTGCGCGCCAGGGTGTCGGCCCAGACGAGGAACACCGCCCCGCCGAGGAACGACGCCGGCAGCAAGAGGCGATGGTCGGGCCCGAGGACGAGGCGCAGCACGTGCGGCACAATGAGACCGACGAAGCCGATCATGCCGCTCACCGCCACCGCGGCGCCGACCAGCAGCGACGCCGCCGCGAACACCGCCCGGCGCACGCGCTCCACCTCCACCCCGAGGGCGAGCGCCCCGTCCTCGCCCGCAGCGAGCAGGTTGAGGTCGTGCCCGTGGCGAACCAGCCAGAGCAGTCCGAGCGCGCCGTACGCCGCCACCACTGCCACCAGCGCGTAGCTCTGGGTGGTGAGCGACCCCATGATCCAGAACAGCACGCCGTGCAGCTGGGTGTAGCTGGCAAGCGCCTCGATCAGCATGAGCAGGGCGGCGGCCATGGCGTTGAACACCACCCCCACCAGCAGCACCGCGTGCGGCGTCGTCCGTCCCCCGGCGCGCGCCGCCAGCGCCACGATCACGATCGCCGCCAGCGCGCCCGCGAACGCCGCCAGGGGCACGACCGCTCCCGCCGCATCGGCGCCGACGACGATCGCGACCACCCCGGCCACCGCCGCGCCGGCCGAGATGCCGAGCACGTGCGGGCACGCGAGCGGGTTGCCGAGCACGCCCTGGAGCGCCGCCCCGGCGGTGGCGAGGCAGCCCCCCACGACCGCCCCGAGGAGGACGCGCGGCAGGCGGGTGTACACGAGGATGGTGTAGTCCGGCGTCCCGGCCCCGCCGGCGCTGAACGCCCGCCACACGCTGGCGTGCACAGGCCCGACCAGCGTGGCGACGACGACGGATCCCACGAGGGCGAGCGCGAGCGCCAGCATCGTCGCCGCCAGGCGGCGCACGGTCAGATGGGGCGCGCGCGCGCTCACCCGGGCGTCGCCTCCGGGTGGATCGCGGCCGCCAACGCAGCCGCCGCCTCGGGGACGCGCGGGCCGCTCCGGAGCAGCGCGTCGGCGGACAGCGTGACCACACGGCCGGCGCGTACCGCCGGGATCGCGTCGAGCCCGGCGAACAGCCTCGGGCCACCGCGCTCGTCGCCCATGGCGGCGTCGATGATGACCTCCGGGGCGCGGTCGACCACCACTTCCAGGGTGAGCGTCGGCCACACCGCGCCCACGTCGGCGGCGACGTTGATGCCACCCGCCAGCGTCAGCAGCTCGTCCTGCAAGGTGTGTCCGCCCACGGCCACGACCGGGTTCCGGCCGACGACCACCAGGACCCGCCGGGGACGCAGGCCCCGCACGCGCGCCGCCACGGTGGCGAGCCCGGTACGCACCTCCGCCGTGAGGCGCTCGCCGGCGGCGACCACGTCGAGCGCGCGCGCGATCTCTGCAATGGCCTGCCAGAGATCCGCCAACGTCCGGTCCTGCACCATCTGCACGCGTACGCCGTTGCGTTCGAGCGCGCGTACGGCCTCGCGATTGCCGGGCGACGGCACCGCGATCACCAGGTCCGGCCGGACGCCGATCACCGCCTCGACGCTCGGCGCCAGATAGCCCCCGACGCGCGTCACCGCCGCGGCCGCCGGCGGATAGTCGCACTGCGCGCACACGCCCACCACCCGCGCACCGGCGCCGAGGGCATAGACGATCTCCGTGACCGACGGCGCGAGCGCCACCACGCGCGCCGGCACCCCGGCGGGCGGCGGAAGGGGCGTCGCCCCGCACCCGGCGACGCCGACTGCGAGAAGAAGCCCCCGCCACACGCACCACCGGGAGCGTTGCGTTACTTGCACTTCACCTTCGCTTTGACCGGATCGTGAACGCAGCTCGGCACCGGCGCCGGGCCGGGGAAGACAGCGTCCCCGCACTGCGGGCCGACGGTGTTCACGACGAAGGTCGCCGCCAGCGGGAGCCGCGCCGGGTCGACGGCCCAGGTTCCCTTCTTCCCCTTGACGGCGAACAACACCAGGCCAGGCACCTTGTCCGAGGGCTTCACCTTGACCGCCACCACCCCCTGGATACCCGCCCGGTTAACGTACTTGAAGGTGCCGTCCTTGACCTTCCAGCCACGCTTCTGCCCCTCGTCGAACGCCCCGGGCGGAATGGACACGTCGAGCAGGGTGCCGGCGGTGTCGCTCACGACGACGCGCGCGCCGGTGGTCACCGGGTCGAGCGCCGGCACCCCCGGGAAGGCGGGCAGCTGCCCCGTGAGCGCGAGCGCCTCGTCCCCCGACGGCGCCGCCAGCTTGGCGACCACGAGCTTCGGCTTCGCCACCGCGATGCCGTTGGTGCAGGTGTCGTCGGCGTCACACACGCCGTCGCCGTCACGATCGCGACAGATCGCATCGATGCGGCTGACGCCGAAGTCGAGCACGAGCAGCTCGTCGCGCGCGGCGTCGTGGAATATCTCGCCCGAGAAGCCGAAGCCGTGCGCGCGCTCGGTGACCGTGCCGTCGGCCGCGATGGCGACCACCGTGCTGCTGGAGAAGTCGGGCGTGAAGCCGCCGCTCACGAGCAGGTTGCCGTCGGCGTCGACCGCCACGCCGAACGCCCCGCCGAGCCCGTCCTTCACCGCCGGCAGCGGCGTGCCGTCCGGCTGGTAGGCGAGCACGTGGCCCGTGAACGAGCCGTCCAGGTTGGCAACCAGCACCCGGCCGTCGAGCGCCAGGCCACCCAGGAAGTCGAGCCCGGTGGCAAAGGTCGTCAGGACCGCCGGGCTGCCGGCGAGCCGCACCACCCGGCCCGCGCCGGGGCCGACGGCGTCGCTCACCAGCACCGAGTCGTCGGGGAGCACCAGCGCGTCCATGGCGAACGGGATCGTGCCCGCCGGCACGACTTCGCTCCCGAGCGCGGCCACGGCGGTCGTGCGCGTGAGCGCGTCGGGAACGGCGAACAGGGTATCGCCGGTCGCCGCGCCGGCCAGGTTGCCGCCGTTGTCGGTCACGTAGAGGGTGCCGCCGGGCGCGAGCGCCAGGCCGCCCATCGAGTTGAGGCCGGTGGCGATGGTGGTGGCGCCGCCCGCGGCCAGGCGGATCACGTGCTGTAGGCCGGCGCCGAAGCTGCCCTGCCCCACCAGAATGGCATCGCCCGCGCGCACCACCCCGCCCTGCACGGTGGCGGGCGTCGCGATCTGGCGGGCCGCGTAGCCCGCCGCCGGGACGACCTGCGCCCACGCCGTACCAGCGGCGAGCAGGGTAACGAACATCATGATCCGGATCCGAAACGTCATCGAGTACTCCTTTCGAAGGTGAAACGATCACGGTCGACGACCCGTCGGCCGCCGGCCAGTCGTCCTCGGGCGCGCAGGCGGACCACCGTCCGTCCGGGCGCCAGGGGAATGGTGAGGGTCTTGGTGGAGCCAGGCACGAAGGTTCCGAACGTGCCGGTCAAGTTTCGCCGCCCGACGCGCACCCGGACGCTCCCGGCCACGGTCTCGGGCGCCAGCACGACGACCACGGTCACGCTGGCCGGTGCGGACGGCACCTGGGTGTCGGCACTGATGGGCACGACGTACGTGAGCAGCCCGTCGGCGGCCCCGGTGTTGGCCCCGCCGCCGAAGCTCGGCGCCACCGCCGGCCGGCAGCTCGGGTCGGCGGGGCACGGATCGCACGCGTCGCCGGTGCCGTCGCCGTCGGCGTCCGCCTGCGCCGCGTCGGACGTGAGCGGGCACAGGTCGCAGGCATCGCCGACGCGGTCGGCGTCGGCGTCGCGCTGCCCGGGATCGGCGACCTGCGGACAGCCGTCCGTGGCATCGGACACGCCGTCGCCGTCGCTGTCCGGCGGGGGCGGCGGCGGCTCGCAGGCGTCGCCGGTGCCGTCGGCATCGGCATCCTCCTGGCGCGGGTTTGGCGCCGCCGGACAGTTGTCGCACGCGTCGCCGGCGCCATCCCCGTCCCGGTCGGCCTGCAGCGGGTCGGCCGCGTGTGGACAGACGTCGCACACATCTCCGACGGCGTCGCCATCGCCGTCGGCCTGCGTCGGGTTGGGGGTGATCGGGCAGTTGTCGTGCGCGTCGGGCGCGCCGTCGGCATCGCTGTCCGGATCCTGCGTGCCGGTGCAGGCGTCGCCGACGCCGTCGCCGTCCCTGTCGGCCTGGTCGGGGTTGGGCGTGGCCGGGCAGTTGTCGCAGACATCGCCGGCGCGGTCGCCGTCGCGATCGGTCTGGGCCGGATCGGCGGCGTGCGGGCAGGTATCGCAGGCGTCGCCCGCCCGGTCGCGGTCGGCGTCGTCCTGCTGCGGGTCCGGCACCGTCGGGCAGTTGTCGGCCACGTCGGCAAACCCGTCGCCGTCGCCGTCGGCGCTGCCGGCGGTCTCGATGCCGTGCACGGCGGCGATGGCGTCGAGATCGAATCCCGACTGCCGGTCGAGCGCCAGGCGCAGCGCGCCGGCCTCGATGCGGACGAAGCGGGCGGCAGCGAGACCAACCGCCGCCAGGTCGAACGAGTCGCCGCCGGAGCCGGCTGGGGGCGGCGTGTCGAGCGGGATGCCGACCAGGGCCGCCAGCGGCGTCGTGCTCGGCACCAGCGGCGACGGCGCCGCCGGGTCGGTCGCATCCGCGAACACAGGATACACGCCGGCACAGCCGAGGAAGTAGGGCGGCAGGTCGAAGCGACAGGGGAAGGTTTTCCAGACCGTCCCGTCGGCGCTGACCGACACCATCCCCGGCTCGGTGTACGGCTCGCCGGTGACCACGCCGCTCACCAGGAAGGCGTTCTCGAACACGGTGAAATCGGCGCCCGGGCCATCGACCACCACGTTGTCGGCGAACTCGAGGACGATCGTGCCGCCCTGGCCGAGCGAGAGCGTGTCGGTCGAGCCCGCGAACAGGCCGAAGCCGCGCGGCGGCCCGAGCACGACGGCGGGCAGGTCTTCTTCGTGCTTGCCGCCACCGAGGCCGATGGTGTGCGTCACCACCCGATCAACGAACGGATCGGCCGCCGCGAGTGTCGCGCGGAAGACGAGCGCGGCGGCGAGCAGCGATCGCCCGGTCATGGCAGGAACGCCATCGCGAACGGCGGCAGGCCCACGTCGAGCACGCCGCGCGTGAGCGGATGGTCGTCGGTGGGGTCGAAGAGGCGGAACCCCGGGCCGGGCACGCTCGCGTCCGCAACCCAGAGGACGCCGTCGGGCGCGAGCGCGATGTCCGGAATGGCCGGGCGCGTGACCAGGCGGCCCGTGACCGTCCCGGTGCGCGGGTCGAACGCGACCAGCGCGTTGCGGGGTGGGTTGTCGGCCAGCAGCACGACGGCGTAGCCCTTGCCGGGCGACACCAGCACGAAGTCGGTCACGTCGCCGCCGAGCGCGTCCTCGGTGACCATGAACCCCTCGGCGGTGAGCGTGAACGGATCGATGCGCTCGATGCCGCCGTCGCCGGTGGTGTAGAAGTGCCCCACCTGCGCCACCAGCAGCTTGCCGGTGCCGGGCTCGCGCCCGATGCCCGACGCGTCGGAGAATGCGTTCTGCCCGCTCAGCTCGACGGTGGCGACGACGGTGTCGGTGGCGATGTCGATGACGGCGAGCGCCGCGCGGGCGGCGGGCGCGAAGCGCTGGCCGCGGTCCAGGCGCTCGAGGGTGACGAACAGCCGGCCGCCCACCACCGCCATCTGCGCCATCTCGGGAATGCCGTCGGCGTCGGCGTATGGCCCGAGATCGATCGTGCCGCGCCGGAAACCGCCGCAGCCGGCGGCGCCCGGGTCGACCACCCACAGCTGCGCGCGCCCGTAGCGCGTGACGTAGGCCTTGTGCGCGTCCACCACCGCCACGTCGTGCGGGTTCGAGCCCTCGCCGGTGCTGCACTGGAGCACGGTATCGAGCCCGCGCGCCGGGTCGAGCACCTGCAGGTTGTCGCCGAGGAAGCGGTTGACGACGTACACGCGCTCGCCGGCGGCGCGCACGACCGCGTCGGCGTTGATGCGCGTGTCGACCCGGCGCACGGCGTGCGGGGCGGCGACGGCGGCCGTCACCAGGAGGCCGGTCTCGAAGTTGGTGGTCACCACGACGGCACGCGCGCTCGCCGGAGTCCGGGCGCGCGTGCAGACCAGACGGAGGCGATCGCGATCGGCCTGGCGGGTGACCGCATCACGCAGCGACGCACGCACCACCGCCCGCCGCCGCGCGCGGCGCCCCAGCGGCACGCGGATCGGGGCGTCGGTGGTGCAACTGACCGGCGCAGCGAGCCCCTTTACGGCGTCGGCCACGGCCATCCCCGCCTTCCCCTGCACCCGCGCGGCCACCGTCGTAGGCGAACACCCGGGCGTATTGACGCACAGCCGCGCCGCGAACGTGCACGCACCGTCGGCCGTGCCGTCGGCGTCGCATGCCGGATCGCCGTCGCGGCAGGTCGCACTGCGTCCGGCGCGGTCGGCGACGCTCGCCGCCACCATCCACTCGACCAGGCATTCCAGGTCGGCGCCCCGTACGGACGCGTGCGCCAGCAGCACCGTGAGCACGGTGGCGCACGCGAGCCGGTCTCGTCCTCGTCTGGTCGTCTGTGCCTCCCGACCCTCGCGAGGGCACACGAGCAGAGGACGCGCGTCGCCCGGCACCTGCCGCACGGCCCGCGTGACCCCAGCCCCTTCCCCTCGGAAGGCTTGTTCGCTGGCGCAGACCGGGCAGGTTTTCTGGCTCGGGGATCAACCTCCCCCGGTCCCTTCCCACCCAACGGGCAGTGGTTGCGACCGGGCTCGTCCCCCCTTACAGCTGCGGGGCAGCGGGGGCTTTGCACCCCCTTCCCTTGCTCGACTGCGTCGACGGGGGCTCTAGCGCGCTAGCACGGTGGTGTCAAGGGGGAATGTGCCCGGGCGCCCCGAATCCGATCGAGACGGTGGCGAACACCGACCGCCCTGGCAGCGGAAAGCCGAGCACGTCGCGCGTCTGGTCATCGGTCAAGTTCTTCACCGCGATGCCGACGCGCAGGTCGCGAAACGGGAGCGTCACGTCGATGCCCGCCCCGAGGAGCGTGCGCTGCCCCACCCGCACCGCGTTGGCGACGTCGAGCACGTTGTCGGCGATCAGATCGGCGTCGAAGAAGACGCGGCCGGGCCACCAGCGCGCCGCCAGCGCGCCGAACGGCAGCGGCTCGGCCGGCGACCAGGTCAGCTCCGCGCGGGCGTACATCTCGTTCGCCGGCCGCCCCGGGAGCTGATCGCCGAGCGCCAGCGGGCTGGTCACCGTGTCGTCGGTGGCGTCCTGATGGGTGTAGTTCGCCATCAGGCCGACACGCTCCCACAGCCACCCGCGGACGCCGAACTCGCTCCCCTGCACCGTCGCCCGGCCGACGTTGACCGGCCGGAGCACCCGCCCCGCGAGCGTCAACACGATCAGGTCGTCGATCTGGTTGTCGAAGTAGGTGTACTCGAGGGCGACGCGCGTGAGCGGGCCCCACGCCGGCGGCGTCCAGCGCACGCCGGTGTCGACGTTGCGGGCCACCTCGGGTTGCAGATCGGGGTTGCCGACCACCACGCCGGCGTCGCCGTAGAGCTCCTGCAGGTTCGGAAAGCGCGCGTACCGCCCCACGTTGGCGAGCAGCGTCACCGGGGCGACGGGCGTGAGACGCACGCCGAAACGGGGAGAGACGAAGTCCTGCGTGGTCGTGCCGCTCGCGCGGAGGACCGGGACCTCGCGCGGGTCGCCCGCGAAGTCGTCGTGCACCAGCTCCCAGCGCACGCCCGGCAGGAGCGACAGGCGTTCGCCCCAGAGCAGTATCTCGTCCTCGCCCGCCACCGTGCCGCGCAGCTGCGTCTTGTCTGGAATGGCGAGCCCGGGCGCCAGCAGATCCTCTTCCCCCAACCGCTCGGACCCCACACCGAGCAGAAGCCCGGGCACGTGGTGCGCGCCCAAGGCGCCGCGCGCGAGTACCTGGCCGCCGCTGGCGATCGTGTTCTGGGCGACCACCTGCGGGAACTGTGCGATCTCGCCCTCGGGGTCGCTGAAGCGTTGGTGCTGGTAGACCACATACGCCCCGGTGGTGGCCTGGACGGGGAGCGCCGCCGGCGGCGGCGTCCACGTGCCCTCCACGTGTGCCACCTGGCGCACGCGGCCAAGGCTGGTGTCGAGCGCCTGCGCGCCGACCAGGCCGGGGACGCCCTGCTCCTTCGCGAACGTCTCGCTGGTGAGCGTCGCCCCGAGCGGCCCTTCGGGGTGGTAGCCGAGACGCGCCACCACGTCGCCCTGGTCGAAGGCGTTGTTCTGCCGGCGCTGCTGGACGCTGACGGGCTGGTCGAAGCCGAGATCGTCGGTGAACGTGAAGTCGCCCGCGCTGCCGAGGTAGTGCCCGAACGCGAGCGCCTCCCACGGCCCCCGGCGGCCGCTGGCGAGGACATCGACCTTGCGGGTGGTGAACGAGCCATAGGACGCACTGGCCGCCGTGGTCGGCGTCGCCCCGGGCCGGCGGGTGACGATGTTCACCACCCCGCCCGCGCCCGCCTGCGTGAAGGCGAGCGGCGTCGTGCCGCGATACACCTCCACCCGCTCGACCACGTCGAGCGGCAGGTCGGCCAAATTCACCACCTCGGTGTCGGCGCGGCTGAGCGGCACACCGTCCAGGTAGACCTGTACCTGCCCCGCCGACGAGCCCCGGATGGACGCGGTGGCGAAGTCGCCGAGGCCGCCGAAGCGCCGCACCTGCACGCCCGGCGCCTCGCTCAGCGCTTCGCTCAAGGTGGTGACGGTGGCGGGTGCCGCGCGGGTGTCGATCACGGTCGCCGACGCCGTCGGGTCGCGCACCGCGGTCTCCTCGCGCACCGCGGGCGCCGTCACCACCACTTCGCCAAGACGTTCCTCAGCGGCCGCGCTCGTTCCGAGCGCCACCAGAGCCAGGACCACCAGCGGTACCGTTCGGGTCAGCTGGCACCGGCCGGGCGGGTCTTCTGGCTCGGGGATGCGAGCGCGCTAGCGCGTGCGTTCCGGCGCTGTCAAGGCGGCCGGCGTCCCGGGAGGCCGGCGTCCCGGGGCACTCGCCTCGGGGGCAGGCTCGATCCGCCAGCCCGCCGCCTCGAGCCGCCGGATGAGCAGCGCGAACGCGTCGTCCGAGGCCAGCACACGCTCCACCGCCGCCGCTGCGGCCGCCGCCTCGCGCACCGGCTCCGCGGTGCGCGCCGCACGCTTGGTGTGGGGCGCGCGCCGCTTGCCGGAGGACGGGGCTGGCATGGGGTGCGTATAGCAGACCCGCCGCACCCGTCGCCAGCTTGACGTGCCCCCGACGATCGCCCGATAAGCCGCGCCATGGGACGGTATCTGGAGGACTTCACGAAGGGCGAGCTGATCAAGCACTGGCCCGGGCGCACCATCCGCGACTTCGACGACACCTGGTTCTCGCTCATGACCATGAACACCAACCCGCTCCACTTCGACGAGCACTTCGCCAGCCAGAGCCAGCACGGCCGTTGCCTGGTGAACGGCACCCTGGTGTTCTCCCTGACCGTGGGCATGAGCGTGCGCGACATCAGCGAGACCGCGCTCGCCAACCTGGAGTACGAGAAGATCCTGCATCACCTGCCCACCTTCCATGGCGACACCATCTACGCCGAATCGGAGATCCTGGACGTGACCCCGTCCACGACCAAGCCCGACCGGGGCATCGTGTACGTCGAGACCCGGGCCGTGAACCAGAAGGGCGAGCGGGTGTTGTCGCTGCGGCGGCGGGTGCTGATCCCGCGCCGGCCGGCATGAGGCGCGTGGCCGCCCGGGGGCTCGCCCTCGGGCTCATCATGGCGATGCGCACCGCCGCCCACGGGTCGGAGGTGGAAGACCTGCGCGCCGAGAACGCCCGGCTGCGCGCCCGCGTGGCGGAGCTGGAGGCCGCACGCGACACGCATCCGGGGGGACCGCTGGCGGCGGCGCTGGAGGACCGCGCCGCGGCAGAGGTGCAGGTCGAGCGGGGCGACGGGACGCGGGCGACCACCGTCACGACCCGCCCGAGCCAGCTGGAGCTGACGGGTGGCGCGCCGGCACGGAGCTGGTTCACGCTTCGCGCCGCCGGCCCGGCCGGCGGCGCACCGCCCGAGAAGATCGACCTCGTCCTGGACATCCGGGCCAGCGCGGCGCGCGTGCGGGACGCCCGCACCCTGCGGTCGGTCGCCGACGGCACGTCGTACGACTGTGCGGTGGTCGGCTACGGCGCGGAAGCCATCACGGCCGCCCGCTCGGCCGGACCGGTGGGGGCACGGGAGAACGTGACCGTCACCGTGCCGCGCACGACCCTGCATGCGCTCGCTGCCGCCCGCGAGGTCCGCGGCAGCATCGGTCCGCTGGCGTTTCGCCTGACCCCGGAGCAACTCGCGGTGGTGCGAGGATTCGAACAACAGCTCGAACGCGCATTCCCGGTCGACAAGTGACCGAGGAGGGGGTCTCGCTTCGGACAGCGAGACCCCCGCTTCGCGTGGACAATCCCTACTTCACGGACTTCGCCAGGACACGATGTGCTGCAGCGAGAGCCGAGTAGTTCTGCGCCGCCTCGTCGTAGTCCTTCGCGAGATTGAGGCAATGCTGCGGCAACGGAACGTCCCCAGCTCCCTTGCCGATCGACAGTCCTCCGGCTTTGTACGTGGCCGCCATTTCTCGATGTTTCGCGGCCTCTTGCCGTGCGGCGGCTGCCTCCTTGTCGTAGTAGGCGGCGATCGCCTCGTGATCAGCCGCCGTCTTCGCATCCTTCACTTTCTCGATGATGTCCTCGTGCTCCCCTGCACGCGCCGAGGCCACGATTCCGGTCAACGATACGACCACAGCGACCGCGGCGAGCGCGCGCACGATGGTACGACCCAACGTCATGCTTCGTCCTCCCTTTGTCGACACACACATACCACGCTCGCTTCTCAATACGAGAAGTTGAGGCTCCAGGTGCCGACCACCCACGGGTCGTCACCCTGGTTGTAGTCCTTCAGGTTGTTGCCGAAGGTGTACACGGACGCGCCCGCGCTCGCGCTCCACGAGCCGTACTCGGCGGGAATGAACGCGAGCGGGACGCTGAACACGAGCCCGCTCTGGACGTAGCCGAAAGTGTCGTCATCCCCGGCGGGGTCTTCGAAGTAGTCCCCCAGACTGAGGCCGAGCTTGATCGGTACCGCCAGCGACACCGGGTAGGTCTCTGACTCGATGATCGTGAAGCTCGGGCGCAGGCCGACCTCGAGGTACGTGCCCTTCTCGGTGCCCGCGGCCGTGTTGTCCATCTCGCCGGCCACCAGGAGCGACGGGTTGAGGGCCCACTTCCCCATCCAGCCGCTGTCGTTCAGGGCGTAGGAGACATCGAACTCCTGCACCGTGTTGAAGGCGCCGTTCGGGTAGGTGTACGCGATGTAGAAGGCCTTCAGCTCGCTGTTGCCGAACAGCGAGAACTTGGCGCCGGCGTAGACGTCCGACTCGTACCAGTTGCTCGGGCCGCTGTCGGTGGTGAGCGTCTTCTTGGTCTGGATGCTGTTCCAGCTGCCGACGAACAGGCCGAAGCCACGCATGGGATCGGTCTCGTCGTCGGTGGAGTACAGGCTGACGTTGATCTCACCGTAGGGCTGCCAGATGAAGCCGTTCCGCTCCTGCAGGATGCCGCGGAAGAAATACGCGGTGGTGAAGTCGTTGCCCACGCTGAACGACACCCGCCCCTGGTTCGGTCCCGCCAGCGCCGGCGCGGCCGTCAACATCATCGCGCCTGCCAGGGCACAGACGACGGCCAACCGGGCCACCCGCCTCTGCCCTTCACGTGTGCTGCTCGCGCATACTCTCATACATTCCCCCCTTGATTTCCCGCCCCGCTAGATGCGCAGCGAGCGCCCCGATGCTCTCTGGCGAGGACCTGCGCAAGTCACGCAAGGCGCATGCCATGGCGAACGCCATGAAATCGCAGGAAGAACGTCCTCGTTGGCGCGGGACACTGCGCGCGCAGTGGGCAGGCACGTGCCCAAGAAAGCAGCGGAGGGCTCGGGCTATGCGGACAGGGCCACCAGCAAGCCGAGGGTCACGAGCACGATCGTCTCGACCAGCTCGCGCGTGGCCGCCAGGAGCCGCCCGGTCATCCCGCCGAGGCGGCGATACGCCCACAGGCGCAGCCCGACGGTCGCGAGTGCGGCGAGCATGAGCACGAGCAACCCCGCGGCGTCGGCCACGCCCAGCGTCCCGCCCAGCGCGACTACGCTCGCCCAGCCGAACTCGGTGAACCGCGCCCGCCCGATCAGCGCTGCCGCCGGCCCGCGCGCGCGCACCGGCGACCCGCCGTAGCACTGGACGACGACGGCCCACGCCCCGAGCATCGGCGCCAGCACAAGCCCGACCAGGCGAGCCGGTTCCGGAAGCACGACGGCGGCCCACAGCTTTGCTGCCAGTGCCACCACCGCAACCGTCGCACCGAGCATCTTCGGCGTCAGCCCGACCATTCCCCGACCGCCCGCGAGTACCGCCAACGCGCCGACGCCGAGCACACCCCCGACCGGCGGCGCGATCAGCCCGCCGAGCCACCCGGCTCCCGCCGCCATCAGACCGAGCATGCATCCCACCACCGGGAAGACGGCGAGCGACCCCGCCAGAACCTGTGGCGGCAGCGCGGCGACCGACGGCCCCCACGGGACGAGGAGGCCGACCGCGGCCCGCATGAGTACGCCGAGTGACGCCATTGGCGGGCCGCCTTCCCATTCACGGGTCGCGTCGGTCAAGCGCCCGCCCGATTGACGCCACGCGCGGCACGCGCCTACAACCGGCACCGTGGACTTGAAGGCGGGGGCACGTGCGGCGCTCGACCGCGAGCGCGAGTCGCTGATCGCCCTCTCGCACCGCATCCACGCCCATCCGGAGCTCGGGTTTCAGGAGCGCCGCGCCGCCGGCTGGCTCGCCGACGCCCTCACCGACGCCGGCTTCACGGTCGACGCCGGCATCTGCGATCTGCCGACGGCGTTCCAGGCCCGCGCCGGCAGCGGCCCGCTGCACGTCGCCATCTGCGCCGAGTACGATGCCCTGCCCGGCATCGGCCACGCCTGCGGCCACAACATCATCGCCGCCCTCGCCGTGGGGGCCGCGGCGGCCGCCGCACGTGTGGCCGACGACGCCGGCCTCACCGTGCACGTCATCGGCACGCCGGCCGAGGAGTCGGGCGGCGGCAAGATCCTGTTGCTCGAGCGCGGCGCGTTCGCCGGCATCCACGCCGCCATGATGGTACACCCGGCACCGGTCGACGCGGTGGCGCCGCCGATGCTGGCGCTCACCCAGTTCGAGGTGCGCTACGCCGGCCGTGCCACGCACGCGTCGGCGTTTCCCGAGCTGGGCGTGAACGCCGCCGACGCCCTCACCGTCGCCCAGACCGCCATCGGGCTCCTGCGCCAGCATCTGCGCGCCACCGATCGCGTGCACGGCATCACCACCCGGGGCGGCGACGCGCCCAACATCGTCCCCGCCGACGTGCGCGCCACCTACGTCGTCCGCGCCCGGACGCTCGCCGACCTGGACGACGTGCACGGCAAGGTGATGCGCTGCTTCGAGGCCGGGGCCCTGGCCTCCGGCGCGACGCTCGCGGTCCATCCGGGACACCCGGCCTACGCCGAGGTCGAGCATGATGATGCGCTCGCCGCCCTCTACCGTCGCAACGCCGAGGCCGTCGGACGCACCTTCCCGAACCTGGGCCCGCTGGCGGAGCGCGCCTCCGGCTCGACCGACATGGGCAACATCTCGCTCGCCCTGCCCAGCATCCACCCGTTCATCGGCATCGACTCGCTGCCGGCCGTGAACCACCAGCCGGAGTTCGCCGCCCACTGCGCCACGCCGGCAGCGGATCGGGCGTTGGTCGACGGCGCGCTGGCGCTGGCGTGGACGGCGATCGACTGTGCGACGGATCCAGCCGTGCGCGACCGCCTGCGCCGCCGCGCCGCCTGACGCGCACGGCCCGCCCCTCGCACACGGGCCGGGGCCCTGCTAAGAGAGCGTCGCCGCGGCGCAGCCGGCGGTGACGGGAGGTGGAGGAGATGGGGAGGTACGCAACACGCGCACGCGTGCTGGTCGGTGTCGTGCTGCTGGCGGCGGCTGAAAACGCCGGCGCGCAGGCGACACGCACCTGGGTCTCGGGCGTCGGGGACGACGCCAACCCGTGCAGCCGGACGGCACCCTGCAAGACCTTCGCCGGCGCCATCTCGAAGACGGCCGCCGGCGGCGAGATCAACGCCATCGACCCGGGCGGGTTCGGCGCGGTGACCATCACCAAAGCGATCACGATCGACGGCACGGGCGTGCTGGCGGGCATCCTCGCCGCGGGCACGAACGGCGTCAACGTGAACGCCGGCGTGAATGACCGGGTCGTGCTCCGCGGGCTCGACGTCCACGGCGCCGGCACGGGCCTGGACGGCATCCGCTTCCTCGCCGGGGCAAGCCTGCACGTCGAAGGCTCGACCATCACCGGGTTCACCGACGACGGGATCACGGCAACCGGCCCGGGGACGCTGTTCGTGAGCGATACGACGGTGCGCGGCAACGGCGGCGACGGCATCGAGCTG
Organism: uncultured Binatia bacterium (SeqCode); assembly: GCA_964618895.1. Taxonomy (GTDB): domain Bacteria; phylum Desulfobacterota; class Binatia; order DP-6; family DP-6; genus CAZUDO01. The sequence continues at coordinate 33,079 of CAZUDO010000058.1, forward strand.
GCCCCGACCTCGGGCGCCGCCCGGGCCGTGCTCGACGGGGTGCGGCTCCAAGCCAACGGCATCGGCCTGCGGGCCACGGTTGGGACCACGATCGCGGCCCATCGCACGGACCTGTCGGGGAACACGGACGCGGGTGCTGCCGTGGACGGCGCGGCGGCCGAACTCGCGCTCAGTGACAGCACCGCGAGCGGGAACGCGACCGGGGTCCGGGCCAGCACCGGCGCCCTCGTCCGCACGACACGCGTGCTGGTCGCCGGCAATACGACGACGGGACTCGAAACCCAGACCGGCGGCCAGATCGTCCCGTTCGTCGAGAACCAGGTCGCCGGCAATCCTCCCGGCACCGGGGCTACACCCGCCTGCGATCTTCCGGCCGGCTCGATCGCCTGCCCGGCCGTAACCGGGCCGCCACCCGTCTGCGAAGCCCCGATCGTGGCCTCGCGCCTGGGCCCGTGCAAGCGCTGCAAGACCCGAGGCGGTGTGACCACCTGCACGGGCTGCGCCATCGCGACCGAGTGAGGGACGGCGCCCGCCGATCAGCGTTCCGCCAGCAACCTCTTCTGCGCCGCCGCCAGCTCCCGGCGCTGCGCCGGTCCGACCTGCGGATAGTGCAGGTCGAGTGAGCCCAGCGCGTCGATGATGGCGGCCGCGACCACCACGCGGGTGAACCACTTGTTGTCGGCGGGCACCACGTACCACGGCGCTTCCGCGGTGGCGGTCTCCCGGATCGCGTCCTCGTAGGCGCGCATGTAGTCCTTCCAGAAGCCGCGCTCGCGCACGTCGGCCGGAGAGAACTTCCAGTGCTTCTCGGGCTCGTCCAGCCGCTCGAGGAAGCGGCGCTTCTGCTCGGCACGTGAGACATGCAGGAAGAACTTGCGGATGACGACACCGTTGTGCGTCAGGTAGCGCTCGAAGTGGCGGATGTCCGCGAAGCGCTGGTCCCATATCTTCCTACCGACGAGGGACGGCGGCAGCTTCTGGGTCTGGAGCAGCTCGGGATGCACCCGCACCACCAGCACGTCCTCGTAGTACGAACGGTTGAAGATGCCGATGCGCCCGCGCTCCGGCACGCGCAGGTGCGCGCGCCACAGGTAGTCGTGATCCAGCTCGTTGGCGCTCGGGGCCTTGAACGAGTGCACCTCGCACCCCTGCGGGTTCACGCCGGACATGACGTGCTTGATGGCGCCGTCCTTGCCGGCCGCGTCCATGGCCTGGAAGACGAGCAGCACGGCCCAGCGATCCTGCGCGTAAAGCATGTCCTGCAGCTCCGCCAGCGCCTGGATGCCGGTCTGTAGTGCCTCCTGCGCGCGGGGCTTGTCTTCCGTCTTGAGCCGGCCGGTGTCGTGCGGATCGACGTCCTTCAGACGGAATTTCCTGCCGTCCGCGATGCGGTAGGGCTCGGCGAAGCTACGGGCCATCTTGATGATGCGGTTAGTCGTCATCGAGGCGGCGATAGTGCCAGGCATCCGGCGCGGGGGCCACTGGATCGCGGGTCCCGGTCCCGCTACACGACCCCCGTGACCCCGCCCATCCGGCCCGAGCGCCGGACCAAGATCGTCTGCACGATCGGCCCCGCCACGGCGGCCGAGGACGTCCTCCGGGGGCTGATCGTGGCGGGCATGAACGTCGCCCGCCTGAACTTCTCCCACGGCACCCACGAGGAGCACGGACAGGTCATCGCCCGCATCCGGACACTCGCCGCCGGGCTCGACGTCTCGATCGCGATCCTGCAGGACCTGGCCGGCCCCAAGGTGCGCATCGGGACGTTCGCCACGGGCTCGGCGGTGCTCGCGGCCGGCGCGCCGTTCACGCTGACGACCCGCCCCGTCGCCGGCGACGCGCAGCAGGTGTCGGTGTCGTACGCCCGGCTGCCCGCGGACGTCCGCCCGGGCGACACCCTGCTGCTCGCTGACGGCTCGATCGTGCTCGAGGTGCACGCGACGACGCCGACCGACGTGCGCTGCCGCGTCGTCGTCGGGGGTACGCTCTCGGCCCGCAAGGGCGTCAACGTCCCGTCGGGGCTGTTCGGCCTGCCCATTCTGAGCGACAAGGACCTGGCGGACCTCCGCTTCGGTGTCGCGCAGCAGGTGGACTACGTCGGGCTGTCGTTCGTGCGCACCGCCGACGACGTCCGTCTGGCGAAGCGTGCCCTGGCCGACGCGCGCGTGCCGGTCATCGCCAAGATCGAAACCCAGGCGGCGCTGCAGCACTTCGACGACATCCTCGACGAGGCCGACGGCATCATGATCGCGCGTGGTGATCTCAGCATCGAGACGCCGTTCGCCCGTGTCCCGGTGGTGCAGAAGGAGCTCATCGCCAAGGCCAATCGGCAGGCGAAGCCGGTCATCACCGCCACCCAGATGCTGTTCTCGATGGTCCACGCGCCGCGGCCCACGCGCGCCGAGGTGGCGGACGTGGCCAACGCCGTGCTCGACGGCAGCGACGCCGTCATGCTCTCCGACGAGACCACCGTGGGCGAGTATCCCCTCCAGGCCGTCGAGGCCATGGCGGCGATCGCGCTCGCGACCGAGCAGGCGCCGGCCCCGCCGCGCATCGCCGAGGACACCGCGCCGTCGTCCCAGGCCGAGGCGCTCGCCCTCGGCGCCTGCGAGCTCGCCGCACGGCTCGGCACCGATGTGATCGGGACGCTCACCGACGACGGCCGCACCGCCCGCCTGGTGGCGAAGTACCGCCCGCGACAGCCGATCCTTGCCGCCACGGCCCGCCCCGACACCTATCGACGGCTCGCCCTCGTGCGCGGCGTGACCCCGCTCCTGGTCGCCACGGGCGGACGAACGCGCGAAGAGGGGATCGCAGCCGTGCGCGCGGCCGTCTACGCCCGGGGCTGGCAGGGCAAGCGCGCCGTCTTCGTCGCCAACGACACCATCCGCACGGTGGAGATCTGACGCCCGACCTCACTCGAGCCGGCGCCGGGCCCTGGTCGCCCGCGGGGATGCGTTCGTGATGGAGACCGTGTTCTCCGACCCGGTGGGTGCCAAGCGGGACTTCCTGCGCGACGCCGGTTCGCGCGGCTACCGCGTCGCGTTCGTGTACATCGGGTTGGCGGGTGTGGTGCTCAGCCAGGCGCGCGTCATCCAACGAGTGGCACAGGGCGGCCATGACGCGCCGGACGACAAGATCCGGAAGCGGCTGCCACGCTCGCTCGACAATGCCAAGCAGGCGCTGCAGTTCGTCGATGCCGCATGGGTTCTCGATAACAGCGACGCGGACCATCCGTTCCAGCTCGTCGCCACCACGGGCACGGGGAAAGTGACGCACGTTCTGCCGTCCGCCCCACGGTGGTGTCGTCGCCTCCTGCCGGGGACACGCCGCTGACGCCCGCGCTGTGATTGGGTCAAAGCGTCGCCTGGGTGGCGCAGCGGCGCGCGCTTTACATGAAGTGTCTCTAGTGACACCTTGAGGACGCCATGAAGACCATCTCCATCAAGGAGCTCCACGACAAGACCGGGCACTGGCTGCGGCAAGTGCGGGTGGAAGGCGAGGTCATCGTGACCGAGCGCGGCACCCCTGTTGCACGCGTCCTGCCCCCGGTAAAGCCTCCTGCGGGAAACCCGTTCGCCAGGCGTAAGCTCCTGCGCGGCGTTGCGCGGCTGATCGAGCGGCCAATCGGCGGCCCCGACAGCGCGGTCATCATCTCCGCAATGCGCGATGGACGATGATCTACTTCGACTCGTGCTATCTCGCGAAGCTCTACTTGATGGAAGCGGATAGCGGCCGGGTTCGTGCCCATGCCGAAGCGTCGGGCGGGCTCGCCTGCTGCGCCACGGGTCGCGGCGAAGTCGTGGCCACGTTCCACCGGCACATCCGTGAGAAACGGCTCACGCTGCGCGAGTTTCGACTGCTCGCAGCGCAGGCCGAAGCCGATCTCGATGCGGGGCTGTGGACGGCATTGCCGGTCACCTCCTCGCTCGTCGAGGCACAAGTGCGCCGCATGGCCACGCTGCCGGCGAACGTCTTCTTGCGAGCCGCCGACGCGCTGCACCTCGCGTGCGCCGCAGAAGCCGGGCTGCATGAGGTGTACAGTAGCGATCGGCACCTCATAGCCGCGGCACCGCACTTCGGGTTGCGTGCGGTGACCCTGTAGCAACTCATGCCCCGGCGAGGCGCCCGGCATGGCCGGCCGCTCCCATCGCCGCGAAGACGCGCAGCGCCTCCCCCAGCAGGCGCGCGCCGTCACGCGCGTCGCCGAGGCCCATGACGAGGCGCGCTCGTTCCTCGATCACAAACGGGAGCTGGGCGCGCGCACCGGTCTCGACGACCAGCACCTCGGCGCGCGCCAAGCACGCCTCGATGCCGGCCCGCGCCGTCGCACCGTCGAGCGCGCGCAGCACCCGCGCTTGCGCGAGGTGTGCGCAGGCTTGATCGGCGCGGCGCACGCCTCGCAGAATTTCGCCGCGTCGCGGTTGTCGTGGGTACAGGATGGGCAGAGCATTGGGCCGACGATCGGATGCTCGTCAGCCGACGACTTCCACGCCATACGTCGGGAAGTTCGGATCGATCGTGACTACCGGCACACGAAGCCGGAGTGCGGCGGCGACGATGATCAACACCACGCCCCGCTGCTCGGCGGGCGCACGTTGAATCAGCCGGCGCGCGACGCTGAAGAGCTGGCGCTGGCGTGCTTAGGCATGAGCATCGCCGTCAGGGCGGCAACTCCGCCAGGAACTCCCCAACCGGAAGCACCTCGACATCGCCGAGTCGGGCACGACGGTCCGTCATACAGACGAGGATCTTGCGCTTCAGGCGCTTGGTGCGATCGGCGAGCGATGCCAGGCCCGTGAGCATGTCGGAGGATGCCGTCCGCGCGGATTTGACCTCGATGCCCCACAGGTCACGACCGACCTCGAGCACGAAATCCACCTCGGCTCCATGCTTGGTGCGGTAGTGAAACAGCCGCGCCTCGGGCCAGAGCGTGCCCGTCCGTCGATGCAGCTCCTGGGCGATGAAGTGTTCCAGCAGGAGGCCCTTCTCATCGTCCAGCGGACGATCCAGCGGCCGGCGCAAGAGCGCGTTTCTGACCCCGATGTCGAAGAGATAGAGCTTTGGATGGGCGATGAGGCTGGCGCGGTCGGAGCCGCTCCAGGCGGGAATGCGGAACAGGACGAGCGTGTCCTCGAGGACGTCGAGGTACCTCCGCGCCGTCTCGTGCTGGATCTCGGCGGCACGACACAACGCGTTCACGTTCACGGTAGTGCCCGACGCCGCCGCCACGAAGTCGAGCATCCGGGAGTAGCCACCCAGGTCACGGACCAGCGCCTCGGCCTGTACTTCCTCGCGCAGGTACACGTCCGCGTAGCTGCGGAGCAACTCCGCTCGTCGATCGGGGTCGTCCTCCGTCCATGTCGCCGGCAACGTGCCGTGCGCCAGCGCGCGTTCGAGCTTGAAACGCGCTCCGAGCTCACGCTCGAGCAACGGGTGCATGGCGTAGACCACCACCCGGCCCGGCAGAAGGTTGGCTTGCCCGCGCTTCAGCTTGCGTGCGCTCGATCCGGACAGCAGAAAGCGGAACCGCTTCGGCTTGGAGTCCAGAACGACTTGGAGCGCGTCCAGCAAAGCGGGGATCTTCTGGACCTCGTCGATGAAGACGGTTCGAGTCGAATCCGGTGCCGCTCCCAGGATCTCCAAGAGCAGCTCCGGGCGTGCCACGTAGCGACGATGCACCCCAGGGTCGGCGAGGTTCAGGACGAGGTCGGGCCTCATCAACCCGAGCAAAGTCGACTTCCCCACCTGTCTCGGGCCCAGCAGGAGCACGCTGCGGGGGGTGGCCCGGAGGCGGGGCATGAGGAGTCGTTCGAACACATGTGGACAATACCGGGCATTTTCCACACATACAAGAATGAGCAGATGGCCCGAGGACACCCGCGTCCCTCCGGACGGGGCGCTCCGTTTCCAATGGCGGTCCACGGTTGATACACCTGATGCCGATCGCGTGGCGCATCGTGAAGCGCCGCCACGCTTCTTCCGCCTTCGACGGCAAAGGCGCCCGGCGCTTCGGCGGCCGATGAAACTCAGCGGGGCGTCCTTCGGTGTACACCAGCAGCACCAAAGCGCTGGCGCTGCTCGAGCTGCTGGCCCATCTCGACGTCGCGCAGCCCCTGCCGCCGCTGGTCGCATTCACCGTCCCTCTCGACGAGAAGCTGGTGGAGCACTGGCCGGTCCGCGCGCTGCCACGGGGGTGGCGGTCACTACGCGGGCTGGGCGAGACGCGCGCCATCGGAGACGCCTGGTTGGCCGCACGCCGTTCCCTCGCCCTGGCCGTGCCGAGCGTGGTCGTGCCGGAGGAACTGCACTACCTGCTCGACCCGGAGCACCCGGCGTTCGCGCGCCTGCGCGTCGGAGCGCCAACACCGTTCCAGCTCGACCGCCGGCTGGTCTGACCGGCGAGCCGGCGTTCAGCCGTCGCGGCAGAGCACGAAGTAGTTGCCGGTCTCCTTGCCGTGCCGGTGCGCCGAGCCGATGAACACGTCCTTGGCCACACGCCGCATGTAGTCGACCATGTCCTTGTAGACGAAGCGCGACAGGCCGGCGTCGTTCGGCTTGACCGGCGGCCAGGAGGGACAGCCCTCGGGCGGCACCGCCCGGTAGTCGATGGCGGCACCGTGCGGGTCGTCGTGCACGACGAAGTAGCCCGGCCCGGTGAGCCAGGCGAGCGTCTGGTGATTGTAGCCCCACAGCTCGTTGGCGTCGCGGCGCGGCAGGCAGAAGCGCTTCTGGAATAGCGTGAAGGCCGGCAACGAGTTCTTACCGTGGAAGATGACCTCGCGCTTCGGCGGCGCGTCGGGCGGGACCAGGTCGGCGAGCGTGACCCGGGGTACATCCGCCACCGCCTCGAACAAGCGCCGCTGCAGGCGCACCCCCGACAGCGCCGTGATCGCCTCGCGACGGTCGGAGGGCGTCAGGCGGTCGAGATGGGCTGCGATGGCCGCCGGATCGGGCCGCTCGGCCCGCACGAGTTCCACCAAGCGTTCACCGGACGTCGCCATGGGAGCGGACCATACTGCCCGGCGTGGCGACAGGCAACATCTTGCGCCCGGCGAGGGCCTCCCCTACCCTCGCGCCGCTCATGCCGGACCCGACCCCGCCCGCCCGACCGCTGTCGGCGCGTAAGCGCCGCATCCTGGCCGCCGTCGTCGCCGCCATCCGCCCGCGCGGGCACGGCTTCGACCATCCCATCGAGGCCGACGTGCTGCGTGCGGTCGAGGAGTTCTTCCCGCACCTCCCGGTCACATTACGGCTCGGGCTCCCGCTCGGCCTCGAGCTGGTCGAGTGGGGGCCGCCGCTGTTCGCGCGCCGCTGGCAGCGCTTCACGACCATGTCGCCCGAGGACGCCGCCCGCTACCTGGCCCGCTGGCAGGAAGCCGGAGACCTGCGTGGCCCGCTCATGCTCGGGCTGCGTACGCTCGTGTTCCTCGCCTTCTACCAACACCCCGACGTGCTGGCGACGCTGGGCGTCGACTGGGCGGGCCGGGCACGCGCGCTCATCCGCCACCGCGCCGAGCTACTCGATGAGCCGGCCGCCTGAGCCGAGCGGCGGGCCGGTCCCGCCCGAGTACCGGCTCGTCTATCCGAACACGACCGCCGGCGCCGACTTGACCGGCGAGCACGAGTGGAGCGCCGACGCGATCGTCGTCGGCACCGGCGCGGGCGGCGCGCCGGCCGCGGCCCGCCTGCGCGACGCCGGGCTGAGCGTACTGGTGCTGGAAGAAGGCGCGCTCCACCGCACCGAGTCCTTCACCACCGACCCGTCCACCATGATCCGCCGTCTCTACCGCGACGCCGGCACCAGCCTGATCCTCGGCCGCCCCGGCATCCTGTTCGCGGAGGGCAAATGCGTCGGCGGCTCGACGGTCATCAACGGCGGCATGTCGTGGCGCACGCCCGAGCGCGTCCTCACCCATTGGGAACGCGACCTCGGCCTGCCCGACACCGGCCCGCGCGCCATGGCGCCCTACTTCGACCAGGCCGAACGCATCCTGCATGCCGAGCCGAACCAGGACGACACCCTCGGCCGGAACTCGCACCTGTTCGTCGAGGGCGCCCGCCGCCTCGGCTGGCCGGTCGAGCGTAACCCGCGCAACATGCGCCGCTGCGTGGGGCTCAACAACTGCGCCCTCGGCTGCCCGACCGGCGCCAAGCAAGCCATGCACGTGACCGAGATCCCGCGCGCGCTCGCCGCCGGCGCCATCATGGTCACGCACGCGCAGGTGCGGCGCGTGCTCTTCCGCGGCGGACACGCCGTCGGTGTCCGCGGCCGGCTGATCGGCCACGACGGACGCCCCTGCGGGCGCTTCCGCGCCCATGCCCCGCTGGTGGTCCTCGCTGCCGGCGCGCGGCACACGCCCGGCATCTTGAAGCGCAGCTGGCTCCGGGCGCGCATGATCGGGCGTGGGCTGCACACGCACCCCAACGCCAAGGTAGTGGGCGTCTTCGACGAGCGCATCGACCCCTGGGTGGGTACGCACCAGGCGTTCCAGATCCACCATTTCCTGGAGCAGGGCGTGCTGATCGGCTACGCCGCCGTGCCCCCGGGGCTACTCGCCGCCGGCCTGCCGGGGCTCGGCGCCGCGCACGCCGAGAAGATGGCGGCGTACAATCACATGCTGACGGCCGCCCCTCTGATCGAGGACGAGGACGAAGGCCGCGTGCTGCTCGGCCCCGACCGCGAGCCGTACATGTTCTTCAACCTGTCGGCACGCGACCTGGAGAAGGTCCATCTGGGCGTCCGCCTGACGTCGCAGTTGCTGTTCGCGGCCGGGGCGCGGCGCCTCTACCTACCCTTCGCGGATCTCCCCGAGCTGGGCGGGCCGGACGAGCTCGTGCGCGTCGACCAGCGCAAGCGCACGGCCCACGGCATCGAGCTCATGACCGTGCACATCATGGGCACGGCCCGCATGGCCGTCGACCGCCGCCAGGGCGGCACCGACGCGACCGGCACGGTGCACGACGTGCCCGGCCTAGTGATCGCCGACGCCAGCGCGCTGCCCACGTCGGTGGGCGTCAACCCGCAGGAGTCGATCGCCGCCATGGCGCTGCGCAACGCCGACCGCTGGCTCGACCGCCTCAGGCGGCCGCGGGCCGTCGAGCCACGCCCCGGATCTGCGGGCGGATGAAGTAGAGCGGCGGCACCGGGGGCACCGGCGTCGTGTGCACCAGCTCTGCGATCTCGAAGCCGGCGTCGCGGATCAGGCGGGCGGTGGCGCGATTGGGGTTGCAGCCGGCGAAGCAGCGCCGCCAGAGCGGTGCGACCAGGTCCTGGGCCAGGCCGCCCAGCACATGGTCGTGGCGCACGTGCTCGTAGAAGCGCAGCTCACCGCCGGGACGGAGCACGCGGCGGATCTCGCGCAGCACGCGTGCCGGGTCGGCGACCGTGCACAGGACGAGCATGCTGACCACCGTGTCGCAGGCACCGTCGCCGAGCGGCAGCGCCTCGGCCGGGGCCTGGCGGAGGTCGATCGCGCGTCCCCCTTCGGCCGCCTTCCGGCGCGCACGCTCGAGCATGTACGGGTCCGGCTCGGTGGCGACCAGCGTGCCCACGGCGGCGGTGTAGTACGGGAAGCTGGCGCCCGTCCCGCAGCCGATCTCGAGCACCTGCCCGCGCGCGCCGCCCACGACGTGCGCGCGCTCGCGACCGAGGAAGTGACGCTCGGCGGCAGCGTTCAGGCGGTCGTAGACCGCCGCGAACCAGGGATGGCCGTCGGCGGCGCTCACGCGTTCCGCCTCTCGACCGCGGGCAGCACCTCGAACGCGGGCTCGCGCGGCATCACCACCCACAGCACGAGGTAGATCACCAGGCCTGGGCCCCCGACCAGCGTGCCGAGGACAAAGGCCAGGCGGACGAGCGTCACCGAGATGCCGAACTCGCGCGCCAGCCCGGCGCACACGCCCGCGATCCGCCGCCCGTGCTGGATGCGGTACCAGGTGCGGGTGAGGGCGTACCCCTCGCCCACCGTGCTACCGCAGTAACGACACTTGACCGCTTCGGTGCGGATCTCTTCGGCGCAGTACGGACAGCGCTTGGTGGCGACTTCAGGCATCGACATCCTCCAGACGGGGGGGCGCCAATCGGCCCGCCAGGAGCGGCACGGCGGCATAGCTGGCGGCCAGCAGCAGGGTCATCGTGAGCGCATAGCTGAGCACGAGGTAGCCGCTCAGGGTGGCCGGCAAGAGGACGCTCAGCCCGGCGTGGAGCGCGCGCAGCACCGACACGTCGGCGAGCAGGATGAGCGGCAGCGGCACCAGCGCCACGCCGATCGCCCGCGCCACGCGCCGCCAGTCGGGCGGGGTTGCGGCGCGCGCGTTGGCCCGCAGCGCCGGAGCGGCCGCAGCCAGCACACCGGCGGCGAGTCCCGCGGGCGGGTCGGGTGCGGGGTCGGTCGCGAGCCCGGCGGCCAGCGCGCGCACCACCGGCGCATCGCGACCGCAGCGGACGCACGTTTCGACGTGGGCGCGCCCCGCGTCGTCGAGCGCCACGCCGAAGAGCACGTGCGACAGGAGATCGTCGCAGGAGGTCATGGCTGCTCCCGCGCGAGCGCCACCAGCCGGGCCATGGCGTGATGGAGCCTGCTCTTCACCGTGCCGCGCGGGCAGCCGAGAATCTCGGCCACCACCTCCTCCGGGAGGTCGTGATAGTAGCGCAGGATGACGGCACTGCGCTGCGCCTCGGGCAACGCGGCCAGAAGCCGGCGCGCGTCCAGGGTCGCTTCCACCGCGGCGAGGCCCCCGGGCCCCGCCGTACCTTCGGCGATGGCCGCCGGGTCCATGGGCTCGGGCGGGCGGCGGCGGTGCCAGTCGCGCGCCAGGTTGAGGGCGATCTGGAACAGCCAGGTGGAGAACCGGCGTTCGGGCGTGAACCGGTTGGCGGCACGCACCACACGCAGCCACGTCTCCTGATGCAGATCTTCGACATCACGATCGCCCGTATAGCGTGCCAGGAAGCGGAACAACGGCCGCTGGTAGCGATCGCACAGCGACTGCAGCGCCGGCGCCTCGCCGCGCGCCACCGCCGCGAGCAGCTCCTCGTCGGTCGGCATCCCCCGCCGGACGGGGATGTATCATGCCTCGGGGGTGCCCGGCACCGGACGGGACGAGTCGTCGGTCGGCGGCCGCCCGGGCCGGACGCCGTCGAACCCGCCCAGCAGCGTGCGGACCCACGCCACGCCGTGCTCGAACGGGGATTCCTCGCCGCGGTGGAACGGGATGACCAACCACAGGGCGGCGTAGATCATCGGCCCCAGGAAGTGGAAGAACACGAGCGCGAGGAACGCCACCCGCACCACGCCCACGGGCAGCGACAGCGCGCGGGCGGTAGCGGTCGCCACCCCGGCGAGCCGCCGTCCGGGGTGGTCGCGGAACCATTCCGCGGGGTCGAGCGCCGCCAGGCGGCTCCGACAGTACCGGCAGCGGATGGCGGCCGACGGAATCTCCTCGGCACAGTAGGGGCACTTGCGGGGGGCCTCGTCCATGGACCAATCCTCCTTCCTGTGCCGTAATACGTGACGCCGCGGCCCGAGGTTCACCGGGCCCGCCGGGGAGGACGATGGGGGTGCTGGACGCACGCACGGACAAGGACATCGCGCGCTTCGCGGCCGACGTGCAGGCGGCGCTCGGCGACCGGCTGGTCTGCCTTGCCCTGTACGGCAGCGCCGTCGGCGGCGACTTCGTGCCGGGGCGCTCGGACGTGAACGTGGCCCTCGTGGTCGCGCAGGTGACCGCGGCGGCCCTGGACGCACTCGCGCCGCTGGTGGCGCGCGCACGCGCGCGCGGCTTCGCGCTCCCGCTGCTCGTCGACCCCGCATACCTCGAGCGCGCACGCGACACGTTCCCGATCGAGCTCGACGAGATTCGCCGCCAGCACCGACTGCTCGCCGGCACGGACGCGTTCAGTGGGCTGGTCATCGAGCGCGACGCGCTGCGCCGCGCGTGCGAACGCGAGGCCCGCGGCAAGCAGCTCCGCCTGCGCACGCTCTACCTCGACACCGCCGGCCGCGACGATGCGTTCGAGGCCATGCTGGTCGGCTCGCTCAAGAGCTTCCTCCTGCTGCTGCGCGAGCTGCTCGTGCTCCACGGCCACCCGGCGCCCGCCGCGTATGCCGCCACTCTCGACGCCGGCGAGACCCTGCTCCGGCCGCTCCCGGTGATGCGCCGGCTGCTCGCCCACCGCGCCGGCAACCCGCGCCGGACCGCACCCGAGCTGCGCGCCGACTTCGCGGCCTATCTCGACGAGGTGGACCGCTTGGTGGCCGCCATCGACCGGGTCGATGGCTAGCGCGAGGAGGCACCGCGCCTGGCGGCCGCCATCGACCGTATCCATACCTAGCGCCCGGCGCCTGCTGCTCCTGACCGTGGCGACGGTGGGGGCGGTCGCGCTGGCGCGCGGCGCGGAGCCTCCCATTCCGCGCGCGGAGGGGTTCGTGACCGACCGGGCCGGCGTGTTGTCGCCGGCGAGCGCGGCGCGCATCGGCACGCTCGTCGAAGAGCTGCAGGCCAAGACCGGCGCGGAGATCGCCGTGCTGACCGTCGACACGACCCAGCCCCTCGACGACTTCACCTATGCGATGCGGGTGGCCGCGGCGTGGAAGCCGGGACGCAAGGGCGAGGACACGGGCGTCGTCTTGCTGGTCGCGGTCGCCGACCGGAAGGTCCGGGTCGTGGTCGGCTACGGGCTCGAGGGCATCCTCCCGGACGGGCTGGTGGGCGAGATCCAGGATCGGGAGGTCGTTCCCGAGTTGCGGGCCGGCCGCCTGGACGAGGGCATCTGGCGCGGGGTCGCCGCCCTGGCGGCGCGCATCGCGGCGGCGAAGGGCGTCACGTTGACCGGCGTCCCGCCGCCTCGCTCCAGCACCGGGCCCATCTTCTCCACCTGGCTCGTCGTGCTGGTCATCCTGGTCATCCTGGCCTTCATGCTGTACACAGCCGACCCGGTGCCGCGCGCACGCTGGCGCGGCACGCTGCGACCGGGGGGTTCGGGAGGAGGATTCGGCGGTGGGCTCGGCGACGGCGGTTTCGGGGGTGGCGGCTTCGGAGGCGGGGGGGGCGGATTCGACGGCTTTGGTGGCGGCAGCTTCGGGGGTGGCGGCGCCGGCCGGAGCTGGTGAGGAGGACCGATGCGGACGGTAACGAGGGTGATGGTGGTCGCGGCCCTGACGCTCGGGCTCGGCGGCTGCAGCTACAACCAGATGGTGTCGCTCCGCGAGGCCGTGGATGCGTCGTGGGCACAGGTAGAGAACCAGCTGCAACGACGCAATGACCTCATCCCCAACCTGGTCGAGGTCACCCGCGGTTACGCCGCGCACGAGCGCACCATCTTCGAGGCGGTGGCCAACGCCCGGGGCCGGCTGCTGGCCGGGGGCTCGCGCGACGAGCGCATCGCCGCCGCCAGCGAGCTCACGGGCGCGCTCGGCCGGCTGCTCGCCATCGCCGAGCGCTACCCCGATCTCAAGGCGAACGTCCAGTTCGCGAAGCTTTCCGACGAGCTCGCCGGCACCGAGAACCGGATCGCCGTCGAGCGCATGCGCTACAACGAGGCGGTCCGGACCTACAACACGTGCATCAAGGGCTTCCCGGCGGTGGTGTATGCGGGCAGCTTCGGGTTCACCGAGCAGAAGTACTTCGAGGTGCCGGACGCGGCCAAGCAGGTTCCCAAGGTCGACTTCGGGACCGCGCAGCCGTAGTCGCCCCGCCCGCGACCATACGCAGCCCTGCATGACCGGATCCGTGGCGGTCAGGGCCGCCGCGCCAGCTCGCCCCGGGGCGGCGTTCGCACACCGTCATCCCGGTACCCCTCCGTCATCGTTTTGTCAGCAGCCCGGATGGGTCAGCATGGCCCACGTGTCTCCAGCGGCCCGGAATCGGCGAGCACGCCTCGGCACACGTCTTGGAGAAAGCCCCCACGGCCGACGGCATATCGCCAGGGTGCTGTTCAGGCCCGTGACCCGAGAGGTAGCTCGTGAGCGCACTGAGACGGCTGTTGGCTGACGAGAGCGCTCAAGGGCTGACGGAATACGCGATCACGGTCGGCTCGATCGCCTTGGCCGCCATCATCACGTTCATCGCGCTCAGCACGCAGCTGCGCGGCTATTTCACGACCGTGAACGACGATTTCGCCCAGGTGCCCACGGGCTGAGGGCCGGCTACTTGAGCGACAGGAACGACAGGCGCGCCACCTCCATCGGCCCGGCGGGCAGCAGGCCGAGCAGGAGCGTGGCGACCGTCGCGACCAGGATGGTGGTGAGCAGGGCGGGCCGTGAGGCGGGACGATCGATCGTGCGCGTGCCGTCCACCATGTACATCTGCACCACGACGCCGAGGTAGTAGTACACCGACACCAGGCTGTTGAGCACGCCGATCACCGCCAGGCCGACGTACCCCGCGTCGATCGCCGCACTGAACAGGTAGACCTTGCCCGCGAACCCGGCCGTCGGCGGGATGCCGGCCAGGGACAGCATGGCGACCGTCATGGCCATACCGAGGAGCGGCTGGCGGAAGCCCACCCCGGCGAGGTCCGACAGCTCGTCGTTGGGCTCGTCCCGGCGCCCGAGCGCGAGCAGCACCCCGAACGCCCCCAGGTTCATGAAGGCGTACACCGCCAGGTAGAAGAGCAGCGCCGCCCCGCCCTCCTTGCTGGCGGCCACCACGCCCACCAGTGCGTAGCCCGCGTGCGCGATGCTGGAGTACGCCAGCATGCGCTTCACGTTCCGCTGCGATACGGCGGTGACGTTGCCGACAGTCATGGTGAGGACGGCGAGGCCCCACAGGAGCCCGGTCCAGCGCGGAGCCACGGAGACGAGCGCGTCCAGGAAGACCCGCCCGAGGGCCGCAAACGCCGCCGCCTTGACGCCGACCGCCATGAAGGCCGTCACCGACGTGGGGGCACCCTCGTACACGTCCGGTGTCCAGGCATGGAACGGGACGAGCGCCACCTTGAAGCCGAGGCCGACCAGGACGAGCGCCATGCCGAGGAGCGTGAACGGCTCGAGCCCGTGCCGCACCAGGTGGGTGGCGATGACGGTCAAGCGGGTGCTGCCGGTTGCGCCGTAGAAGAAGGCGATACCGTAGAGCAGAAAGCCGGTCGCAAACGCGCCCAGCAGGAAGTACTTGAGCGCCGCCTCGGTCGAGCGCGCCTGGCGCCGCAGGAGACCCGCCAGCACGTACACCGCCACCGACATGATCTCGAGGGCCAGGAAGAGGACGATCAGGTCGTCGGCGGCCGCCAGCAGGATCATACCGCAGGTCGAGAGCAGCACCAGCGCGTAGTACTCGCCCGGCGGGATGGGCTGCTGGCGGAGATAGTCGACCGACATGAGGATGGTGAGCGCCGAGCCCGCGCACAGGAGCACGGCGAAGAAGAGCGCGTACCGGTCGGCCCGGACGGTGTCCTGGAATCCGCTCCCGGCCCCGCCGCCCGCCCAGAGCCAGACCGCCACCCCCGCCGCGGCCACCAAACCCGTGATGCCGACGACGGCCAGCACCTCACGATCCGGACCGCGCACCAGGGCGTCGACCATCATGACCAGGAACGCCGTCGTGGCGACGACGAGCGCCGGGAGCACCACCTCCCAGTGCCCTACGATGGCGGCGGGGTCGAGCGCCGTCACGGCCGCTCCGCGCGGGCCACTGCCGCCGCCCGGGGCGTGCCCGTCGTGCGCGCGATGATCTTGTCGACCGAGGGCTGCATGCGGACGAGGAACGGCGTGGGATAGAGGCCCATGACCACACACAGTGCCAGCACCGGCACGAGCACCGCGAGCTCCCGGCCGCTCAGATCCGCCAGCCGTGCGTTCTCTTCGTGCGTGACCGGCCCGAAGACCACACGTTGGTACATCCACAGGAGGTAGAGCGCGCCCAGCACGACCCCGGTGGTCGCGAAGGCGGTGAGCCAGGGCCAGCGGCCGAACGCCCCGCACAGGATCAGGAACTCGCCCACGAAGCCGTTCAAGCCGGGGAGCCCGCCCGAGGCCAGCATGGCCACCAGGAAGCACACCGCGAACACCGGCATGGCGTGCCACAGGCCGCCGAAGTCGGCGATCAGGCGTGTGTGCCGGCGTTCGTAGATCATGCCGACGAGCAGGAAGAGCGCGCCGGTGGACAGCCCGTGATTGACCATCTGGTAGACGCTGCCCGTCACCGCCATGGGCGTCAGGGCAAACAGGCCGAGGACGACGAAGCCCAGGTGCGACACCGACGAGTACGCAACCAGCTTCTTCAAGTCGGGCTGCACGGTAGCGACCAACGCACCGTACACGATGCCGATCACCGCCAGCACCGCGAACAGCGGCGCCGCCGCCTGCGCCGCCACCGGGAAGAGCGGCAACGCGAAGCGCAGGAAGCCGTACGTCCCCATCTTGAGGAGGACGCCGGCGAGGATCACGGAGCCCCCGGTGGGCGCCTCGGTGTGCGCGTCCGGCAGCCAGGTGTGCACCGGGAAGAGCGGGACCTTGATGGCGAAGGCGAGCGCGAAGGCCGCGAACAGCCAGCCCTGTTCGCGCGGCGTGAGCTGCAAAGCCAGCATGCGCTCGTAGGCGAACCCCATCCCACCCGTCTCGCCCTGCACGCGCCACGCGCAGTAGAGGATGGCGACCAGCATGAGCAGGCTGCCCGCCATGGTGAACAGCATGAACTTGATCGCCGCGTAGACCCGGCGTTGCCCTCCCCAGACGCCGATCAGCAGCACCATGGGGATGAGCATGACCTCCCAGAATACGTAGAACAGGAACATGTCGAGCGCGACCAGCGCTCCGATCATTCCTGTCTCCAGCACCAGGAAGAGGACGAAGAACTCCTTCACCCGCCGGTGCACGTCGCCCCATGCCGCCAGGACGACGACCGGGGTGAGGAACGTCGTCAGGCAGACCAGGAAGAGACTCACCCCGTCGATCCCGAGGGTGTAGTGGATCCCCCACTGCGGCACCCATGCCACCTGCTCGACCAACTGGAAGTCCGCCTCGCCGGGTTCGAACCACGCCAACAGCACACACGAGAGCGCGAACGGCACGAGCGCGAACACGAACGCCGCCCGGCGGAGCGCCGCCACTGGCTCGCGCGGCAGGAGGGCCACCAGCACCGCCGCCACGAGGGGCGAGAAGACGAGCAACGACAGGAGCGGCATGTCAGTGGCTCGCGTAGTACCCGAGCAGCACCAGCACCCCGAGCAGGAAGGACAGGGCGTAGTGCTGGACGTTGCCGGTCTGCATCTGGCGCCAGAGCGCGCTGGTGGCGCCGACGAGCGTGGCGGCGCCGTTCACCGCGCCATCGATGACGCGCGGATCGACGACCCGCGCCCCAACCCCGGCCAAGGCGAAGAGCGGCCGGACGACGAGCGCGTCGTACAGCTCGTCGACGCGGAACTTGTCGCGCACGAGCGCGTACAGCCCGCCCAGCCGGCGCGCCACCGTATCCGGCAGCGCGGGGCGCACGACGTAGCTCAGGTACGCGAGCCCGAGCCCGCCGACGGCCAACGCCGTCGCGAGCAGCTTGAACTGGAGGGGCGCCTCGGGCTCATGAACGTGCCCGATCACCGGCGCGAGCACCGCGGGCACGTTCATGGCGCCACCCACCGCCGCCAGGACCGCGAGCACGATCAGCGGCATCGTCATCACGGCGGGCGATTCATGCAGGTGGTGCTGGACCTCATGCGAGGCCCGGCACTGTCCGAAGAACGCCAGACAGAAGAGACGCCCGGTGTAGAAGGCGGTGAGGAACGCCACCACGAGTCCGACGACCGCGAGTCCGGGGCGAGCGTGCGCGCCCGCCAGCGCGCTCCACAAAATCTCGTCCTTGCTGAAGAACCCGGAGAGCGGCCATACCCCGGCGATCGCCAGCGTGCCGACCGCCATGGTGGCACACGTGACCGGCATGCGCGTGCGCAGTCCCCCCATGCGGCCCAGGTCCTGTTCGCCCCCCAGGCCGTGGATCACACTGCCGGCGCCGAGGAAGAGCAGCGCCTTGAAGAAGGCGTGCGTCACCAGGTGGAAGACCGCAGCGCCGGGTGCCCCGACGCCGAGGCCGAGAAACATGTACCCCAGCTGGCTCACGGTGGAGTACGCGAGCACCTTCTTGATGTCGGCCTGGGCGGTGGCGATCACGCCCGCCAGGAGCGCCGTCGCCGCCCCAATACCGGCCACCACCGCGAGGGCCTCGGGCGCGAGCGCGTACACGGCATGCAGCCGCGCGATCATGTACACGCCGGCCGTCACCATGGTGGCGGCGTGGATCAGCGCCGACACGGGAGTGGGACCGGCCATCGCATCCGGCAGCCAGACGTAGAGCGGAATCTGGGCCGACTTACCCGTGGCCCCGACGAAGAGGAGCAGCCCCACCACGACCGGCACCGGCCAGCCCCCGACGGTGGCGTCGCGCAGCAGGTCCAGGTGCTGCGTGATGGCCGACACCTCGAGGGTCCACACGCCTTGGCGGCCGAGCGTCCACACCAGCAGGAAGAGGCCGAGCAGGAAAAAAGCGTCGCCAATGCGGTTCACCAGGAAGGCCTTCTTGCCGGCGATCGCGTTCTCTTCCTTCTCGTACCAGAACCCGATGAGCAGGTAGGAGCACAGCCCCACGCCCTCCCAGCCGACGAACAGGAGAAGCAGCGTGTCGGCCAGTACCAGAATCAACATCGCGGTGGTGAACAGGTTCAGATAGGCGAAGAAGCGCGCGAAGCTCGCGTCGCCGTGCATGTACCCGACCGAATACACGTGGATCAGGAAGCCGACCCCGGTCACCACCAGCGCCATGGTGGCGGACAAGCGGTCGAGCAGGAGCGCCGCGTCGACCCGCAGCGGCCCGGCCACGAGCCAGGTGTAGAGGGGATCGCGCAGCACCGCATGCTCGCCGGCGGCGTAGAGCTGGAGCGTGGCCGTGAGCGAGACCACGAAGGCCCCGCCCACCAGTCCCGGGCCGACGATCTTCACGGCGCCGGGCAGGCGCCGGCCGCCGGCGACGTGGAACACCACGCCGAGGGCCGGGAGCAGGATGATCCAGCGCAGGAGCGCGGTCTCGATCACCATCGCAGGCTCGTCAGCTCGTCGGCGTTGACGGTCTCGCGGTTGCGGAACACCGCCAGGATGATGGCGAGCCCGACCGCCGCTTCCGCCGCCGCCACCGCCATCACGAAGAACACGATCACCTGCCCATCGATCGAGCCGAGGCTCCGCGCCAGGGCAACGAAGCTCAGGTTGACGGCGTTCAGCATGAGCTCGATCGCCATGAACATGACGATCACGTTGCGCCGCACCAGGACGCCGAGCACGCCGATCGCAAACAGCACGGCACTGAGGCCGAGATACCAGCCGAGCGGTGCGGGCTCCACGTCAGCTCTTCCGTTGCGCCATGGCGATCGCACCCACGATCGCCACCAGCAGGAGGACGGACGTGAGCTCGAACGGCAGGAGGTAGGTGGTGAACAACTGTCCCGCAAGGGCCGGCGTCTCGCCGAAGCCGGCAGGAACGTCCGGGGCCGCCCCGACCGCCGCGCGGCGCAGGCTGGCCACGACGAGCCCGGTCAGCGCCACAGCCCCGGCCACCGCCGGAAGAAGGATCGCCCGCCGCTGCAGCGCGCGCACCTCGGCTTGCAGATTGAGCAGCATGATCACGAACAGGAAGAGCACGACGATGGCGCCGGCGTACACGATGATCTGCAGGGCCGCGACCAGTTGCGCGTCCAGGCCGATGAAGAAGACCGACAGCAGAAACAGGGTGGCGACCAGCGCGCAGCCGCCGTGCACGGGATTCGGATGGATCACCACCGTGAGCGCCGCCGCCACGGTCAGCACGGCGAGCACGAGGAAGAGCAGGCTGCTCACGACGTTTGCCTCGCCGCCCACAGCAGCACGGCCGCCGACGCCACCACGTTGGCGAGCGACAGCGGCAACAGCCCCTGCCAGCCGAGCCGCATCAGCTGATCGTAGCGAAAGCGCGGCAACGTCCAGCGCACCACGATCTGGAAGAACGTGAACACCACGAGCTTCACGGCGAACGCCGTCACCTGCAGGAGCGCGACCCCCCACGACGGCAGGAGGAGCGTGGCACCCCCGGGCAGGTGGAAGCCGTCGCGCAGGAGGTACGGCACCTGCCAGCCGCCGAAGAAGAGCGTGGTGAGGAGCGCCGACACCAGAACGACTTCGACGAAGTCGCTCATCATGAACATGAGGTGCTTCGGTCCGGAGTACTCGGTGAAGTACCCGCTCACCAGTTCGGACTCGCTCTCCGGCAGGTCGAAGGGGATGCGCTTCGACTCGGCGATGCCTGCGACCAGGAAGATGAGGCACCCGATCGGCTGGTAGAGCACCCCCCACGCCGGCAGCCACCCCCACACCAGGTGCCCTTGCTGGCGGGCCATCTCCTGCAGGTCGAGCGTGTTGTACGTCATCACGATGCCGATCAGCGCCAGGCCCATGGCGATCTCGTACGAGATCATCTGGGCCGAGCCGCGGATGCCTCCGAGCAGCGACCAGCGGTTGTTGGACGCCCAGCCGCCGAGCACGACCCCGTACACGCCGAGCGACGCCATGGCGAGCACGTAGAGGAGGCCGACGTTCAGGTTGGCCGCCTGCAGGTTGATCACCCGCCCACCGATCTCGAGCACGTCGCCGAACGGCACCACGACGAAGGTGACCAGCACGGGCGCGACACTGAGGCACGGCGCCAGGAAGTGCAGCAGCCGGTCGCTGCCCTTCGGGACCAGGTCTTCCTTGAGCAGGAATTTGATCGGATCCGCCACCAGGGTGTTGATGATTCCGAGCCCGGCGAACCCGAAGATCGACGCGCGGTTGGCCCCGATGCGATCCTGGATGAGGGCGCTCACCTTGCGCTCGAAGAACACGCCCATCGCCATGACCTGCAGAATGAGCAGGACGACGAACACCGCCTTGGCGGCCGCGATGGCGAGTTCCACGCTCACCCTACTCGCCCGCCAGCCGCTCGACCAGGGCGAGCGCGCGCGCCACGTCGAGGTTCTCGTGATAGGTGGCGTTGTTGACCTGCAACGCCGGCGCCGTGCCGCACGAGGCCAGGCACTCGACCTCCTCGAGCGAGAAGCGGCCGTCGGCCGTGCGCTCGCCGTCACGGATACCGAGGCGTCCTTCGAGCGCCCGCTGGATGGCGCTGGCGCCGCGCAACGCGCACGACAGGTTGCGGCACACCTGGATGTGCCAGCGCCCCTTCGGGACCTTCCAGTACATGGTGTAGAACGACGCCACCGAGGTGACCCAGGCGAGCGGCAGCTCCATGAGCTCGGCGACGTACTCGAGGACCTCGGGCGACAGCCAGCCGAACTCGCGCTGCGCCAGCCAGAGGGTGGGCATGAGCGCCGCCCGGCGCTCCGGATACCGCGCCAGCACGGCGCCGTACTCGGTCAGCACGGCCGGCGAGAAACGCGGCGGCGCGGGCGCGGCGCTAGCGGTCACACTCGCCCCCGATCATGTTGATCTGGCCGAAGGTGGTGATGATGTCGGCCACCATGGCCCCGCGCAGCATGGTGCCAAGAGCGGCCATGCCGTAGAAGCACGGCGGCCGCACGCGAACCCGGTACGGTCGCCCGCTGCCGTCGCTCACCAGGTAGAAGCCGAGCTCGCCGTTGGCGCCCTCGGTGGCGACGTACACCTCGCCGGGCGGGATCTTCTGGCCCTCGATGACCAGCTTGAAGTGGTTCATGAGCCCTTCGATCGAGCCGTAGACCTCCTGCTTGGGCGGCAAATGGAAGCGCGGGTCGGTGATGGTGATCGGCCCGTCCGGGAGCTGCGCCAGCGCCTGCTCGACCAGCCGCATGCTCTGCGTCAGCTCCTCGAAGCGCACCTGGAAGCGATCGTAGTTGTCGCCGCGGGTGCCGGTCGGGACGGTGAAGTCCATGCGGTCGTAGACCAGGTACGGGGCGGCCTTACGCACGTCGTAGGCCACCCCGCTCGCGCGCAGGAGCGGCCCGGTCAGCCCCCACGCGATCGCGTCGGCCGGGGTGATCGTCCCCACGCCCGCCATGCGGTCGACGAAGATGCGGTTCCGGGACACGAGCCGGTCGCAATCGATCAGCACGCGGCGGACGTTGCGGAAGGCGACCCGCACGCGCTCGCCGATGTCCGCCGGCAGGTCCCGCATCACCCCGCCGAGCCGGCAGTAGGTGACGGTGAGACGCGCGCCGGTGATGAGCTCGACCAGATCGTAGAGGAACTCGCGCGCCTCGAGCATGTAGAAGCCGACCGACACCGCCCCGAGCTCGCTCGCCGCCATGCCGAGGCAGGTGAGGTGATCGGTGACACGCGACAGCTCGCCGACGATCAGCCGGATGTACTGGCAGCGTTCGGGGACGGTCACCCCGGCAAGCTTCTCGACGGCCAGCGCGAAGCCGACGTTGTTCAGTAGCGGCGAGGCGTAGTTCAGGCGGTCAGCGTACGGGAAGACGTGATTCCACGTCCCCTGCTCGCACATCTTCTCGAAGCCGCGGTGGAGGTAGCCGATCTCGACGTCCACGTCGACGATGGTCTCGCCGTCGAGACGCAGGTTGAACTTGACCGTCCCGTGCGACGCCGGATGGGACGGCCCCATCTGGATCTCCATGATCTCGTCATCGAGATTGGTCTCGCCGAAGCGGGCGGGCATGACCGAACCGGGCGTGCGCGGCATGGCTCAGGTGTCCTCGCGCTGGGGATACCAGGGACGGGTGAGCGGATCGCGCTCCGGCACGAGGGGCTGGCGCTGGCGCACGGGGTAGTCCTTGCGGAGCGGGTGGCCGACGAACTCGGGGTACATGAGGATGCGTCGCAGGTCGGGATGGCCCGCGAAGCGCACGCCGTACATGTCCCACACCTCGCGTTCGGCCCACAACGCGGCCTTCCAGACGCCGCTCGCGGTCGGCACCACGGGATCGTCGTCGGTGACCGGGACCTTGACCCGCAGCGCGTGGCCATGGGTGAGCGAGTGGAGCTGGTAGACGACCTCGAACCGCGGCGTGCGCCCCAGGTAGTCGACCGCCGTCAGATCGACCAGGCGGTCGAAGCGCGTCTCGGGATCGTCGCGCAGCGCCGCCAGTGCCTGCGGCAGGAGCGCTGACTCGAGTACGACGACCGCCTCCCCCCGCGTCAGCTCGCGCGAGTACACCTTCGCGCCCGGCACGAGCGCCAGCACGTGGTCGAGCAGCACGTCGGGGGTCATCGGGGACGCCTCGCGCCGCGTGTGGCCGTCAGCTCCACTCGAGCGCGCCTTTGCGCCACACGTACACCAGCCCGAGCGCCAGCACGAAGACGAAGATGGCCATCTCGACGAGGCCGAACATCCCCAGCGGCCGGAACATCACCGCCCACGGATAGAGAAACACGACCTCGACGTCGAACACGATGAACAAAATCGCGGTGAGGTAGAACTTGACCGAGAAGCGCCCCCACGCGGGTCCACTGGAGGGGTTGCCGCACTCGAACGGCTCCGCCTTGACGGCCGACGGCCGGCGCGGCCGCAAGAGCACGCCCGCGCCCATGAACAGCGCCGGGACGATCGCGGCAATCGCGAACGACACGAGGATGGCGATGTACGCGGGTTCCATGCGGAGGCGCGGATGAAGCCCGCTTGGTATTGTGAACTCTCTGACGTGTCAAGGCGATCGACGCCACACGCGCGTGCGCCGCGCGCTTTTGACTCGCCCGCAGCGCTCTGCTACCCGGAGCGCTCGTCGATGCCGGCCCCGATTCCGCACGAGGCCCTCGCGCGCGCCGTGCGGGCGGCTTTCGGCGGCGACACCCGCGTGGTCTCGGTCGTGGCGCTGGCGGGCGATGCGTCCAGTCGACGCTACGTTCGCCTGACGCTCGCCGGACCGGGCATACCCCCGACCGTCGTCGGCATGGTGCTCGGCGCCGAGCGCGGCCCGCTCGGGTCGGACGAGATCGGCGGGGGCACCGCGGGGGACGAGATCCCCTTCGTCAACGTCGGCCGCTACCTGGCGCGCGTCGGCCTGCCCGTGCCGGCGGTGGTCCACGACGCCGCGCGGGCCGACGGTCTCCTGCTGGTGGAAGACATCGGCGACACCACGCTGTGGACCGCGGCCAGCGGGACACCGGCGGACGCCCCCGCGCTGTTCGAGGCGGCGGTCGACCTGCTGGTCGCCTTCCAGGCAGCCGGGGCGCGCCACCCCGAGGCGACGTGCGCCGCGTTCCGGCGGCGGTTCGACGCCCGGCTGGCGCGCTGGGAGCTCGAACACTTCGTCGAGCACGGCATCGAGACCCGGTACGGCCGGGCCCTGCTCGGCCCCGAGCGCACCGCGCTGCTCGCTGCCCTGGCGCCGCTGGTCGCACCCTTCGAGACCACCGAGCCCGTCCTCGCCCATCGCGACTTCATGGCGTGGAACCTGCACGTGCAGGACGGCCGGCTGCGGTTGATCGACTTCCAGGACGCGCTGCTGGCTCCGGACACGTATGACCTGGCGGCGCTCCTGACCGATCGCACCACCACCACCCTGATCACCCCGGCGCTCGAGGGCCGGCTGCTTACCCGCTTCGTCGCGGCACGGGCCGCGGCGGGACTCCCGGTCCACGGCGACGCGGGCGATCGCTATCGTGCCTGCGCCCTCCATCGCGCACTCAAGGTCATCGGTCGCTTCTACTTTCTCGAGTGTGTCAAGGGGAAGCCGGGCTACCTCGCCTACCTGCCAGCGGTGTACGCCGTCGCGCGCCGGATGTTGACCGCCCTGCCCGATCTCGCCCCGGCGCGTCCGCTGCTCGTCCGTCATCTCCCCGAGCTGGGAGCCGACCCCGCGTGATTCGCCGCGCCATGATCTTCGCGGCCGGTCGCGGCACACGTCTCGCTCCGCTCACCGACCGGACGCCGAAGCCCCTCCTGCCCGTCGCCGGGCGTCCGCTCCTCGAACACATCCTGGAATTCCTGATCGCGGGCGGGATCCGCGAGGTGGTGATCAACCTCCATCATCTGGGAGCGCGCATCGAAGAGCATCTCGGGGACGGGGCGCGCTTCGGCGTCCGCATCCGGTACTCCTGGGAAGACCCGATTCTGGACACCGGCGGCGGCCTCAAGCGTGCCGAGCCACTGCTCGCCGGCGAGCCGTTCGTGGTCGTGAACGGTGACAGCCTGCTCGAGATGGCGCTCGGCGACATCGTCGCCCATCACCAGGCTCGCGGCGCGCTGGCGACGATCGCGGTCCGGCCCGATGCCGAGGCCGCCCGCTACGGGCTGGTCGAGCTCGACCCGACGGATCGGGTCCGGCGCATCTCCGGCCTGCCGGCGGTGATGCCGCAGATGGCCCCCCTGCGCGGATGTATGTTCCCGGGGCTGCACGTCCTCGACCCAGACATCTTTTCTTGGATGGAGCCAAATCTGGCCTACGGGCTCATGAAAGTGACATACCCGCGCCTGCTCGAGGCGGGGCAGCTGGTGGCCGGCTTCGTGACCCATGCCCGGTGGGTCAATATCGACACACCGGACGCGCTGGCCAAGGCAGATTTGACCCTGCGCGCGGCGCCATTCCGCTACCCCCCAATCGCGCGGGGCGGCACGGTCTGAGCTCCCTGCACGACCCGGGGGTGTGGCTTCCTTGACTGCATCCTGGACCTCTAGTACGCGAGCCCCCAGATTGTTCGGGCGGATGGGGTCGACGGCGCGGCGGGGGAGTGGCGGGGATGGGCCCAACGGCACATGCTTTGCAGGGCAAGGGGTACGCAGGCATGGGACTCACCATCGTCCATAAGAGTGACCTCGCGAACCGGAAGAAGAATCCCCGGGTCGCCCTCGTGTTGGCCGGAGGCGCGGTCACCGGCGGGGCCTACAAGCTCGGCGGCCTGAAGGCCCTCGACGACTTCCTGATCAACCGGAAGACCACCGATTTCGACGTCTACGTCGGCCTGTCGGCCGGCGCGTTCCTGGCGGCACCGCTGGCTGGCGGCGTCACCCCGCCCGAGATGTTGCGCTCCCTCGACGGCACCTCGGAGGACTTCACCTACCTCTCGCCGCTCGATTTCTATCAGCTGAACGTCCGCGAGTTCGTCCGCAAGCCGCTCGAGTTCGTGGCCGACCTGGTCACGTACTTTCCCAAATTGTTGCACGAGTTTCTCGTACGGACGCCGGAGCTGGTGCGCGCGCTCCAGGAACCTCTGGCCCGGGCGCGCCGGCAGCCGACCCTCGGCAACCTGATCGAGTGCGTCAAGCCGATCATCGACACCATCGGAGCCGCACCGGAGTTCCCCTTCCCGCTCGCGTACCTCCCGTCGGGGCTGTGCGACAACGCGAGCCTCGAGCGCTATCTCCGCGTCAACATCGAGCGCCGCGGGATGAGCAACGACTTCCGCGTGCTCTATCGCCGACGCGGCGTCGAGCTGTACATCGTGGCCATGAACCTCGACACCGCCGAGCGCGCCGTGTTCGGCCACGACGAGGACACGACACTCACCATCTCCGAGGCCGTCCAGGCCTCGACCGCCCTGCCCGGCTTCTACAAGCCGGCGCGCATCAAGGGCGTCGACTACGTCGACGGCGGCGTGCGGCGCACGGCCAACATCGACGTCGCCATCGAGCACGGCGCCGACCTGGTCATCTGCTACAACCCCTTTCGGCCGTTCTCGAACCGGGTGGTGCGGCGCTACGTTCCCGAGCGCAACGAGTATCAGCTCGAGGGCCGCCCGCTCGCGGATCAGGGCATGCTCACGGTCATCAACCAGTGTTTCCGGACCCTGCTCCACTCGCGTCTCCAGTTGGGCATCCGGCAGTACCAGGACGATCCCCACTTCCAGGGCGACATCATCCTTCTCGAGCCCGCCGAGACGGACCAGACCTTCTTCCGCATGCAGCCACTCAACCTGTGGGCGAGCCGCAGTGCCGGGGCCCACGGCTACCTGTCGGTCACGCAGTCGATCGATGCGCATTACGAGCTCATCCGCAACATCCTGCAGAGCTACGGCATCCTGATGACGCGCAAAGAGGTCCGCGAGGGCCTCGAGCGGCTCCTGCGTACCGAGCCCAGCGAAGCGCCCGACGACATGCTGTTGCGCGAGGTCCCCAAGCGCAACCTGCACGTCGCGTAGTGCGCCGCTACGCCACCGCCGCCGCGTCCTCTTCCGGGAGCCGCACGGGCGTGGTCGCCGCCGGGTAGCGGCCGGTGATCGGCGCGTAGAAGAGGCGGATCGCGTCCATGTCGGCGCGCACGTCGTCGGTCGGCAGCCGCACCGGGCCGATGCCGCCGACCCGCCGGGTGTAGTCCAGGAAGGCGCACACGATCGGCACGCCGGCGCCACGCGCGATGTGGTAGAAGCCCGAGCGCCAGTGCGCGACGCGACTGCGCGTGCCCGACGGCGGGATGACCAGGAACAGGCGCTCGACCGCCGCGAAGCGGGTCACTACCTGCTGGACGACGTTCTGGCGGGCGCTGCGATCGACGGCGATCCCACCGAGCCAGCGCATGAACCCCCCGAACGGCCACCGAAAGAGCTCCCGCTTGCCGAGCCACGCCGGCCGCACACCGAGCACGTACGCTACCGCCAGCATGAACGGCAGATCCCAGTTCGAGGTGTGTGGGGCCGCGATGACCACCACCTTGCCGGCGGCGGGCAGCTGTCCCTCGACCCGCCAGCCGAAGACCCCGAGGTATGCGCGTCCCAGACGCCGCGCCAACCAGCCCGCCTGCATCGTCTGCCTCCGTGCCGCTCGCGCGGCCTCCGGCACGCGCCGCGTCAGACGCGTTCGATGATGGTCGCTATGCCCATGCCGTAGCCGATGCACATCGTGCTCAGCCCGACCGCCTGGTCCCGCCGCTCGAGCTCGTCGAGCAGTGTGCCGATCAGCATCGCGCCGGTCGCACCGAGTGGGTGCCCGAGAGCGATCGCGCCTCCGTTGACGTTCACCTTGTCGTGCGGAATGCCGAACTCCTGCATCGTGATCATCGGCACGGGCGCGAACGCCTCGTTGATCTCGACCAGGTCGATGTCGGCGATGGTCATGCCGGTGCGCCGCAGGATCTTCTGCGTGGCGGGGATGGGCCCCGTCAGCATGATGATCGGCTCGGAGCCGACGACGACCGTATCGACGATCCGTGCGCGCGGCTTGAGCCCGTATTCCTTCACCCCGCGCTTCGAAGCGATGAGCACGCCCCCGGCCCCGTCGACGATGCCGCTCGAGTTGCCGGCGTGGATGCGACCGTCCGGCTTGAACGAGGGCTTGAGGGCCATGAGCCCCTCGAGCGTGGTCTGCGGGCGCGGATGCTCGTCGGTGTCGATGCGCTTGCGGCTCCCGTCCTGCTGCGGGGCATCGGCGACCGGGACCAGGCTCTTGGCGAAACGGTGCTCCTGCATCGCCTGCCAGGCGCGGCGCTGGCTTTCGAGCGCGTACTCGTCGATCTGCTGGCGACCGTAGTTCCAGCGTTCGGCGATCATCTCGGCCGACAGCCCCTGGGGGACGAGCGCGTAGCGGTCGGTCATGCTCGACGGCAACGCGCCCATGTCGGCGCCCATCGGGCAGCGGCTCATGCTCTCGACGCCGCCAGCGTAGACGAGGTCGTACGCCCCCGCGGCCGCTCCCTGGGCGGCCAGGTTGACGGCCGTCTGCCCCGAGCCGCAGAAGCGGTTCAGGCTGACGCCGGGGATCTCGATCGGCCACCCGGCGGCGAGCACGGCGGCGCGCGCGACGCAGGCCCCCTGCTCGCCCGTCTCCGTGACACAGCCGATGATCACGTCGTCAATGCGGCTGGCGTCGACCCCCGTCCGGGCGACGACGCCGTGCATCGGAACCGTGCAGAGGTCGATGGGGTGGACGCCGGCCAGGCCCCCGTTGCGGCGACCACGCGGCGTGCGACAGGCATCGATGATGAACGCATCCATTGCTGCGCCGCTAACAGCCGGCCTCGGCCCTGTCAAACCAGCGCGCGTAGACGCAGGGCGGCGTAGTTGCGTCCTGGGACGATCTGCCCGAGTACCGGAGCCGATCACGAGCACGTCATGCGCCTCGCAGGTGCCTTGCGCCGCACCACCCATGGGGTCCCGTGCGTTGCCCGGGGTATACCCCTGTGTTAGGTGTTGCCGGATGATCGCGACGGCGCCACTCGATCTCGAGGCCGTCAACCGGCAGCTCGAGCAGGCCACGCCCGAGGACATCCTGCGCTGGACCTGGAAGCGCTTCCAGCCCGACGTCCTCCTCACCTGCTCGTTTCAGCACGACGGTGTCGCCCTCGCGCACATGCTGCGCTCGATCGCGCCCGACGTGCCGGTCGTGTTCATCAATACCGGCTTCCACTTCCCGGAGACCCTCGCGTACCGCGACGAGATCACGCAGCGGTTCGGCCTCAAGCTGGTCGAGCTGCACCCGATCATGCCCCGCGAGGAGTTCGCCACGCACTACGGGCTCGATCTCTACGCGCGCGATCCCGACCGGTGCTGCCACATCAACAAGGTCGAGCCCCTGCGGCGATTCCTTCCCGGCATGCGTGCCTGGATCAACGGCCGGCGTCGGGATCAGGCCACCACCCGCGGCGCGATCCGCGTCGTCGAGGCCTACCAGGACGGCCTCTGCAAGGTGAACCCGATCGCCGCGTGGTCCTCGCGCGACACGTTCTACTACCTCGAGCGCCACGGCATCCCGCATCATCCGTTGTTCGAGAAGGGCTACACCAGCATCGGCTGCGCGCCCTGCACCCGCCCCGTCGTTGGCGGCGAAGGCGAACGCGCCGGCCGGTGGGCGGGGCAGGAAAAAACGGAGTGCGGGTTGCATACGTTCCTCGACCCGAAACCGTAGCCCGCGCTGCACCGGGTGCCGTGCCTGGGCGCTCGTCACTCGTCGTCGTCCCGGTCCGCCATCGCCTCGGCATACAGCTCGAGAAGCGGCTCGCCCAGGCGGCGGACCAGCCAGCGGTGCACCACGCCGACGGTCTGCTGCCACCCCGGCCCCGCATGCGGCCAGTGTCCGACGCCGGCCAGCACCTGCACGTCCGCACCCAGCGTCGCCGCGAGCGCTCGCGCCGGCTCGACCGGCAGGAACGTATCCCTCGCGCCGGCGACCACCAAGGTCGGCACCGCGGAGGAGACCGGCAGAGCGCTACCGCCCGACAGAAGGTCGCGGACAAACGCGGCCTCTTCCGCCTCGCCACCGTCGCGTACCTGCGCCAGCGCCGTCGGCGACAGGTCGCCCCAGAACGCTCGCGCCACGTCCTCGGCCGGCGATGCCAGGGGCCGGCCGAGAGTCACGGTCAGCAGCGATCGCCAGCCGGTGACGATCGAACGGATTCCTGGGCGAGCCGGGAGCACCGGCGCCATCAGCACGACCGCCAAGGGCCGCGCCGCACTGGCGGCCGCCAGCACCACCGCGGCTCC
The DNA here is from genome assembly GCA_964618895.1 of uncultured Binatia bacterium (SeqCode). Lineage (GTDB taxonomy): Bacteria > Desulfobacterota > Binatia > DP-6 > DP-6 > CAZUDO01. The sequence continues at coordinate 63,375 of CAZUDO010000058.1, forward strand.
GGCGTCATGGCCGACCAGGACCGGACGGGTCGCCAGACCGGCGGCATACTCGGCCACTCCGGCGGCTCGGGCCGCGATGCCGCCGATCCCCCCCAGTGTAAGCGCATGACACTCCCAGCCACGATGCGCCAGGTAGCTCCCGAACCCGCGCCAGCCGCGGCATCCGGCCCACAGCCCCGGGACGAGGAGCACCGTGGCCGCGTAACGGCCACTCTCGGCCGGCACTACTTCGGCGGTGACCATGTGTACTCGGCTCCAGTCAACGAAAAAGGCCCTTCGGTAGATGCCGAAGGGCCTTTCTCCGGACCCGCTTTGGGCCCGCTCTCGCCTGAGAAACTCGCTACATTCTCGAGATTTTCGCTTTGTCTACGTGCCTAGCAGTTGAAGCTCGAACCGAACGTGATGCCGTCACTACTTCTTCTTGGAGCCCTTCTTCTTTGCGGGGGCCTTCTTCTTCGCCTTGCTCTTCTTCTTCGCCTTCTTAGCCTTCTTCTTCGCAGCCATGTCTACCTCCTGTTAAGGGTTGAAACGCCTCTTTCCGTCCCAACTCTCAGGCGAGAATCCCCTCCACCCCTCCTCACAACGGTACCGAGTATATGAGCGCGTCCGCGATGAAGTCAAGAGAAGATCAGCGTTTTGGAAATTTTTTTTTAAACTGACGGGCGCCGCCCACGCTCGTGAATCTAGTCGCGCAGAATATCGTTCCTGCGCTCCACCAGGATCGAGTAGCAGAGCGTTCTACGTCAGCTCGATGTACTCGTCGATTGCCTCCCGCGAAAGATTCCGTTACCACTCGCCGTCGGTGCAGCGGCGTGGAGTGCAGGCGCTGGGCGGCTTGATGGTACTTGCGATCGCAGGCGTGACCATCTCGGCGCTCTTCGGCGAGCATGGAACGGCACACTTGCTGCGGTTGCGTGCGGAACGCCGGGCCCTCACCGACAACGCCTTCGCACTCATGCAACGCAACACCCAACTCCGCTCCGACATCGCCCACCTACGCGGCGACGACCGCCACCTGGAAGGGTTCGCCCGCCGCCAGCTGGGGCTCGTGCGACCGAACGAGACCGTGTACCGCTTTCGACGGCACACGGACGGCGCGCGCTAGGTTTCTTCCCCGCCCGACGCGAACTCCTCGTACTCGTCCGCATCCATCAGGTCTTCCAGCTCGGCCTCGTCTTCGATCTTGATCTCGACCAGCCATCCCTCGTGATAGGGGTCCTCGTTGACGATCGCCGGGTGGTCCTCGAGCTCCGTATTGATGGCCGTGATCGTCCCACTCAAGGGCGCGACCAGCTCGGAGACCGTACGTACCGACTCGAGCTCACCGAAGGGCTCCCCCTTCTCCAGTTCGTCACCCACGTCGGGCAACTCCACCGCGATCACTTCCCCCAGCTCGGCCTGTCCATAGTCCGAGATGCCGACCCGGGCACGCGTCCCGTCGACTCGGAGCCAGAGATGATCTTCAGTGAACTTCAGAATGTCCGCCATCGACAGGTCCCTCGCAGACGGGAACGCGGGTGGTCTTCATTCGGGCCGGTAGGTTGCGGCCGTTATAGGACCCGTCCTCACCCTGTCAAGGGCAACACCGCGCCCGAGCGCCTCAGGAGCACCCGCTGGTGGCGCCGCAGTTGAGGCACTTGTAGCAGCTGCCGTTGCGCACCATGAGCGCCCCGCAGTCGGAACAGCTGGGGGCGTCCGCCTGCGGACTGAACGTGACCTGCGTGGGGGCGCCCGCGTCGACCACCGCCACCTCGCGCGCCGACCCCACGACGCGGGCCGGCTCATCGCGCTCCACGATCCCGATCAAGGCGCGCGCCTCGCCGCCGAGGAAGCGGGAGCCGAGGAAGCGGAAGAGGTAGTCGATGAGCGACTTCGCCATCGGGATGTCGGGATTCTTCGTGAATCCCGACGGCTCGAAGCGCACGTGACTGAACTTCGAGACCAACACCTCGAGCGGGACACCGAACTGGAGGGCCATCGAGGTGAGCACCCCGATGCTGTCCATCAGACCGGAGATGGTGCTCCCTTCTTTGGCCATCTTGATGAAGATCTCGCCCGGGGTCCCGTCCTCGTAGAAGCCGACATGGATATACCCCTCGTGCCCCGCGACATCGAACTTGTGGCACAAGGCCTGGCGATCGGCGGGTAGCCGGCGGCGTACGGGCCGCGCGGCCACGTGTTCACCATGCGCCACGGCCTCGGTGCCGGGCCGAGTCGTGTTGAGCGGCTGCACCTTCTTGCACCCGTCACGGTAGACGGCGACCGCCTTGAGTCCGAGCTTCCAGGCCTGGATGTAGGCGTCCTCGATTTCCTCCACGGTGGCGTGCTCGGGCACGTTGATGGTCTTGGAGATGGCCCCCGAGATGAAGGGCTGCACGGCGCCCATCATGCGGATGTGCCCGAGCGGGTGGATCGTGCGCATGCCGCGGGCGGGCTTGAACGCACAGTCGAACACCGCGAGGTGCTCCGGATGGAGCCCGGGCGCCCCCTCGATCGTGTCATGCTCGTCGAGATACTCGACCAGCGCCTGGGTCTCCTTCGAATCGTAGCCCAGCCGCTTGAGAGCGCGGGGAACAGTATTGTTCACGATCTTGAGGATGCCGCCCCCCACCAGCTTCTTGTACTTGACCAGCGCGATGTCCGGCTCCACCCCGGTCGTATCGCAATCCATCATGAAGGCGATGGTCCCCGTGGGCGCAAGCACGGTCACCTGCGAGTTACGCACCCCGTGCGCCCGCCCCATGGCCAACGCTTCGTCCCACACATCGCGCGCCGCGGCCAGGAGGTCGAGCGGTACGAGCGCGGAATCGAGCTTGTAGGCGTAGCTCCGGTGCTTCTCGATGACGCGCAACTGGGGATCGCGGTTGCGTGCGAAACCATCGTACGGGCCGAGGGCACTCGCCACCACCCCTGACTGGCGGTAGGCCTCCCCACTCATGAGGGCCGTCACCGCCGCCGCGTACTGACGGCCGGCGTCGGAGTCGTAGGGGATGCCGAACGACATCAGCAGCGCCCCCAGGTTGGCGTACCCGAGCCCGAGCTCGCGGTAGGCGTGCGCGGTGGTGGCGATCTCCGGCGTCGGATAGCTGGAGCGATCGATGATGATGTCCTGCGCCGTGATGAGGAGACTGACCGCGTGCCGGAACCCGGCCACGTCGAACGCGCCGTTCGCCTCCGCGAACCGCGTGAGGTTGAGGCTCGCCAGGTTGCAGGCGCTGTCGTCGAGGTGCATGTACTCCGAGCACGGATTGGAGGCGTTGATCCGGCCGGTATTCGGGCACGTGTGCCAATCGTTGATGGTGGTGTCGAATTGCATGCCCGGGTCGCCACACTGATGCGTGGCTTCGGCGATCATGCGGAGCAGCTCCCGCGCCGGCCGCGTCTCCGCCACCTCGCCGCTGGTCACGAAACGCGTGCTCCACGGTCGCCCTTCGAGGGCGGCGCGCATGAATTCATCGGTGACCCGGACGGAGTTGTTGGCGTTCTGGAAGAAGATCGAGCTGTACGCGGGCCCGTCGAGCGACGAATCGTACCCCGCCGCCACCAGCGCCCACGCCTTCCGTTCCTCGTTGGCCTTGCAGCGGATGAAGTCGATGATGTCCGGATGCTCGACGTTGAGCACGACCATCTTGGCGGCGCGCCGCGTCTTGCCGCCCGACTTGATGACGCCCGCCGAGGCGTCGGCCGCCCGCATGAAGGACACCGGACCCGAGGCGGTTCCGCCGCCGGCGAGCCGCTCCTTCGCCGACCGCACGCGCGAGAGGTTGACGCCCGACCCCGAACCACCTTTGAAAATTACCCCCTCTTTGCGGTACCAGTCGAGGATCGAATCCATCCGGTCCTCGACGGAGAGGATGAAGCAGGCCGAACACTGCGGCGTGGGCTCGATACCCATGTTGAACCACACGGGGCTGTTGAAGGAGGCTTTCTGCTGCACGAGGATGTGAGTCAGCTCGTCGGCGAAGTTCTGGCGGTCGGCTGGGGTGGCGAAGTAGCCCTGCGCATCACCCCACTCGGACAGCGTACCCACCACCCGACCGATCAGCTGCCGGACGCTGCGCTCCCGGATCGGGGTCCCGAGCGGGCCGCGGAAGTACTTCGACACCACGACGTTGGTGGCGAGTTGCGACCACGGTTTCGGCACCTCGACGTCGCGCTGCTCGAACACGACCTCGCCGCTCTCACCCGAAATCACGGCGGCACGCGTCTCCCACTCGACCTCGTCGAACGGATTGGTGCCTGGCGGCACGAAGCGGCGGGCGATCGTGAGACCGTTGCGCCGCGGGCGCGCCTCCGGCGTCTCCCCGCCCACCACCGCCTCCGTCCCATGGTCCTGTGCCCGGTCTGTAGCCATCGTCGTCATGTCCCCCCCCCCGCTCCCTCCCGGCGTTCATCCCCGGATCTTGAGGTGCCGGCGGACATACACCACTACATCTTGTGCTGTCAAGATCGTTCCGTCCAATGGGCGCGGAGCGCGAGCGCACCATGACGCCGACTCGTCTCGGCGACGTGCTGCGCGTGGCGCTGGCGCGTCTGCCACACGCCCAACAGCTCGCCGACTATGCGCTGTGGGCCAAATGGGACGCCGTCGTCGGCCCCACGCTGGCGGCGCACGCGCAGCCGCGGCGCCTGCGACGCGGCATCCTGCTGGTCGCCGTCGATAGCTCGGCGTGGATGCTCGAGCTGCAGTTCTTGAAGCAGGACCTCACCCAGCGACTGAACGCGGCGCTCGGTCGCCGGGTGGTGCGCGACCTGTTCGTCGTGCTGGGCGGGGATCAGCGGGAGGACGAGCCGCGGTGACGGGTGTGGGCGGGTGCCGGCGCGTTCGTGGCCGGCGGGCGGGAGTCCGGGGTCTCCGCTTCGCTCCTCGGCTCGCCGCGCGCACCGCTTCGATTGAGCAGGCATGCTCGCCTCGTCAAGGCGCTCCGACCCCGGACTCCCGCCCGCCGGCCACGCCGCAGCGCGCTGCGCACGCGCCCCCTACTGCGCTACCGCCTCGCCGATCCGCCCATCCTCTTGTGGGGGGAAGCGGTAGTGTTCGCGCGTCGTGTTGGTGACGGCGTAGGCGACCAGGGCGGCGATGTCGAGCGGGGCTTCGGCCGCGGCCACCTCGGCAGGCTGGGCCCGGGTGGCCGGGTGGCGGGGAACGAAGAGCTGGCAGCAGTCCTGGTCGGGGAGGATCGACGTGTCGTAGGTGCCGATGCGGCCAGCTTGGGTGGTGATCTCGTCCTTGTCGGTCCCGATCAGCGGACGGAGGACGGGGAGCGTCGCGACCGCGTTGATGACGGTCAGGTTGGGCAGCGTCTGCGACGCGACCTGCCCGAGGCTGTCCCCGGTGACGAGTGCCTGGGCGCCGCGGCGCTGGGCCAGCGTCTCGGCGATGCGGAGCATCATGCGGCGATAGAGTACGACCCGCAGCGGACGGCGGACAGCCGCCACGATCTGCCGCTGCACCTCGCCGAACGGCACCAGGAAGAGATCGGCCTCGCCCTGCCACTCGACCAAGAGGCCCGCCAGCGTGCGCGCCTTGTCCTGACTGGTGCGGTCGAGGAACGGCTCGCTATGGAAGTGTACGAAGTCGACCCGGCAGCCCCGGCGCATCATACGCCAGGCGGCGACCGGCGAGTCGATCCCGCCCGACAGCAGCGCCAGCACACGCCCGCTCGTGCCGGCCGGCAGCCCGCCCGCGCCGATGCCCTTCTCGACCGAGAAGAACGCGCGCCCGGGAAGCACATCGACGGTGATGGTCACCACCCCGTGCTCGAGATCCACCCGTGCGCCGGTGGCAGCCTGGATGGCCGCCCCCAGGCGTGCGTTCACCTCCGGCGAGGTGAGCGGAAAGCCCTTGTCGCTCCGCTTGGTGAACACCCGGAAGCTCGGCACCGTGAGGCCGGCGAGTTGCTCCAGGACGGCGTGCCCCAGCCGATCGACGGCGGCGGTCGCCGCGGCCGGCCCATCGCCCGCGAGCGGCTGCTCGTACGCGAGTGCGAAGTTCGCCAGGCCGAAGACCCGGCTGAGCCGGCGGCGCAGCTCCGGCCAGGCCGCCGGATCGTACAACGGCACGAGCAGGCGCGCCGAGGCACGGCCGATCGGCCCGACCGGCAGCCCTGCGGTCACGCGCGCCACGTAGGCGGCGAGCTGGCGAACGAAGTACGGACGGTTGCGCCCCTTGAGCGTGATCTCGTGGTAGCGCAACACGACCACGCAACTCGCGGTCGGCATCGGTTCTGTGTAGCACAGCCTCTGCCCGGTGCCATCCGCGCCTTTGCGCGCGTCGGCGCCGATGCTAGGGTCGTCCGGCATCCCGATGGGCACGATGGAAGAGGTGGTCCGCATCCTGGCGCACGCGCTCGCCGCACGCGCTCGCCGCACGCTCGACGAGTCCGCCAAGACCCGCGCCGCCGTCCTCGTTCCTCTGCTGGCGGTCGACGACGCACCCCACGTGCTCTTCACGCGGCGCGCCAATGACCTTCCGCACCACCGCGGCGAGGTTGCGTTCCCCGGCGGAAGTCATCATCCCGGCGACGACGCCGACCTGTCGTTCACGGCGCTCCGTGAATCGCACGAAGAGATCGGCCTCGCGCCCGGCGACGTCCGGCTGCTCGGTGCCCTGGATGACATCGAAACCATGGCCTCCCGTTTCGTGATCACCCCCTTCGTGGGGGTCGTCCCGTACCCCTATCCCTGGCGCCCGTGTGCGGACGAGGTCGACACCATCTTCACCGTGCCGCTGCACGTGCTCCACACCCCGTCCACGCTGCAACGTGAGACCTGGGATTTCGGCGGTCGCATGCTCCCCGTCGACACCTACCGCGTGCACGGGCAGGTCATCTGGGGCGCCACGCACCGCATCACGCGCAACCTCCTCTCCCTCCTCGACACGCCGGCTCACCCTGCGCCGGGGGCGAGCACCTGACGTGTGGCGCCTGCTCCTCCTGCTGGTCGTGGCCGGGCTCGGGGTGATCGCCCTGTATGCCGAGCCCTTCGCACCGACCGTGACCCTCGAGACTCCCGTCGACACCGTCGGACGAGGTACCACGCTACGCGTGGTGGCCCGCGATCGCGGCTCGGGCCTGGCGCACATCGAATTGCGGCTCGTGCCCGAGGGCAGTGCCCCGGTCGTGGTCGCCGAAGAGCACTTTCCGCGCCGCTCCTGGCGCGGAAGCGGCGTCCACGAGACCACGATCACCCCAACCCTCGACCTGAGCGCCGCCAAAGTCCCCGAAGGACGGGCGACCCTCGAGCTCCGCGTCGCGGACCACTCGTGGCTGGCCGGCCTGCGTCGCAAGCCGCAACTCACGCACCCCGTCACCATCGACCTGACTCCGCCGACGCTCGAGATCCCTCCGACCGAGCACGTCGCACGCTTGGGGGGCGCGGAATGCGTGGTCTACAAGGTCGGGCCGGACACCGTTCGCACGGGCGTCGAAGTGGGACCCCGCTTCTTCCCCGCCACTGCCGGGCTGTTCGCCGACCCGGCGCTGCGGGTGGCACTGTTCGCCCTGCCGCCAGACACCCCCGAGGCGCAACCCACGGTCGTGGTGAGCGATCAGGTGGGGAACACGCGGCGGCTCACGTTCGGGGTCACCGTCACCCCGCGCCGTTTCGCCGACAAGATCATGCCCCTCAGCGACGACTTCCTGGCCCGCAAGGTTCCCGAACTCCTGCAGGCCAACGAGCTCGAGACGAGCGGCGATCTCGTCACCGGCTACCTGCGGATCAACCGGGACCTGCGCGCCACCAGCGAAGCCCGACTGCGTGAGATGTGCCGCGAGACTGCCTCCACCCCGCGCTGGGAAGGTTCGTTCCATCGCCTCCCCAACGCCGCACCCCTGTCCGGGTTCGCCGACCACCGCACCTACGTCTACGGCGGCAAGACGGTCGACGAACAGACCCACCTCGGTTTCGACCTCGCCTCCATTCGCGGCAGCGCGGTACCCGCCGGCAATCGCGGCCGGGTGGTCTTCGCGGGCCCGCTCGGCATCTACGGCAACACCGTCGTCCTGGACCACGGCCTTGGGCTGTTCTCGCTCTACGGGCACCTGAGCACCATGCAGGTGACGGCAGGCGCCGATGTTGCACGCGGCGACATGCTCGGGAACACCGGGGACACGGGGCTCGCCGCAGGTGACCACCTGCATTTCAGCACCATGATCCATGGCGTGCACGTCGACCCGGTCGAATGGTGGGACGCGCATTGGATCCGCGACCATGTCGAGTCGCGCCTGAACGCCTACCCGCGCTCCGGAGGCGCTTCGTGAGCGATCGGCAGGTGGCCGCCGCGGGCGAGCTGGTGGCCCTCGGCGTCGATCCCGCCACCTTGTCGACCGACCCGGTGCCGGACGCTACCGTCGCGACGCTGCGCACCCTCGTGGCGGGCCCCGATGGCGTCGCTGTCGCCAACGCCCTGGGTGCCCTCGACGCACCGTCCGTCCCCGCGCTGCTCCTGGCGCTCGAGCCGCACGCTACCCGCGTCGGGCACCGGGCCATCCGGCGTGCGCTCTACCGGCTCGCCCAGCGCAAGGTGGCAATCCCCGAGCGTCCACCCTCGCCTGCCCCCGGGCGCGCGGGCGCCCCCGCTCTGGAGGCGTTGCTCTCCCCCTTCGACCGCGACGGCGATCGGCTGATCTGGCTCATGCGCGAGCTCCCGCTCGGGGGCTCGCTGGTCGCCTACGCGCACGTCCACGAGCCGCGCGGGCTGCTCGAGTTCTCTGCGGGCGAGGTGGGACGCAAGCGCCTGCGCGAGCTCCGTCGCCGCATGACGGCGGACCACGGCCTCGCCCTCGTCCCGGTCGACTGGCGGATCGCCGACGCCCTGCTCGTCGAGGCACAGGCCCGGCTGGAGAAACCGGACTCCCGCCACGACTACCTCCGCGTCCGCCCGCGCTTCACGACCGCCGAGCCGGCGGCGCCGGCAGAGCCCGTGTCGGCGCGCGTCACCCCGCTCGACGACGCCGAGCGCAGCGCGCTGGTCGCCGCATCCGCGGCGCTGCTGGAGGAGCCCGAGGTCCGGGCGTGGTGGCCCGCCGAGAGCGACGCGCGCCCGTTCATCGCCGAGATGGAAGCCGTCCGAGAAAGCCCGCTCCTGGTGAGCCGGGCCGCCCAGGAGGAGCGCCTGCGGGAGATTCTACGCCGGGCGGCACAAACCCTCACGCCGCCCACCGTACTGGCCCGCCGGCTCGACGGCACCGCCTACGTGCTCGCCGAATCGGGCCGGGTCCCGGCGGCCCGTCTGGCGATGGCCGTCGCCGTGACGCTGCACGAGCAACCCGACGACGCCGCCGACATCCCCGTCGTCGCCCTCCTCACCGAGCGCGCGCTCGGACAGATGCTCGCCACCGACACCGCCCAGCACGACGAGGCGCAGCGCGGCTCGCTGGTGGTTACGCCGGCGCAGTTCCTGCGCGACCACGCCGCGGCTAGAGATCAATCGTCATCCCATCCCGGGCGCACTCGAAGCTGATCTCGGCCAGGCGGCCGAGGGGTTCGCTCCCGAGGTGCGTCAAAACCAGGCGCCGGCAGCCGAAGTCCCGTGCCCGCTGGGCGATCTCGCGGTACGACAGATGGAAGTCGGGCATGCGCGGCTCGAAGGTCGAGCACTCGCACAGGAAGAGATCGACGCCGCGCGCCCGGGTGACGAATTCCTCCGTCCAGCCCGAGTCGCCGGAGTAGAGCACGCTCCGCCCCGCCACCTCGACCCGATACCCGAGACAGACCATCTCGCTGGCATGCGGCACCGCGAACGGCAGCACGGTCACGTCCCCGGTGACAAACGCCGTCCCTGGTATCACCTCGATCACGTCGAACGGGAACGGCAGCTGCTGCCGCGCGCTGTGCTCGTACAGCGCCTCGAACAACGCCGCGAGGCGCGGCGCGGTGCCCGGTGGGCCATACACCGTCAGCGGGCGTGTGCGCGGATGCTCGTAGAGGTACTCCATCAGCAGGAAGGGGACGCCGCCGAAGTGGTCGCCATGGAGATGGGAGAGCAGCACGAAGTCGATGGCCGCCGGGTCGTACCCGTCGCGCTTGAGCGCCTGCAGCACGGTCGGACCACAGTCGAGCAGGAAGGTCGCCGACGGCGCCACCACCAGGTACGCGCTGTGTGCCCGCCCACCGGAGCCGAAGGCGTCGCCCGAACCGAGCACGACTACCCGGACCATGATTCAGCCGTCTCCCCGCCGCACAGGGGCGCGCAGCACCGTCATCGGTTCGTCACTGACGTCCCCGGAACTCTGCGCCATCGACGCCTCCATCAGACACCAGGCCGCGGGCGAACCAATCTCGAGTTCGTGATGGCATGGGCCTTGCTGCTCCCCTTCTAGTAGAGCCCGCAGTACGTGGCTAGAGGTCGACGATGTTCGAGCTGTTCGCCGGGTTACAAGGGGGGATGTTCGACGAGGGAGCCCGCCTCCTCCAGGTGAGTCTGGTGGCCGTGGTGGCGGGGCTGCTCGCGGAGGCTCTGGTGGACACCGGCACGCGCGCCCGGGGCATGCCCCTGCTGTGCGGTCTGACGGGGGTGTGGCTCGGGAACTGGGCGGCGCGCCTCGCGGACTGGAGTCCCGCCCCGCACGTGGCCGACCACGCCCTGCTGCCAGCGCTCCTCGGCACCCTCACCGTGGCGGTGTTCGTCAAGCTGGTCGGCCTCGGCATCGTTGGCCCGCAGCGATAGAGGGGTCAGTCACCGGGCGGCGACGGCGCGCCGCGCTCTTCGCGCCCCTGGTGCAGCTCCCGGAACCGGCGCTCCAGCTCGGCGAACCCGGCCTCCATCCGGCCCGAGCGCGCCACCACGTCTTCGAGCTGTCGCCCGAGCTGATCACGCTGCAGCTCGACCTCGCGCAGGCGTCGCTCGAGGTCCTGCACCGCTTCGGTGCGCTTGATGACGAAGTCGCCCGCTCCAGAGTGGACCAGGTACATCGTGCCGCCGACGCCCAGCACGAAGCCGAGGAGCAGTGCGAACAGAAAACGGATCACACCGGCCATCCATCCCTCCATGATCGGGTCCTAGAGCGGCGTCGGACTCGCCGTCTCGGCCAGCAGGCGCAGCTCGTGCACGACCACGTGCAGAGCCGCCAGGCTCGGGCGCGGGAGCGCGCGCACGTCGCGCACCAGCGCCTCGATCGCCTCCAGCGCATGCACCGGGAGCGCCTCCGGCGTGAGATGTGCCAGCCGCCGTCGCGCACGCAGCACGTCCGTCACCAACCCCTCGACCGCCCGCTGCTGCCAGCGATCGTCTTCCCCGGCCTCACCGAGACGGCCCCACAACCATGCGAAGTCGAGCTGCCGCCCGAGCCCATAGTAGCGTGCGGCGGTCGCCTCGAGATCGTTGCCCTGTTGGCGCGCCACCGTGACCACGTCGAGGGCGCCGGCAAGCCACCCGGCGGCCGCGACGGCACGCGCCAGCGGGCTCGGGAGGCCGGACATCTCGAGGTCGGCCACCTGTTTGGCGAAGGCCTGCGCCTCGGCACCCACCAGCCACTCCGGGAGACGATCGCGCACGCGCCCCAGCCCCGGCGCCAGGTCGGCCAGCAGCTCGACCGCCGGGCGCGCGGGGTCGCCGTTGGCCAGCAGCCACTTCGTCACCCGCTCCGCTGGCCGCTCGAGGGCGAGCGCGCACACGGTCTGGGCCTCCGCGGAGCCGCCCACGCCGCGCCCGGCCGCCACCAGCTCAGCCGCCCCGATCAGACTCCAGGCGATGCCCCAGGCGCGCACCACCGCGACCGTCGACGCGCCGGTGTCGCGCGCCACCCGTGCGACGAAGGTCATGCCCAGCCCATCCACCAGCGCGTTCACGACCTCGGTGGCGACGATCTCCCGCCGCAGCGGGTGGGCGGCGATCGCCGCCGGGAAGCGGGCTGCCACCCCGTCCGGGAAGTAGTGCGTCAGGTGATGGGCGAACAACGTGTCGTCGGCCAGCTCCGACGCCAGCAGCGCCCGCTGCAGGGAGATTTTCGTGTACGCCATCAGGACGGCCAGCTCGGGACGGGTGAGTCCCAGGAAGGTCGGGCGCCGGGCACGCAGAGCATCGCGATCGGGCAGCACCTCGAGGCTCCGGTCGAGGCCGACCACCCGCTCGAGCTCGGCCATGAGATCGCGGAAGTCGGCCAGCCGGGTCCGGCTGCGGAGCTCGTCCACCCCCAGCAGCTCGCTCTGCGCGCGGTTGTGGGCCAGCACGCGTTCGACCACGTCGGGCGTGACCTCGGCCAGGAGCGCGTTCCGCTCCCGGGGCGTGAGGGCGCCGTGCTCGATCGCCGCCTGCAGACAGATCTTGAGATTCACCTCGTGGTCCGACATGTCGACACCGGCCGAGTTGTCGACCGCGTCCGTGTTCACCCGGCCGCCCGCGAGCGCGTATTCGATCCGTGCCCGCGGCGTGAGGCCGAGGTTGCCTCCCTCTGCCACCATCCGCGCGCGCAGCGCGTTGGCGCGCACGCGCACCTGGTCGTTCACCGCGTCGCGGATGTCGGCGTCGGTCTCCTGCGAACTGCCGACGTAGGTCCCGATACCGCCGTTGAACAACACGTCGACGTCGAGCCCAAGCACGGCGTGGACCAACCGCTCGCCGCTCACCGCGTCGTCCCCGAGCCCGAGGAGGGCGCGCACCTCGGGTGACACGGTCACGCGTTTGGCGGCACGCGCCACCACCATTCCCCCCGGAGACAGGACGGCCGTATCGTACGCCTCCCAGCCGAGGCCGGCGGCGAACAGCCGTGCGCGCTCCGCAAAACTGCGCGCCGGATCGGGCTCGGGATCGAGGAAGACGTGCCGGTGATTGAACGCCGCTCGCAACCGGACGTGCGGGGAGCGCAGCAGCCCGTTGCCGAACACGTCGCCCCCCATATCGCCGATGCCGGCCACCGCGAGCGGCGCCGTGTCGGCATCGACCCCGAGGGCCCGGCCGTGCGTGCGCACGCATTCCCAGGCGCCGCGCGCCGTGATGCCGAGCTTCTTATGATCGTAGCCGTTGGAGCCTCCGGACGCGAAGGCGTCGCCGAGCCAGAATCCGTACTCGGCCGCGATCCCGTTGGCGGTGTCCGAGAAGGTGGCCGTGCCCTTGTCGGCGGCCACGACCAGATACGGGTCGTCGTCGTCGTGGACGACCAGGTCGGCCGGCGCGTGCACCCGACCCGCGACCAGATTGTCGGTCAGGTCGAGGAGGCCCCGGATGAGGGTCGTATACGCAGCGATCACGGCCTCGGGATCGCGCCGCCCTTTCACCACGAATCCACCCTTGGCGCCGGTCGGGACGATGACGGCGTTCTTCACGGTCTGGGTCTTCATGAGCCCCAGGATCTCGGTGCGGAAATCGTCGGGCCGATCGCTCCACCGGATGCCCCCGCGAGAAATCTTGCCGCCGCGTAGATGCACGCCTTCCATGCCAGGCCCCTGCACGAAGATCTCGTACAGCGGCCGCGGCGTCGGCAGGAACATCAGGCCGGCGCTGTGCAGCTTGAGGGCGATGTACGCCCGTGGCGGACCCGGGGCGAAGAAGTTCGTACGCACCGTCGCCTCGACCAGCTCGAGCAGGGCGCGTAGCAGACGATCCTCACGTAGACTCTGCACGGCGTCGAGGCTGGCAAGGAAGCGCGCGGCCGGCGGCTCGGCGCCCGGCTCGGAGGGGCCCCCCGGGCGGAAGCGCCCCGCAAAGCAGGCGAAGAGCAGGCGCGCCGGCTCGGGATGGTCGGCGAGGGTGGCCAGGACCGCCTCACGACCCCCGAGCCCGGCCTGGACCGCATAGGCGCCGTACGCGCGCAGGCAGTCGACCGCGCGCCAGTCGAGTCCGGCTTCGACAACCAGGCGGTTGAGCACATCGTTCTGCGTCCGCTCGTCGTGGATCGCGACCAGCGCGTTCGCCAGGCGCGCGCCGACGGCCGCCACGTCGAGCCGCTGCTGGCGACGGTCCTGGATGCGGAAGGTCTGCACGAACAGCAGACGCCCCTCGGGCAGCGCCACCCGCACCTGATCTTCGGCCAACGCCCGCAGCCCCAAATGCTCGAGCATGGCGACGCACTCGGAGAGCACCAACGGCGCATCGGCCCGATAGAGCTGGAGGGCCGTGGTGGCGCCGTCGGCGTCGTCGTGGAGTGCCACCTGCATGCAGGCGTCGTGCTGCACGCGCTCGAACCGTTCCACGTCGACCGCGGCGCGCGCGACGGAAACGGCCGCCCGATAGTCGCCCGGGAACGCCCCCGCGTAGCGCGCGACCAGCCGCTGGCCCGCGTCCTCGCCGTAGCGGGCGATCAACTCGTCCCGCAACCCTTCGTCCCACGTCCGCACGATGGCCCGGATGGTGGCTTCCAACGCCCCTGTGTCGGCCGGTGCCGCCGCGTCCAGCGCCGGCGCCATGGTGAGGTGCAGCAGCACCCGGTCGGCGTCACCCAGGATCAGGTGCTCGTCGACCACCGCCCCTCCGACGTACGCAGCCACGGCCTCCCGCACGCGCTCCTGCGCGTCGCTCGAGAACCGGTCGCGCGGCAGGACCACGAGCACCGGGACGCGCCCGCCGGCCGCCGGCGGACGCACGGTCACGACGATCTCGTCGGTGCGCGCCGCCGCCCGCACCGACTGGATCTGCTCGCGGATGTCCGCGGGCGTGCCGGCGAACAGGACGGGCTTGGGGAGGGCGTTGAAGATGGCGACGATCTCCTTGTGGTCGTGGCTGCCAGGCACCACCTGCTCGGCGGCCAGGACCTGCCGCAGGAGCCGGCGCAGCAGCGGGAGCTCGGCCGCTTCCTCGGCGTAGGCTTTCGACGTGAACAGCCCGACGAAGCGGCGCGCGCCGGTCACGCGGCCGTCGGTGTCGAGCTCGCGGACGACGAGGTCGTCCATGCAGGCGCGGCGATGCACCGGCGCGGCGGCCAGGGTCTTCGACACGGCGAGCAAGCGGCCGTCCGCCGTCGCCGGCTCGTCGACGCCATGGTCGTCGGCTCGCAACAACCCGAGGCTGGTGCCCGGCCGGGACACCAGTGCCGTCCCGCCCGCCGCCACCTCGTACTCGCGATAGCCGAGGAAGACGAAGCCGCCGTCGACGAGCCAGCGCAGCAAGTCGCCCACCGCCGCCGCATCGGCCGCTGCCTGTGCGGGCCGGGTCCGTCCCGCCGCCTCGAGCTCGCCGGCGAGCACATGTGCGCGTGCCACCATGGCCACGAAGTCGTCCGTGACCAGACGAACGGCCTCGAGGCCGGCACGAATGTCGTCGGCGAGCCGTGCGCGCGCCGCATCGTCGAGCGCCGGCACCTCGATGTGCAGGAACGACTCGTGCGCCCCCGCCTCTTCCGGCGGCGCCACCAGCTCGAGGCGCCCGGTCGGATCGCGCCCGACCGTGAGGATGGGATGGAGGAACGTGAGGGTCTCGCACCCGGCGGCACGCAGGCGCTCGCGCACCGTGTCGACCACGAACGGCCGATCGCCCATGATGGTCTCGATCACGGTGACCGGCGCGTCCCAGCCCTCGTGGGCGTAGGTCGGTACGAACACCCGCACGCGGAGATCGGGGCCCGGCGCCGCGAAGAAGCGGAACGCCGACGCCACCAGGGCGGCGGTCGCCTCGTCGCCGAGCCCCTCCGGCGCGTCGGCTCCGCGCAGGAGCACGCGCGCGAACACCACCGCCTGCGCGGCTTCGGGACCATGCATCAGGCGGGTGACCAGGTTTCTGAGCCGCTCCGCCACCAACGATCGGCCCATCGTCTCGCGCTCCTCGGTCCCCATTCAGCGCCCCCCTTCTTCCGTCGCCACCTCATCGACGACCGCGAACTGGTGCACCAGCCGCTCCCCGACCTGATAGCCGCGCGCCAGCAACGTCGCGCGGAGTTCGCCGTCACCCGCGTCGAGCGGGGCGCTCAGCTGCCGGCACCCCCGCCGCCGCGCCCGCTCCTCGGCGAACGCCACCAGGCCGTGCAGTACCGGCCCCGTCGGCGCCCGCCGGGTCCACGCCCCGTCCAGCTCCGCCGTGAGCCCGCCCTGCCCCAGCGAACGGCCGTAATGCAGGGCTACGATGCCGACGATCTCGCCGCCGGGCTCCTCGGCCACGTACAAGTCGTTGCGCAGGTCCTTCAGCACCCGCGCATACAAGCGACGGAAGCGGCCGTCGCCGGCAACGCCCAACACCGCCTCGACCTGCGGCAGATCGTGACGACGCCCCCGGCGCACGTGGAACGGAGCGGGCTCCATGCGGCGAGTGGTCTCTTAGCACAGGTTCTGCGGAACCCCTCACACCCCGCGCCGCCTTGCAAATCGGGCCTGAGCCGCTAGCGTGCTGGCATGCGCGGGGAGAGCCTGGTGTCGACTGACGCCGCCATCCCGCTCACCGTCGAGCGGCTCACGTTCGGCCCGGACGCGCTCGCGCGCCAGGACGGCCAGGTAGTGTTCGTGCCGTACGCCGCCCCCGGCGACCGCATCGTCGCCGACGTGGTCGAGCGGCGGCGCGACTACCTGCGCGCCCGGGTACGGTCGGTGGATACACCCGGCGCAGCCCGCGTCCTCCCGGGCTGCGCGCATTTCTCCGTCTGCGGCGGCTGTCAGTGGCAACACGTCGCGCCGGCGGCGCAACGCGAGGCGAAGGCGGCGGTGGTCGCGGAGCAGCTCGCCCGTGTGGCGGGCGTGGCGGACGCCCGCGTTCTGCCGACACTCCCCTCTCCGGCCGACTGGGGTTACCGGGACCGCATCACGCTGGTGGTGGAAGGGCGTCGGCTCGGCTACCACCGCGCCCGCTCGCACACCCTGGTGGAGATCGCCGCTTGTCCGATCGCCGCGCCGGCACTATCCGCACACCTGGACGCGGCGCGCGCCCTCGCCACCGACGTCCGCGTGCCCCTCGAGCGGCTCTCGCTGGTCGCCGCCCCCGGCGGCGTCGTCCTGGTCGCCACCGCCACGCGCGCCCCCGGACCGGCGGACGTGGCGGTGGTCGAGCGGGTCCTCGCGCGGTGGGCGAGCGTGCGCGGCGCCGTGATCCGCGGAGGCGGCGTCCGGCTGGTCACCGGCGACCCGTGCGTCATCGTCCCGCTCGAACCCGGGCTCACCCTCGAGGTCCCGGCGGACGTGTTCACGCAGGGAAACCTGGAGGCCAATCGCCACCTGGTGGCGACCGTGCTCGCCTGGGGTATCTTCCCCCCCTCCGCCTCGGTGCTCGACCTCTACTGCGGCGCCGGCAATTTTGCGCTGCCGATCGCGCGCCGCGCGGCGCACGTGCTCGGAATCGAGCACGACGCCCTCGCCGTCGACGCCGCGCGCGCGAACGCGACCCGGCTCGGGCTCGCGCACGCGACCTTTCGCGCCACCACCGTCGCCGGCGCGCTCGCGGACGTCCGTCCCGGCAGCATCGACACGATCGTTCTGGATCCACCACGCTCCGGCGCCGCCGACGCAATGCCGGCGCTCGCGCGCCTGCGGGCCCCGCGCATCCTCTACGTCTCCTGCGATCCCGCCACGCTGGCGCGCGACGTGCGCGTCGTACTCGCCGCCGGTTACGAGCTCGTGCGCGTGCAGCCGATCGATCTCTTTCCGCAGACGTATCACGTCGAAAGCGTGACGGAATTACGCTTGACTTGACGGGAGGCCCCCCCTATCCTTCGCTCCGGCGTGCGGTTCGTCGCCGCCTCCGCGGAGGTCACGCCCTGCATGGCGAAGCAAAGCGAGAAGCCCGCCCGCCCCAAGGTCACGATCATCCCGGGCCGCGGGGTGAGCCAGACCATCAACTATCTGCTCGAGGATCGCGACGATCTCGAGTGGCTGGTCGCGGTGGGCCGCAACAAGAACGGCGAGATCTTCTTCTACGACACGGGCGGCGACATCATCGAAGACCTGGGCACACTCGAGTACCTGAAAGAGCGCATCACGCGCGCCCATTTTGGCGAAGAGCCCGACTGAGCGCCGATCGCCGCCGCCACCACCAGGATCGCCGCCCGCCTACAGCGTCTTCAGGTACTCGAGCACCGCGCGCCGCTCGGCCGCAGACAGGTGGTCACCGAAGGTGTGCCCGGCGTTCGACTGACTCCAGTAGGTCGTGTCGTACACCAGCGACCGCTCCGTCTCCGGCAGGCTCGCCTGCGGCGTGTCGAGGGCGACGTACGGCCAGCCGAGCGCCTGCTCGTCGAAGTGGGTGCTGTCGAGGTCCTGCCGCTTCCAGTAGGCCGGCCGCGCCCGGCTGTTCAGCACCAGCTCGACGGTCGGCACCGAGCCGTTGTGCAGGTACGGCGCCGTGGCCCAGATGCCGTCGAGCGGCGGCGGCATGTAGCCCGGGAACGGATCGTCCGGCACCATACGCGTGATGCGGCCGTAGAAGGACCGGTTGTACCAGTCGACCAGCTGCGGTGCGTGCACGATGCCGGCCTCGGCCACCACCGGGTCGGTGCCGACCACGGCGAGCGGGATCAGCAGGTTGGGATAGCTGTCGTCCTCGTCCCGCGCACCGTACGTGCCGTGGCAGCCGGCGCAGGCGGCGAGGAAGACGCGCTCGCCGCGCGCGGCGAGCTTCCGGTCGACGGCACGCGCGTACGCCGGGGGACGCACCGTGCGGATGAACGCCTGGATGTCCTTGAAGGCTTCATCGACCTGCGCGGCGCGCGCCACGTCGTCCACGCACACCGAGGTGGCCAGCGCCATGGTGCCACGGTGATCGCCGCGCGCCATGCCGTTGTAGAACAGCGCATGCTTCTTGTGCGCCCGCCACCACGGCGGCGGGTCGGAGGTCACGCGGGCGTCCACCAGCGGCTGGCCGTCGCGATCCTTCACCACCAGCGGTGTCAGCTCGGCGTCGCTCCAGGCAAGCGTGTCACGGTCGTGATGCACCATCAGGATGACGGCGAACATCTCCGCCGGGTTCATGCCGATGGTGCGCATGGCCGTGAGCGGTCCCAGCACCGCGCCCCGCCCGACGACGCGCCGGAGCTGGCTCTTCTCGCCGGCGTCGAGCCCGAGCAGGTCGAGCACGGCGTCGTCGAGCGGCACCCCCGTCGAGCCGCCGCCGGCACCGCGGGTGAAATCGGCAGTAGCGTTGCCGAGGCCAATCACCAGCTGCCCGTCGAACACCCCGCCGTGGCACATGAGGCAGTTGGCGTTGATCACCCGTGTCCCATCGGGGGCCGTGAAGGCGTTCATGAAGAACGGCAGCTCGGCATTCAGCCCCTCGCGGTCGGGGATGCGCGGGGCGTCGGCGCCGCCTCCGAAGCCCCCGGAGAGCGTCCCGCGCAGGCCCTCGATGTTCCACAGCTTGGCCGGTACCCCGCAGGTCATATAGTCGCCGTTCAGCAGCTCGCGCCGGCCGCGCACGGCGTCGCCGTCCACTTGCGGCTCCGCCGGCAGGGCCACGCCGGCGTTCCAGGGACACCCGCTGCGGGACCGGCCCGCCGTGCAGCACGGGCGACAGGCGCGCCGGGCGACGCCCTTGCACGTGGCGGCCGCCTGCGTGAAGGCGCTGCGCGCCCCGGCAACACACTGCCGCCGCGCCGCGCCGCTGCCCGTGCAGGCCGGCTGCGCAGCCGTGCGCCGCGCGCGCGCCGCCTCGACGCAGCCGCGCTGCGTCGCCCCGCACTCGCGCAGGCACGCGCCGGGACCGGCGAACGCCGGCTCGGCGAGCGCGATCGGGAGGACCAGGAGGAGGGGCGCGAGCGTCCGCATGCCCGTGCGGTACCATCGCGTTGCCGCGACCGTCAATCGTCCGGCAGCGCCCCCGACGGACACTCCGCAACGATGCTCGACCCCTCGACCCGCAGCGGCACGCGGATGAGGCTCCGCCCGCACGGCGGACCGGCGATACACTCGCCGGTCTCCGGCCGGTAGTAGGCGCCGTGGGTGGCACACTGCACGAAGCGACCGTCGGCGGTGAAGAACTGGTTCTCCACCCAGTCGAGCCCCATGGGGACGTGGCGGCAGCGGTTCACGTAGGCGTGCAGCTCGCCGCCGTAGTTCAAGAGGAACGCCTCCACCTCGTAGCCGTCCCACTGCAGGAGGAACTTCTTCGTCTGCCCCGGAGCCAGCTCGCCCACCTGCGCCACGGTCACGCTCATGCCGGGGTAGAAGTGCCGCGCCCGGCGCCCGGGAGCAAGTGCGGCCGGTTGTGTCGCGCGCCGGGGCTCCGGGCGCGGGCGGGTTCCCTCCCGCGCGCAGTACGTGGTCGTTCGTGCTCCACCGCATGACGTCGACCGGAGGCCCCACCGCGGTCACAGCGCGCGCCGCACCGCCTCCACCAACGCCGCCAGATCGACGCACTCGACGACGGCGGCGCCGCTGGGCGCGTACTGCGCCAGCACGCTGTCGCCGGTGTTCCAGCGCGCCTGCGGCTCGGGCACCAGCCAAACGATCCGCTGCACGCGCGCGGCGAGCGCCCGCAGCACGTCGGCCCGCGCCGGGAGCCGGTTGTTGCGGGCGTCGCCCAGGACGAGCAGCAGCGTCGTACCCGTCAGCACCGCGCGCCCCGTCGCCTCGAGCTCCACCAGGACGCGGCCGAAGTCGGAGCGGGCGTGGAGATCGAGCGGTCCGCCGGGCGCCACATGCCCGTCTTCGAGCGAGATCGGGCACAGGTGATCGACATAGCCGAACAGGGTGACGCGCCGGAAATGGTCGGCCGCCGGCGCCAGCAGGCCGAGGAGCAGCTCGCTCGCCGCCGCCACCGAGCCCGAAAGGTCGCACAGCGCGACCAGATCGGGGCGTCCGGGCCGCCGGCCCCGAAAGCGCAGGCGAGCGGGCACACCGCCGCTGGCGGTCGCCGTCCGGATGGTGCGGCGCAGGTCGAGTCGGCCGCGGCGCTGGCGGCGCTCGCGGCGCGCGAGCCGGGCGCGCAGGCGCTGCCCGAGGGCGCGCACCACGTCGCGCGCCTCGGCCACGTCAGACGCCGTCAGCTCGCGGAAGGGCATGTGCATGATCGCGCGGGCCCGTGCCGCCCGGCCGGCACGCGTCCCGTCGTCAGGGCCCTTGGGGCTCGCCACGCGACGGGCAACCGCGGCCCGCGTCGACGCCGGAACCGCCGCGCGCGCACCGGGCGCGTCCGCCGCCTCGCGCTGCTCGCGACCGCCCGCACCCCGTTCCGTTCCCGCCCGGCCGCGAGCCCCCGTTCCACCCGCCCCGCCGCCACGCCGCCGACGGCTCCGTCCCGCGGCCTCGTCACCTCCGCCGAGGGGGAAGTGGCTCTCGAACAGCCGATCGAACGCCGCGCGGTCGCGCTCGTCCTTCACCACCGTAGCGGCGAACGCCTCGCGCAGAACCTCGCGCTCGAGGCTGGCCACCGTCACGGCGCGCACGGCGTCGAGGGTCTCGGCCACCGACACCTCGAGGCCGTCGTGGCGCAAGGCCTGCACGAAGGCGAGGATGCGCTCCCGCATCGCCGCATCGTAGCGGCTCGCACGGCGACGGGCGACCGCACGCGCCGGTGCGGATCACACCACCAGCAGGGAGACGATGCGCGACAGCCAGGGGATGAACGACAGGAACGTGTACACCGTGGCCAGCACCACCATCGACTCGTACACCAGCGGGCGCGCCCCGAGCCGGCGCAGGATGATCAGGAAGGCGCACGCCTTGGCCTTGAACAGGCAGAGGGTCGCCCCGACGCCCAGGTACGGGATGGAGTAGAGGAGGATCGGGTTGCCCTCGTTCCAGTGCCAGCGCAGCCCCTCGTAAGTGGCCACGCCGTCGAAGATCTGCAGGCACAGGTTCAAGAGGAAGAGCTGATGGAGCCGGCTGTGTGCTGGGGTGTCCGGCATGGTGGCGCCCGCATCCGGCTGCAAGCCAGGTGCCAGGGCATCCCCGCGCCGTTACACGGCGGGGGGGCACGGCGACCGTCAGTGCTGCACCGTCAGCGTCCCGCGGCAGCACCGAGGAGCGCACCCACTTTGGCTTCCGCCTTGCGCAGATCCTCCTCGTGCTTCACCACCAGGGCCAGCGTCTGGCGCACGGTCGCCGCGTCCAGCTCGCGCACGCCGAGGGCGCACAGGCCGCGCGCCCAATCGAGCGTCTCGGCGATGCTGGGCGCCTTCTTGAGGTCGAGCTTGCGCAGGCCAGCGATGAACCGTGCCACCTGCACGCGCAGCCGGTCGTCGAGATCGGGGACCTTGAGCGCGACGATCTCGGCCTCCTTCTCCGCCCCGGGGAAGTCGATGAAGAGATGCAGGCAGCGGCGGACGAGGGCCTCGGACAGTTCGCGCGTGCGATTCGAGGTGAGCACGACGATCGGCCGCTGGCGGGCGCGGATGGTGCCCAGCTCGGGCACGCTCACCTGGAAGTCGCTCAGGATCTCCAGGAGGAAGGCCTCGAACTCCGGATCCGCCTTGTCGATCTCGTCGATCAGCAGCACCTGCCGGCGTGGCGCCGTGAGCGCGCGGAGCAGCGGGCGCTCGAGCAGGAACTCGCGCGAGAAGATGTGGTGCTCGACCTCCTGCCAGCCCCGCTGCTCTCCCTGCCCGGCCTGGATGCGCAGGAGCTGCTTCTGGTAGTTCCACTCGTAGAGCGCGCGCGCCTCGTCGAGGCCTTCGTAGCACTGCAGGCGCACCAGGTCGGTCTCGCACAGCTCGGCCAGCACTTTCCCCAGCTCGGTCTTGCCCGCACCCGCCGGTCCCTCCGCCAGGAGGGGCATCTCGAGCGCCAACGCCAGGAACACGGCGGTCTCGACCCGCGGCGTCGTGATGTAGCGCGCCCGGCGCAGGCCGTTGCGCACCTGCGCCAGCGTGATGTCCATCGCGACCCTCAGCTGGCCGGCTGGCACCCGAGGCGCAGCCGGTCGACGTCACGCGCGCCGCTGCCGAGCAACGCCACCCCCCGCACGTTCTTGCGGCCGGGGCGGCCCGATCCGCGGAGCGGCACCTGCACCTGACCGAGCGCCGTGCAGGGGCCGTAGTCGATCGGGGTGGTGAACGTGACCTCGTTCTGGCGTACCCCGCCCTGCACGCCGCCCAGCGCAACCAGCGCGTCGAGCAGCGTCTGCGCGTTGGCCACGTCGGTCGCGTTCCGGCTCACCGGCGTCGGCGCCAGGAGCGTGTAGGACGTGACCGGATCGCCACCCGCGGGGCAATCGGGAAGGGTCGCCTCCGCCCGGTTGAAGCAGACACCCAGGCGGTAGGTGCACACCCCGTCGGGGGTCCGGTCTGCGTCGCAGGCGGGATCCCCGTCGCGGCAGTCCTGCTTGCGGCTGAGCCGTCCGGCGACATCGCGGAACGGCGTGTTGGTGGGATCGATCACCTGCCACTGCGCGTGGCAGTCGTAGCGCGTCGCGCCGCCCCCCGGGACGAGCGGGGGAACGAAGCCGCCGGTGAACATGTCGGGATGGAGCACGGCGAAGGTCGAGAAAGCGGTGACCCCGGGCGTGGTCACCGTATGCGTGGCGGTGCTCACCGTCGTCGGCAGCAGCGTGTAGGTGGCGCCGGCGCACGGCCCGTTGGCGCCGCAGTCGGGGTCCTCGTCGCAGGCGGCAGCACCGAGCGTGCAGGCCCCCGGCGTGAAGCTGGCGACCACCAGCGCGGCCTCTTCCGGGGAGCCGGGCGCGATGCCGGCGACACCGAGCTCGGTCACCGAGTACCCGAGACTCAGGTCGGCGCTGAACACGCCCGCCAGCTCGCGCTGCAGCGTGACGTGGAACGGCAGGATGCCGAGCGTCCCGATGGTAGCGAGCTCGCCGGGCGCCACGTCGTCCTCGGTAGCGAACGCCGACGTGCCGAGGATGGCGCGCCCGACGGTCACGCGCGTGGCCACCGCGTTGTTTGCGAACGCCACCGTCACGTCCGGCGTCGGTTCGCTGAACGGGGCCGCACCGCCCGTGCTCACGGTACGGGCGAAGAACGTCTGCGTCGAGGCCCCGGCGGGCGCCGTCCGGTTCTCGACCGGGTTGTAGTTGGGATCGTCCGCGAACGAGAACCGTCCGGGCGTCCCGTTGGTCACGATGTCACGGAACCAGGCGAGCACCTCGTCGAGGAGGCCCGGGTTGGGCACCCGGATGGGGCGCGCGAGCGGCGGGAACGCCGTACCGGTCACCGGGAACTCGTCGTACAGGCCAACGTCCGGGGCCAGGGTGAGCGTGCCGGGGTCGGCGCGCATGACGGCGGCATGGGAGGCCGGCCCGCTCTGCAAGAAGGCCGCCGTGGCGGTGCCCCCGGCGACGTTGGCGCGCACCGTGCGCGGGGTGGGCACCACCGGCAGGGCGATCGGGTTGTGGCGCGGGTTCCTGACGAACGGGTCGAAGACCGGCAGGCCGGCGGCGACCGCGAGCGCCTCGCTGGCCTGATTCGGCACCACCTCGTCGCCCGTGCTCTCGATCAGGAGGACGTTGCGGGCCGGCACGTCGTTCAGCAGGAGGCTGGCTGCGTTCACGCCGTCCGCGGGATCGACGATCGTCTGGATCAGGTTCGGAGCGATGGCGAACTGGTCGGCGACGTTGGCCGGGTCGAGGCCGAGAATGCCGTTCACCAGCGCCTGGTTACCGCCCCCGACGGACGAGTTCTGGAACAGCTGCGTGATCAGGCCCCCGCCGCCGGCATTGAGCACCGACGCCGACAGCTGGCGCTCGATCGGCACGAAGCCGGCCCCCATGAGCCCGCCGAGCGAGTGCCCCATGAAGTAGATGCGCTGGTCGTTGAAGAGCGTGCCGAGCCATTGGTCGAGCGAGTGTCCCTTGATGAGGCGGACCAGCTGCATCAGGTCGACGTAGGTCTGGCGGAGGTTGTCGCGCACGCCGAGGAAGTTGTGGAAGCCCTGGAAGAAGCCGAGGTTGGTGGACAAGTACCCGATGCTGAACGGCCCCACCGCCCCGTCGGCGAAGCCGTCGGGCACGCGCGTGCCGCCGAAGTTGTTGGCGGTGTCCTGCGCGCACGGGGTGTTCATGGGACAGTCGAAGTAGCGGTAGCCGTGCTGGGCGGCGTCGATGCCGATGCTGGCGAAGCCGCGCTTGCCGAGCTCGTTGGCGTATTCGAGCACCGTGTCGCGCTGCCCGCCCAGGCCATGCATCTGGATGACGATCGGAAAACCCCCGGGCGGGAGCTCCAGGGCGAAGGGCATCACCACGGTCACCGGAATGTTCTGCATGGTGACCACCATCGGCCGGCCGCTGCCGTCGCGCGTGAAGCGCTCGTCCGTGGTCTCGCACGCCGCCAGCGAGCAGGTGACGAATCCGGGCGGGTCAGGAATGTCGGCGAAGGGACCGCTGCCGTTGGGGTCCAGGGTCTGGAAGCGCGGGCTCGGGAACCACCCGGTCAGGACGGCGATGATGCCTTCGTGCGGCGTCGAGCCGAACAACTCGTTCAGCTGGCCGGCGGTGTAGGACACGAACTGGCCGTACGGTTGCGGGCCCCAGGTCGGCACCGTGACCGTCGGCACCGGCAACCCGGGCAGCACCTCGTCGCGGATGCGCACCAAGTCGTCGACCGTCGACTGCGTGGTGAACACCGTCATGCCGGCAATCGCGCTTGCCGCGACACCGTGGCCGCCGAGCGTCGTCACCACCGGGTCGAAGATGGCGTCGGCGTCGGCGGTGGCGCTCGCTCCGTCGCGCACGCTGGTCCAGTCGGCCGACGGCACGGCCGTCATGCCGCCCCCCGTCACGCTGGTGCGAACCACGCACGCGTAGCGCGTCCTGGCCGCCAGCGGCCGGCCGGGGACGGGCAGGACGGCGAGCACGTTCGGGATACGCGAGTCGGCGTTCCACTTGAGCATGATCGGGACCGGCGTCGCGGTGGCGGCGTCGGCGCAGAAGACGCTGTCCGTGAGCGCCGGGGCCAGCACGGGTGACGGCGGCAGGCTGGCGGGATCGATGGCGCCCGAGAAGAAGAAGTAGATCGCCGACGTGGTCCCGAAGCCGTCGAGCAGGTCGAGCGCCTCTTCCACCGACGCCGTGTTGGATTGGATGACGAGGCTGGCGAGGCCGATCTTGGCGGCGGACGGGAGCCCGGCGTTGATGAGCGTGCCGTCGCCGTCGCCGGGGCGCCCCTGGTCGAAGTAGAGGTCGTTCGGGAACGGCAGCGCGCCGAAGACGGCCGGCGTGGTGTTCGGCGCCGGCAGGGTGAAGAGTACGGTCGGACCGGCGGCAAACGTGGCCACCGGACCGAGCCCGAGCGCGCACACCAAAGCCGGCAGCCAGCGTGGCATGCGCCTCTGTCGCACACCCCGGCGTGCGCTGGCAAGGGGAAAATCGGACCCGAAACCCGTGGGGCGCCAGCCACTTACCGGTTCCGTGCCCGCGAAGAGTGCGCGCCGGAGGGCCACGCCCCTCCGGGTGCATCGGGGCGGGGCGCGGAGCGGACGGGTTCCGTGCGTTGACAGAAGTAGCTACGTGGGGCTACTTTGATGGAGATGAAGGCCGTCGCCGTGAAGGAGCTGAAGAATCACCTCAGCGCCTACCTGCGCGAGGTCAGGAGCGGGGAGGTCGTACTCGTGACGGACCGCGGGCGAGTGGTGGCCGAACTCCGGCAGCCGACCAGTGACGCCCCCTTGAGCTCACTCGACCACGCCGTCGAACGTCTGCGGGCGCAGGGCATCCTGGTGGCAGGGCTGCCACAGGACCCGCGAGCGTACCGTCCGTCCCCGCTTGAGAAGCCCGTTCGCACCGCCGACCTGCTGGCGGCCGAACGCGGCGAGCGGTGACGATCTACGCCGAGACGAGCGCCGTTCTGCGATGGCTCTTCGCCGAACCCGGCGGGGGAGAGGTCCTGGCGGTCCTCGCCGCGGCGACCAAGGTCACCTGCTCACGCCTCACGCTGGTCGAAACACGCCGCGTGATCCGTCGTGCCGAACGGGAGACGCGCGTCTCGGCCGCACAGAGTGCCGACCTCCTGGCAGTGTTCGCGCAGGCCGTCTCCACCTGGGCGATCCTGGATCTCACCAACGACGTGGCGCGGCGTGCCGAGGAGGGGTTCCCCAGCGAGCCGGTGCGCACGTTGGACGCGATCCACTTGGCGAGCGCGCTCTTCCTGCGCCAGTCGTTCCCGGACCTCGTGATGCTGACGGTGGACGACCGGGTGCGCGCCAACGCACTACAGCTCGGCTTGCAGTCCGGCCTCGCGAGTTGAGCTCGCGCTGCACGGCCCGCCAGCGACATTCGCACCTCCCCGTGTCGTCTGCTACGGTCCGCTCACTGCACGCCACGGAGCCGTAGCATGTCTGCCCGCAACGACGATCCGCAGCCTCCCGCCCGCCCCACGCTCGCCTCCACCGCCGTCGAATGGATCGGGCGCAAGATCCCGTGCCTCGATCACGGCTTCGTCTATCTCGTCGACGCCATGGGCAGCGACGCCTCCATCGTGCAGGCGGCGCGCGTCAGCTACGGCCTCGGCACCAAGAGCCTGCACGAAGATCGCGGCCTGATCCGCTACCTCATGCGCCATCAGCACACCACGCCGTTCGAGATGGTCGAGTTTAAATTCCACGTGAAATTACCTATCTTTGTAGCAAGGCAGTGGATTCGTCACCGGATGGCCAGCGTGAACGAATATTCAGGACGCTATTCCGTTTTGCCCGACGAGTTCTACGTCCCCGACGCCGCACAGGTGACCGCGCAGTCGGCCACCAACCGCCAGGGCGGCAGTGACGCCGTCGATCCCGCGCGGGGCCGCGCCGTCGTGGAGCTGATCGCGCGCGAGCAGCGCCTGGTGCGCGAGGGCTACGAGCAGATGCTGGCCTGGGACATCCGGCGCGAGCTCGCGCGCGTGAACCTCGGCGTGGCGCAGTACACCGAGTGGTACTGGAAGAGCGATCTGCACAACATCTTCCGCTTCCTGCAGCTCCGGCTCGATCCGCACGCCCAGCACGAGATCCGGGTCTACGCCGAAGCCATGGCGCAGATCGTGCGCGCCGTCGTCCCGGGCGCCTGGGAGGCGTTCGAGGACTACCAGCTGCACGCCGAGCGCTTCTCGGGGCTCGAGCTGCAGGCGCTCGCCCGGCTGCTGGCGGAGCAGCCCGGCGGCTTTCCCGCCGACGACGTCGTCACGGCGGCCCTCCCCACCTCCTGGCAGGAGCGCACCGCCGGCGGCGCGCTCAAGCGCAACCGCGAGCGCGAGGAGTTTCTGGCCAAGCTCACCCGCCTGCGCCGGAGCTGAGCCACGGCCGACGCCCCCGCCGTCCCGGCCGCCGTCCAGAAGGGCGTCCGCCTGTTCAATCGCCGGCGGTATCTGAGCGCCCAGATCGTGTGGGAAGACACCTGGCGGGCGAGCACCGGCACGGACCGGCCCTTCCTCGAGGGCCTGGTCCAGCTCGCGGCGGGGCTCCACCTGCGTACCCGGCGCGGGGGCCAGCGCGGCGCGGAGCACCTGATCGCCCAGGCGCTGATCACCTTCGAGGAGTTCCAGCCTGCGACGCACGGCGTCGACGTGACCGCCCTCCTCACCGAGGTGGGGGCCTACCTCGACCGCATCCGGGAGCAGCGCCGCCCGCACCGCCTGCTCGATACCTGGCACCTGCCCCGCATCCCCTAACGACCACCGACGGTAGCGACGGCGCCGGAGCAACATGCTATGGGCGGGTCATGCAGGCACTTCGACTGACCGCCGTCCTGGGGGCCGCGGTGATCGTGCTCGCGACCGGCGTCCCCGCCAGGGCGCGGACGGCCAGCCCGCCGCCCTGCGACCGGTTCGCGATCGCCGCTGCGCCGCCGTTCCTGGCCGACGTGACCGGCCCGAAGCTCGATACCGTCGTGTTCCAGGGCAAGCGCCTCATGCTCGGGGCGAGCTGCATGTCGCGCCCGGCGTCCATCCGGAAGACCGCGGACGGCTGGCGCATCAAGGCCACCTGGAAGACGTGCGGCACCATCCGCAAGGCCGTCCTGAAGGGCACCATCGACACCCAGTGCCAGGCCCTCTCGGGCACGATCCGCGCCAAGCGCCAGCCGCCCGCCGACTTCGTCGCCCGCACCTGTCGCTGCGGCGACGGGATCGCCCTCGCCGGCTGCGGCGAAGAGTGCGATCCAGACGACGGCGGGTCGTGTGTCCAGTGCCGCACCGTGATGCCCCCGAGCGCCACCACGACCGCCACAACCGTCACCCCCACCTCGACCACCGTGACCACGACCACCACCACCCTGCCCCCGGGCCCGCGCTGCGGCGACGGGGTGCGGGACCCCGGCGAGGAATGCGACCGTGCCCACCTGGGCGGCGCGCACTGCGAAGGCTCGGCCGGCGGTGCGCACGTCACCTGCACCGACCAGTGCACCCTCGACCGGAGCGGCTGCTGCGGGAACGGCGTGCTCGAGGCCTTCGAGCAGTGCGACAGCGACGACCTGGGGGACGCCCGCTGCCCCGACGACTCGACGGCGGGCGCGTTCGTCGGCTGCGGCACGGACTGCCGGCTCGACTGGAGCCAGTGCCCGTCGTGCGCCGGGCAGAGCTTCGGGAGCACCTGGGAGGCCATCCAGCAGGTCATCTTCGCGCGCCACGACTGCACCAACGACGCCTGTCACGGCGCGGCGCGCCAGGGCGGCCTCGACCTCCATCCGACCGTGGCCTACGACAACCTCTTCGAAGTGCCATCGAGCCAGGTGAGCGAGACCGTGCGCCTCGAACCGGGAGACCAGCGACGGAGCTACCTGTGGCTCAAGCTGGCGGCCAAGACCGACCCCGCCCTGATTCCGGAGGGCGTCACCGTCGGCGGCAATCCCATGCCGAGCGTGGGACCGGCGCTCACCCCGGATGAGCTCGAGCTGCTGCGCCTCTGGATCTACGCCGGCGCGCCCGAGGACGGCACGGTGCGCGGCACCGACGCGCTCGCGGGCGCCTGCCTGCCGCCACCCCGTCCCCTCATCATCACCCCACTCGATCCGCCGGCGCCCGGCCAGGGCGTGCAGTTCACCATGCCGCCCTGGGAGCTGCTGCCGCGGAACGAACGCGAGATCTGCTTCGCGTCCTACTACGACTTCACCGGCCAGGTGCCGCCCGAGTTCCTGAGCCCGGACGGCAAGTCGTTCCGCTTCTCCTCCCAGGAGCTGCGGCAGGACCCGCAGAGCCACCATCTGATCCTGTACCGCTATCCGGGCACCGCCGACGCCGACTACGCCGCCATCGCGCGCGACGCCATCTTCGGGCAGTGGACCTGCGTCGGCGGTGAGCGCGACGGCCAGCCCTGTCAGCCCACCGTCGCCGGCACGTGCGGGGACGGGCTGTGTGGCAGCACGATCCGCGACTCGTTCGCCTGCATCGGGTTCGGGCCGGCGTTCCTGAACGACATGATCGGCGGCGCCCAGAAGGCGCAGGCCTTCGACCAGTACGCGCCCGGCGTATTCGCCCAGATCCCGCTGCGCGGCATCGTCATGTGGAATTCCCATGCCTTCAACCTGTCGACGGTCGATACCCACATGCACGCGTGGCTCAACTATTACTTCGCCTCCGACCAGCGCTACCCGCTCGAGCCCATCTTCAACTTCTTCAGCATCTTCGCCGCCGACGGCACGCCGCCCTACCAGAAGCGGACCGTATGCAGTACCGAGCAGCTGCCGCGCTACGCGCGCCTGTTCAGTCTCTCGTCGCACAGCCACAAGCGCGGCGAGCAGTTCTGGATCACGCATCCCGACGGCCGCCGGCTGTACGAGAACTTCAACTACAACGACCCGCCCAACAAGACGTTCACCCCGCCGCTCGCGTTCGACAGCCGCACCGGGGCACTCCGTCAGCTGCGCTACTGCGCCACCTACAACAATGGCGTGCGGTCCGATGGCTCGCCCGACCCCGAAACCGTGACCCGGCGCTCACGCATGCCGAACAACGCCCCGCCCTGCGAGGCGGTGGCATGCGTCGCCGGACGCATCGGCGCACCGTGCGGAGTCAGCGGCAACCTGGCGGGCAACGACCGGGCGTGCGACTCGTCGCCGGGCGCCGGCGACGGCTGGTGCGACGCGTGCGCCATCGTCGGCGGTGAGAGCACCGAGAACGAGATGTTCATCCTGATCGGCTCGTTCTTCGTCCAGCCGCCGGGATCGTAGCGAGGAGGAGGGATCCGCATGCGTGCGCTGGGATGGGGACTGCGGCTCGCGCTCGCGGGGCTGTTCGCCTTCGCGGCCAGCGGGAAGCTGCTCGGGCATGCCGAGTCGGTGGCGGCCTTCACGACCCTCGGCGCGGGCAGCGGGTTCCGTCTCTTCATCGGCGGGTGCGAGCTGCTCGGCGCCATCGGCCTCGTCCTGCCCCCGTTCGCCGCCCTGGCCGCGCTCGCTCTTTCCCTGGTCATGATCGGCGCCGTCGCGGCCCATCTGCTGGTCCTCGGGCCGAGCGCCGCGCCGGCGGCCGTGGTCCTCGCCGCGCTGCTCGCGGTGGCGTGGCTCGAGCGCGGCGGTCTCCGGGCGCTGCACGTGCTCGTCACCGGCAAGGGGGCCATGGACGGCTGGCTCGCCCACAGCTACGACCGTGGCATCCAGCAGGTCTTCCGGGGCCTGTTCACCGAGCTGTCGCGCGACGTCCTGGCGGCGATGCAGGGTGCCCGTCGCATCCTCGACGCCGGCTGCGGCCCGGGGCAGTTCACGGTCATGGCCGCCGAGGCGCTGCCCCGGACCGAGGTGTGGGGCATCGACCTCGCCCCGGCGATGCTGGCCCTCGCCCGCCAGCATGCCGCCGCCTCCCCGGCCGTGGCGCGCGTCCACTTCGAGCGTGCCGACGTGACCCGTTTGCCCTTCCCCGACGCCCACTTCGACGCCGTCATGACCACCGGCTCGATCAAGCAGTGGCCGGACCCGGTGGCGGGCCTGTGCGAGCTGCACCGGGTGCTGGTGCCGGGCGGGCGCGCGTTCGTGGTCGAGCTGAACCGCGCCGCACCACCGGCCGCCGTGGCCGCGTTCGTGGCCCGCGCCGGCACGTGGGTGGCACGCGTCTTCCTGCCACGCGCGGTGGCGCAGGGGATGGCGCCCGCGGACGGGGTGGCGATCGTACGCGCCTCGCCGTTCGGTACGGTCGTCGGCGAGCGCCTGCTGCTCGACGGCCTGCTCTGGCTGGCGGAGCTGCAGCGTGCCCCGGCGCACGACCCGCCGCGCGTTCCGGCCCCGCCCGGCTGAGCCGTGGCGCAGCCCACCGCCCGCTCGCGCTACCGGCCGGATACCGTCCCGGACTACAGCCACCGCTTCCACGCCGGCAACGTCGGCGACGTGTGGAAACACTGTGCGTTGCTCGAGGTGCTACGCGGGGCAGCCGCGCACGGCGGGCCGGTGCACTATGTCGAGACGCACGCCGGCGAAGGCGGGTACGCCCTCGGTCCGACGGGCGAGTGGAGCGAGGGCATCGGGCGCCTGTGGGCCGCCCCCGATCGCGACGGAGCGCCGGACGGGCTCGCGCGCTACCTGAGCCTCTGCCGGCGCCTCGGCCGCGGTGGAGAACGACCCACGCGCTACCCCGGGTCGCCCGCGTTCGCCCGCGCCGCTCTCGGCGCCGACGCGCCGCTCCTACTCTGGGAACGCGACCAGCACGCCTGGGAGCAGCTGACCGCGCATGCCGCAGGCGACCCGCATACCCTCGTCATCCGGGGCGACGGGCTGCAGGCCCTGGACGACACGCTCGCCACGCTCGCGCGCGAGCCCGCGCCCGTCGTCGTTTTCGTCGACCCGCCCTACACCCACAAGTCGGACTGGGTGACCGTCCCCGACGCCCTCGTCCGCGCCGCCGCGGCGGCGCCGCACGCCTGCCTCATGCTGTGGTATCCCGTGAAGAGCCTGACCCGGCCGAACGCCATGATCGCGCGCCTGGAGGCCGCCGCCGTCCCCGGGACCGTCGCTGAGCTGGTGACCACGCCGCTCGAGCACCAGCGCCAACGGCTGAACGGCAGCGGTGTGCTGCTGGTGCGCCCGCCCGCGTCCGTGCTCGCCGCCCTCGCCGCGACCGCGCCGGTCATCGGCGCACACTGCGCTACGCACGCCGGCACCTGGTCGTTCCGCATGCGGAGCTGGTGACGGCTACGCGGGAGATCGAAGAAGATCCGCCAGTGACCCACGCGGCGGCGGTAGCTCGCGCGGAATCTTCATCGGACGAGTCGAGGCGACGCTGGATCCGAACGCCTACAGCCGGAGCGCCTCGAGCGTCGCCTCGATCTCATGGGTTGGCAGACGCTGCAGGTGTCGACTGATCGCGTCGACGACCGTGGCGGCGCCTCCGCTCGCCGAGAGCCGCCGCGTCGACGGGTCCCACGTGAGGCGGGCAAAGCGATGGTCGAGACCATCGCCGCGGACGCGCAGGCCGTGGCACACGACCGTCCCACCGGTCCAGGCATCCGCCCGGCACCGTGTGGCTCGGAGGGTGAGCCTGGCGTCACCTGTCCGGCCCCGCACGCGCAGTCGGAGGCCGTCGACACGCAGGGAAGACACGGTCCGGGCCGGCGCGGATCCTTTTGTTGCCCCGCCCGCGCCGCCCGGCCGCGCGGCGTGGCCGGCGCCGTCACGCACCTCGATGCGGGCGTTGCGCGCCGTGAGCGCACGCGCAAACCCGAGCCGGAACGGGCCGACCCGCGTCCGCTCGAGTCGCAGCTCGTCGGCCGCCACGTCGATCACGCGACGGCCGGCCACGACGCGGGTCGAATGGAAGCCACGAATGACGACGCCATCGTGGGCCGGCGGTCCGGGCACGGGAGCGGGCGCCCGCCCCAGACCGAGCCCGGCCACCATCGCCGCACCGGCCACCGCGAGCGCGCCGAGCAGGTATCTCGTGTCGCGTGCGGTCATCAGGGGAGGAAGTTGCATCGTCCGGTGAGCAGGCGGCCGAGCTCGCAGCGCGTCATGTCGGGCGCGAGGCCGCCGAAGGTCGCGTCGGGCAGCTGCTGGAGATCCGGCCGCCCGAGCGCGTCGAAGCCGGGCACGAGCGGACGGAGCGTCGTCATCGTACCCATGAAGAACGGCGCCAGGGTGAGCCGTTGGTCACGCAGGAGGCCGAACGTGCGGGCGGCAAACGTGGCCTGTCCGGTGAGCGCGGTGCGGAGGTTCTGGAGTCCCAGCCGGACACGTCCGACCTGAGCCCGATCGGCGGCGGGGATGACGAGGGCGTCGTCGGCCTGGTCGTCGGTCTCGGCCACCACCACGTCGATCGCCGCGACCAACGCGGCGAGCGCCTCGTCGAGCCGGATGCGGGCGAGGGTGAGCTCGGTCGTGCCACCCGGCCGCAGCGTGAGGAGGAGTGGATTGGCGAGGAAGACCTGCTGCGCGGTACGGCGGTTGGCGATCGCGTCGTCGGCGTCGACTCCGAAATCGTAGGCGGCCACTGCATGAGCGGCGGCGGCCGCGGCCTCGAGCGTCGCCCGGAGCACGAGGACGTCGCCGCTGTCGATCTCGACCGGGCCGAGGCCCGAGCGGCGGACACACGGCGGCAGGTTGTCGGGGTCGAACGGAATCGTCGCACCCGCCGGGATACGGGCGAGATGGGCGAGCGCTGCGTCGGCCGCCGGCACGGAGGTGCGGATCGCGTCGAGGACCTCGGTCGTGTCCGGCGCGTCCGGCGGAATGGCGCCGTCGTGCACCGCGGACAGGCCACACAGCGTGGCCGCCGACCCGACGCCCTCGCCGCCCGAGGCGCGCAGGAGATCCAGGGCCAGCGGCGCGTCGACGCGTACGGCCAACCCGGTGAGGGCGGCCAGCAGGCTCGCCTCGGGATTGCCGGGGTCGGCCGCGGCCGCCGCGGCGCAGAACGGATCCGCCTGCACCGCATTGCCGGCCCGCAGGCGGGCGAGGCAACGCAGCACGTTGGCTTCGGCCCCGTCACTGCGTCCGTCACCGTCGCTGTCGGCGTCGGTCGGATCGCTCCGTAGATCGAGGACTTCCTCCCCGTCGCCCACACCGTCACCGTCGCTGTCGGCGCTTCCGGGCCTCGTGCCCGTGTCGAAGCCGTCGGCGAACGTGCCGGTCGCGGTCTCGACCGGATCGACGAGGCGATCGCCGTCCGTATCGGGGAAGGTGACGAAGCGGAGCAGTGGCTCGCCCTGGCGGCGGAGCGGGACGTGTGCCGAGACGGGTACGCTGGTGCCGTCGTCGACGGCGACGATGAGGTCCTGGTCGGCCCCGTCGACGAGCGACGAGATGTCGAGCGGACCGGGCAGGATCGAGCCCGCAAACGGCACCGGCCCGATGGTTGGCGAACTTCTGACGTAGGTCGCGGCAGTGTCGCTGCCTCCCCCCTGGGCCCAGCTCGTGAAGCGCAACGTGAAGAGGGCGCCGGTCACCGTCGAGCGCACGCACACGGTGCGGCCAGCGAGCTGCGAGTTGCTGTCGCCGCAGACGCGGAAGAAGGTCGGCCGGAAGCCGTTCTCGAGCGCGTCGCAGGCGCCACACGCGAATTCGAAATCCTGGCCGCTGGATGTGAACGAGCTTTCGAGGAGCCGCCGGCCGTTCGGCCGTTCGACGAAGCGGCCAGCCTCGAGCACGTCGCGGAAGCTGTTGCGGCGCGTGAGGGCGACGGACACCTGGCTCTCGATGCGGACCGTACCTGCGAGCGGGTCGGCGTTCGGGTCGGCGAGGGCCACGTCCACGTCGATGCTGTCGCCGTCGGCGACCAGGGCACGGATCGCGAGCGTCGGCTGACAGGCATCGCCGCCGCCGTCGAAATCGGCGTCGGCCTGGTCCGGGTTCCGCACCGTGCGACAGTTGTCGCGTCCGTCGGCGACGCCGTCGCCGTCGCCGTCGGGGTCGAGCGGGTCGCTGCCGCGGGCCACCTCGTCCGCGTCGGTGAGTCCGTCGGCATCGGTGTCCGGATTCTGCGGGTCGGTACCGTTGGCGACCTCGGTACCGTCGCCGAGGCCGTCTTCGTCGGTGTCCGCAAAGCGCGGGTCGGTGCCACGGGCGACCTCGGCGCCGTCGTTGAGGCCGTCCCCGTCGGTGTCGGGGTTGCGCGGGTCGGTGCCGGTCGCCTGCTCGACCGGATTGGCGAGGCCGTCGCCGTCGGTGTCGGCGGGGCCGTCGGCGGGGTTGCGCGGGTCGAGGCCGTTGGCGACCTCGTACCCGTCGGAGAGGCCGTCGGCGTCGGTGTCCGCGCTCGTCGGATTGGTGCCACGGGTGGCCTCGTCGGCGTCGGAGAGCCCGTCGGCGTCGGCGTCGGGGAAGGCGAAGAAGTTGACGATCTGCGCCTGTTCCTCGGGGGTGATGCCCTCGAGGGCGCGGCCGCCGAGGCGGGAGAGGCGGGTGGCGGTGGCGATCGCGTCGGCGCGGGCCGTGCGTCGCGCCCCGAAGTGCATGAGGATGGTGCGCCCGCCGGGGGGCACGGTCACCTGGAACGAGACGCCGATGGAACCCCGGTTGAAGTCGTTGGCAAACACACCCCCGGGCTCCTGGCGGGCGTTGGGTCCCGAGAAGACGTAGGCGAGCGCCGGACTCCCGGTGACGTCACCGTCGTCCGTGACCACGAAGTCGTCGGCGAGGTCACCGGTCAGGTCGCCACTGGACGTCGAGACCACGACCCGTGGCATCGGGAAGGGGAATTCGGACGAGTTGATGGACACGAACGCGGCTCGCGGCTCACGAGTCGGGTTGTCGAGGATCTCGAGGTAGCGGACGAACGCGTCGTCTCGCGGCACGAAGATCTTGCGACTGAAGCGCAGGGCGCCTTGGATGTTGGGCCCGACGAAGGCGCCGTCGGGTGACCCCGGGCCAGACGACGTCGGGACGATGGCCGAGAACGAGACACCACCCTGCCCGTCGCTGCTCACGCTCACGTTGAAGCCGCTGAAGAAGGTCTCCTGGATCGTCCCGGCAAAATAGACCGGCCAGCGGAACGACAGTCCGTCGCGCAGTACGATGGGCACGGGCGCGTTCCGGCGGTCGTCGGTGGCCACCAGCGGATTGGTCCCGTCGGCCAGCACCTCCTCGCCGTCGCTCCGGCCGCCCCGGTCGGTATCACGGTTCCGCGGATCGGTGCCGAGCAGCTGCACCTCCTCGCCGTCCAACAGGGCATCGAGGTCCGTGTCGGCCTGCCGCGGGTTGGTCCCGCGCTGCAGCTCGTCGCGGGTAACGAGGCCGTCGTCGTCGGGGTCGGCGCCGGCGTCGGAGGCATCCAGCGGATCGAGGTTGATCCGCACCTCGACGCCGTCCGGAATACCGTCGCCGTCGGTGTCCGCCCGCAGCGGGTCGGTCCCGCGGCCGATCTCGTCCCCGTCACCGAGGCCGTCGTCGTCGCTGTCCGGGTCGCGCGGGTCGGTGCCGCGCGCCGCCTCGTCGGCGTCGCGGAGTCCGTCGGCGTCGGTGTCGGCGCTGCGCGGGTTGGTGCCCCCGCTGACCTCCGCGCCGTCCCGGATGCCATCGCCGTCGCTGTCGGCATTGGTCGGATTCGTCCCCGCCGTCTGCTCGACGAGGTTGTCGAGGCCGTCGCCGTCGGGGTCGGCGCCACCGTCGGCCGCCGACCGCGGATCGAATCCCCAGGCCACCTCGAAGCCGTCGCGGAGGCCGTCGCCGTCGCTGTCGGGGTCGTCGGACCGCGTCCCGCGCGCGGCTTCTTCGGCGTCAGAGAGGCCGTCGCCATCGGCGTCGAGAGCCACGAAGTTGAGGATGGACGCACGCTCCTCGGGTGACAGGAACGAGAGCGCGGCTCCACCGAGGCCCGCGAGTCGCGTGGCGTTGGCGACGGCTCCAGCGTCGGTGCCGCTCACCGACGCGAATTGCAGTAGGCGGATCCTGCCGCCTGGAGGAATCCGGACCGTGAACGTCGTCGTGAGGTTCGCGAAACCGCGGCCTCGGCGGGGATCGAACTCGGACGCGAACCGGACGGAGGAGGGCTCGAGCCGTGCGAAGGGTCCCGAGAAGACGTGCGCGACCGGCGGATTGAGCAGGGCGCCTCCGGGGGATGACGCCACGTGGGTGACGACGAAATCGTCGCCGGCATCCGCGAGCGCGTCGCCGTTCGACGTGGTCACGATCTCGATGGGGAGAGCGCCCGACGGCCCGAATACCCGGAAGAAGCTCCTGGCCTCCAGGGTGGCAACCGTCTCGGTGTCGGCCAGATTGTCGATGACCTCCAGAACGCGCACGAAGCGGTCATTCCCGGGCACGAACACCTTGCGTACCAAGCGCAGGTCGCCGCCGAGCGCGGGACCGATGACGAGTTCGCGCGGGAAGGCGCCGCCCGCCGACCCTCCCGGGACGTCGAAATCGGCGACCGCCGTCCTGCCGACGAAAAACCCGAACGAGAACAGGCCCGAGTCGGTATCCAGGTTCAGTAGGGAATGAAGCCGGGAAGTCCCGACCCCGAGCGAGCCGTTCGCGTTCACGGTCCAGACGGCCCCACTGCCGTCACGAAGACCCGAGAGCGGCAGGGCATAGCCGGTCGCCTCGCTGAACGGGTTCCGGGGATCGGTGCTATCGACGAGCACCTCCTGCCCGTCGGTGCGGCCCGCCCCATCGGTGTCGGGGATCAGCGGATCGGTGCCGGCGAGATGCACTTCTTCGCCATCCCGGAGCGTGTCACCGTCGCTGTCCGGCTCGAACACGTCCGTGCCACGCGCGACCTCCTCCGCGTTGCCGAGCCCGTCCAGGTCGGCGTCCGCCGCCGCGTCCGTCGGATCGAGCGGGTTGAGCCCGCTCGCGTCCTCGGCGCCGTCGCGCACGCCGTCGCCGTCGGTGTCGGGACGGAACGGGTCGGTGCCCTCGTCGAACTCGTCGCCGTCGTCGAGGCCATCGCCGTCGCTGTCGGCCACCAGCGGGTCGGTGCCGGTGAGGAAGCGCTCGACCCCGTCGCACAGGTCGTCGCCGTCGGTGTCGAAGAGGGAGGGGTCGGTCCCGAGGGGCGGCTCCTCGCAGTCGCCGAGGCCGTCCGCGTCGAAGTCGCGCTCGAGCCCGCGGCCGCACGGGTCGGTCGCGTCGAGCGGGTCGGTGAGCGTGAGGACCTCGAAGCCGTCCCGGAGACCATCGTCATCGGTGTCGGGGTCGTTCGGGTCGGTGCCGATGTCGACCTCGTCGGCGTCGGTGATACCGTCGCCGTCGGTATCGAGGTCGCCCGACGGCCGGTCGTCGGAGGGATCCGTCGGGTCGAAGCCGAGGTCGCGCTCCACCCCGTCATCGAGGCCGCCGCCGTCGGTGTCGCGGTCGAGCGGGTCGGTGACGAAGCCGTCGGCGCCCGGGATCACCTCCTCGCCGTCGAGGAGACGGTCGCCGTCGGTGTCAGCGCGCGTGGGGTTCGTGCCACGCGTCACCTCGTTGCCGTCGAGGAGCGTGTCACCGTCCGTGTCGGGCACGCAGGGGTCGGTGCCCTGGAGGAACTCCTGCCCGTTCGCTAGCCCGTCGGCGTCGGGATCGCGGTCGGCGTCCCGGAGCCGGGAGTTGAGGCCGCAGGAGCGGTGCAGGTCCTCGAAGTCGTTCGGCACGCCGTCGCCGTCGCGGTCGGCGCCGAGATTCACCACCAAGCGCACCGACGTGAACACGCCGTCGTTCGAGATGCTGACGATGACCGCTCCGCTGTCCGTCCTTGCGGTGACGAGGCCGTCGGGCCCGACAGTCGCAATGGCGGCGTTGCTGCTCACGTACGTGGTCCCGGTGCTTCCGGCGGTCACATCGGGCATCGAGCCGTCGGCAAGCGTCGCGACGACGGTGATCTGCGCGCTCTGCCCTTCGGCGGTGAGCGTGTCCGGCACGACGGTGGTAGCGAGCGACTCGACCGCCGGCGGCGCGTCGCCCAGCTCGATGGTGCCCACGTCGATGGTCTCGCCGAGCTCGGCGGCGAAGAAGCCCGACACGCCGGCGAGCAGCCCGGCGTCGAACGAGACCGCCCGCGCCCGGAACAGCCCGGGCGCCGCCGGCACGTTCGGAATGAGGAACGTGCCGTCTGAATTCACGCGCACGGACCGGCTGCGCGCCGTTACCGTGGCGCCGGCGACGCCGCCACTCGACCCGCCGGGGCCGACGACGACGCCCCGCACGCGCATCGACGGTGGGGGCGGCGGACTTGCGAAGAACCACCCGGACTTGGCGATGCCGCTTCCCGGGTCGGATACGATGGTGGCACCGTCAGGCTGCACCGTAGCCGTACCGGCGCTCACGTACTGCCCGAGGTCGTGGTCGAAGCTGAACAGCTCGATGATCTGCCCCGGCGGCAGGCCGTCGGAGTTCGGGACGATGAGTCGGGCCGGCGGATCGAAGTGAATGCCGGGCGGCTGGAATGTTCCCACCCAGGGGGGTGCCGCACCGCCCGACGGCGGCATCGGCGCCTGGTCGCTGCTCACCTGCGTGACGCCCATGGTGACGACCTGCGACGTCGCCGCCAGCAGCCCGGCTCCCGGCACCGACACCGAGTTGGCGAGAACCTCCAGGCCGAAGCCTTCGACGCCGGCCATCCGCAGGACGACGTTCTCAGCGCCGCCCACCTCCTGGAAGTTGGGTTCGTCGAGCTGTGGCAGGAAGATTGGCATGCCGAGGGTGTTGTCGGTACCGGGCAGTATCTCGACCGCCAGCTCGATCGGCGGCCAGACGCCAGGCCGCGTCGTCGTACTGCCGCCGACGAACAGATGCGCGGCCCCGGGCGGGACGTCCTGCAGGACGAACGTGCCGTCATCGCCCGTGAAGGTGGCGATGGGTGGGTCCGTGCCGGCGAGGGCCACCGTGGCATGCGGGATCGGCCGTTCTTCGGTGTCGAGGACGACGCCGAGGAGGCGGGCCGGCCCGGTCGGCGATGGCACCACCGCCGAGGCAAGGAACACGGGGTCTTGCGTCGCGATGCCGTCGAAGGTCGCGGAGACGACATTGTTGTTCACACCGGCGTCGGGGCCGAGGACGAGCGTGAGCGCGACGCGTCCATCGTCGTTGGTCGCCACCGTCGTGACGAGGGCCCCGCCCAGGTTGCCGCCCCCGCCATCGACACGGAAGGTGACAGGCAGCCCCGCGCACACGTTGCCGCCGGCGTCCACGGCGAACACCTCGAACGGGCGCGCCAGCGCCGAGCCGGCCAGGCCCACCTGGTTCTCGCCGGAGATCGCGAGCAGCTTCTCGCACGGCCCGCCGGCGGCGGAGGCGGTGAACGTCACC
Organism: uncultured Binatia bacterium (SeqCode); assembly: GCA_964618895.1. GTDB lineage: Bacteria > Desulfobacterota > Binatia > DP-6 > DP-6 > CAZUDO01. The sequence goes on from CAZUDO010000058.1 coordinate 104,227, forward strand.
GGGTCGTCGAAGCCGGCGCTCCGCACCTCCACCCGGTTGTTGCCGACGCCAGCACGCGTCCCGAGCGCCCATTCGACGCTCGCCCGGCCGTCGGCACCGGTGAGCACGCCGAGGCTCTGCGCCTCTTCCGTCGCGCCCACCCCGCGGAGGACGCCATCGTTCCGCACCACCGCGAACTCGAGCAGCCGGCCGGACAAGGGCGCGCCGGCGGCATCCACCGCGCGTACGGCCAGCGGCGCGGCCAGCGGCTCGCGCACGACGCCCGACTGGCCGTCGCCCGCGACGATCTCGAGCCGGAGACCGGGAGACGGGGCGCGGCGGGTGATGGTCACACTGAACGGCGCACTCACGTTGCCGGCGGTGTCGGTCGCGACCGCGGTAAGGACGTTGGTCCCGAGCGCGAGCGCGACCGCATCCACCAGGAAGCTCCGGTTACGAACGACGCCGTTCGCGCTGCCGAGCCGGCCGCTGACCACCACCCGGCAGTCCTCGGCGTTGACCGTGCCGACGACGACATCGTTCACCGCGCCGGTGACGGTGACGGTCGAAGCGGTGACGACGCCGCCCTCCGCCGGCGTCTCGATGATGACGCTCGGTGGCGCCGTGTCCCGGATCACCGTCACGCTCGCGCTCGCCGTGAGCCCGTCCGCCGTCCGCGCGAGGGCCAGCAGGGTATTGAGTCCCTCGCGCAGCGGCACCGGGGAGGCGACGAACCGTCCGCCCGCCAGCACCGCCGTAACGCCACTCACGTCCACGCTCGTGACGGTGGCCGACACGACCCCCGTGACATCGACAACGTCTCCCCTGGTCAGGAAGCCACCGGCTGGCGCGTCGATCGCGATCGACGGAGCCTGGCAGTCGTCCAGCTCGTCGATATCGCCGTCGCAATCGTTGTCGATGCGGTCACAGACCTCTGACGACGGGTCACCGGGGACGCATTCCTGCGCCGTACCGTTTGCGCAGGCTGGGACCGTCCGGGTACAGGCGCCCACGCCGCACGTCTGCGTCCCGAGCCCTTCGTCCGTGGCCCCGTCGCAGTCGTTGTCCTGCCCGTCGCAGCCCTCCGTCGTCGGGGTGCCCGGAACGCACGCCGGCGGCGTGCCGTTCACACACGCCGCGACGCTTCGCGTGCAGGCGCCGGTACCGCACGTCTGCGTCCCGAGCTCCTCGTCCGTAGCCCCGTCGCAGTCGTTGTCCTGCCCGTCGCACACCTCCGTCGTCGCGGTGCCCGGGCCGCACGCCGGCGGCGTACCGTTCACACAGGCCGCCACCGTCCGCGTACAGGCGCCGGTACCGCACGTCTGCGTCCCGAGCTCCTCGTCCGCGGCCCCGTCGCAGTCGTTGTCCTGCCCGTCGCAGACTTCGGGCGAGGGGACGCAGTCACTGGTGCACCGGTCGCTGCAGCCGGCGGTGCCTGGCGGCTCGCACGTTTCGCCGGTGTCGACGACCCCATCCCCGCACCGGGGGCGCGTGCAGTTCGTCCGGCATCGATCGGGCGCCGCGTCGCTGTTGGCGTCCCCGTCGTCGCATGCCTCCGGCGGGGTGACAATGCCGTTCCCGCAGCCCGTGACCGTGCAGTTGGCATCGCAGCCATCGCCGCTCAGGCTATTGCCATCGTCGCACTCCTCGCCGGGGGAGACGACGTGGTTCCCGCACGCGATCTCACAGGCGCTGCCTCCAGCGCGGCAGCACGCCTTGCAGTCGACGGAAAAAAGATGTGCACAGAAACTCTTGCCCGCATGCGCAGCCGACGCACAGGCACGCTTCGCCTGCTTGCACCGGCTCTCGCACTCGTCGACCCTCGGCGTTGCCGTGGCACCGCCGGCGCAGGCGATCACGGCGAGCCCCAGCGCCACTGCCAAGCGCCAGCGAAGGCTTCCTTCACGCGCGATACTCATTCGGTATCCCCCTCCGGTTCGTGAGCCTTCTTGCCGACATTCGTCGCAGCCGCCGCCGACACGATACGACCCGGCGGGACGCCGATGTTCCGGAGCCGACGCACGGCGGCGGTGACGCAGCGGACATACTCGCCGTGCGTCCCGTAGCCGCGGCGCGCCGCCGCCGGGCAGGTCGGGCACAGGGCCTCGATCGCCACGACGGCGCGGGCCGGCACGTCGAGGTCGTTGGCCAGCGCGGATACGCAGGCGATCGTGCACTGTCCCATCGAGCACGTACCGGGCACGCCGTCGCGCCCACAGGCCGTGCCGTCCGGCACGGGCGCGCTCTGGCATGCGTTCCCCCTGCAGCGGTCGAGCGTGCAGTCGTTTCCGTCATCGCAGTCCGCGTCGCGGCCACAGCAGTCCGACACCGGCTCGTGTCCGCAGCCCCGCTCGGCATCGCACCGATCGGTCGTACACACCTCGTCGTCGTCGCACGCCGCATCGACCGGCCGGTGTACGACAGCGTCGGCCACCTCGTCGCAGGCGTCCGTGGTGCACGGGACCCCGTCGTCGACGACCGGCGGCGTCCCGGGGTGGCACGCCCCGGCGGTCACGTCGCAGGTCTCGGCGCCGGTGCAGAACAACCCGTCGTCGCAGTCCGCGTCGCGGCCACAGCAGTCCGGCACCGCCTCGTGTCCGCAGCCCCGCTTGGCATCGCACCGGTCGGTCGTGCACCCCTCCCCATCGTCGCACGCCGCATCGACCGGCCGGTGTACGACGGCGTCGGCCGCCTCGTCGCAGGCATCCGCGGTGCACGGGACGCCGTCGTCGACGGGCGGGGGCGTGCCCCGGCGACACGTTCCCGATGCCACCTCGCACGTCTCGATGCCGGTGCAGAACCGGCCGTCATCGCAGTCGGCGTCACGCATGCAGCGGTCGCAGGCATCGCCGATCCCGTCGCCGTCGCTGTCCCGCTGTGACGGATCGGGGACCTCGGGGCAGTCGTCGACCGGATCCGGGATGCTGTCGGCGTCGCTGTCCGCGATCGCCACCACGACCGGCGCGAGCTCGCACGCCACGCCCGGCGGACAGTCGCCGTCGACGCCGCACACGCCCTGCGGCCGCTGGCAGACGCCTTCCTGGCAACGCGCACCGCTCGGGCACTCCGCGTCCGCGAGGCAGCTGGCGCCGATCTCGGTGCAGCGGCCGGCGCTGACGAACACCTGCGTCCCGGACTCCTCGTCCGGCGGCAGCGGGTCGAAAAGCGGATCGGTCTGGCTGCCGGCCGCGTCGCTCACCGTGCCGATGGTGCGGACCGTGCGCGACCGGACACTGAACACCTGCACGACCAAGTCGTCCTGGTCGTCGTCGTTGTTCAGGTCGGCGCCCTGCTCCGCCTCGCGCGTGAGGAAGCGGACGGTGTCGCGCTGGACCCGGTACGGCGTGCGCGGATCACACGCCTCCAGGCGGCAGGGTGTCAGGGCCTGACCGCTGTTCAGGAGGACGCCCTCCGCCACGTCGTAGACCTGGAGAACGTCGTCGGCGGTGTCTCCGTCGCCGTTGAGCTGGGTGCCTTCCTCTGCTTCGGGCGTCCGGAACGCCACCAGCGTCGGGCCGAGCACGAAGTCCCGTGCCGCAACCGAGGCCGCGTCCACCACCGTCGCGCTCGCCCCCGCGGCATCGAGGATGAACACCTGCAGGACGCGGTCGCCGAGGTCGCCGTCCGCGTTCAGCGGCGCGTTCTGGGCGGCCTCGTCTCCAATCGCCACCGCAACCGAAACGACGACGCCGCCCGCGATCTCCATGTCTCTCACCGCCGCCACCTCCGCGGCGACACCCGTCTCCACCCACCGGCTACCGGGGCCCCGGCATGTGTCGGCGCCAGCCGGAATGCGCGGATGGACTTGGAGGACGCGGTCGTCGGCATCGCCATCGCCGTTCAGGTCGACTCCGTCCTCGTCCGTCTCCGGCACGAGCGCCGCCACCCACGTCGGCGACAGGGAGACCGCGCTCGCGGCACACCCGAGGTTCGCGACCCCGGCACCCTGCCAGAGATGGACCACCCGATCGGCGCTGTCGCCGTCGCCGTTCAGATCGGGACCCGAGGGGCATGCGGTTGCCACGCCCCCAGCCTCGGGCCGGAGGAAGGCGGCCGCACCGTCCGCGATCGCCACCGCGGTTGCCGGGCACAAGGAGACGGGCTGCGCCGGCGTGGTCGCCGTGTCGATCACCAGCAACACGTCGTCGTCCGCGTCGCCGTCGCCGGAGAGATCCCCGGACGCACCCAACGGGCCGCGCACGAACACGTCGGCGAGGCCGTTGGTGTCGCCCACCACCAGGTTCGCCGCCGGGCTCGCGAACGCGACCTGCCGGCCGCCGCGGGAGAGCGCGGGGTTGCCGCTCAGGTTCCCGGCGGCGTTGCCGGCGCCGTCGACGCTCATCCGGGCCGTGAGGCCGGTGTCCAGATCGTGCACGAAGACGTCGATGAAGCCATTCGTGTCTCCGGAGATCAGGTTGGTGGCGAAGCTGGCGAAGCCCACGACCCGGCCATCGGGGTCGATCGTCGCCGAGAACGCGTCCTCGTTCGCCTGGGTGCCGGTCGAGTCGACGCTCACGCGCCGCGTGATCCCGGTCGCCCGGTCGTGCACGAACACGTCGTTCGCGCCGTTGGTGTCGCCGGCCACGAGGTTGCTCGCGACGCTCTCGAAGACGACGACCCGGCCGGCGCCGGAGAGACGCGGCGAGAAGCTGTCCCCGTTGCCAGCGCTCACGCGCGTCATCCGTCCGGTGGCCCGGTCGTACACGAACACGTCGTCGGCGCCGTTGCCGTCACCGGCGACCAGATTGGTCGCGCTGCTACCGAAGGCAACCAAGCGTCCGTCGGCAGAGACGGAGGGGGTTTCGCTCGCGCCGTCGGCAGGGCCCTCGGTCGCAGCGATGGACACCCGCGTCGTCGCAACGCTGGCCGGCTCGTCGAAGACCCCGTTGCCGTCGGTGTCGCGGTCGTGGACGAAGATGCCCTGGAGATCGCCGCCGTCGGCCGCCACCAGGTCGGTCGCCAGGCTCGCAAACGCCACCACCCGGCCGTCGGCCGAGATTGCGGGTGCGATCGAATGGCCGTTGGCCTCGGCGCCGCCCGGACCGACGCTCACGCGCACGGTCGCCTGCCCTCCGGGCCCGGGCTCGTCGAAGGTTCCGTCGCCGTCGGCGTCGCGGTCGTGGACGAAGACGTCGGAACGAACGTTCGCGTCGCCCGCGACGAGATCCGCCGACGCGCTCGCGAACGCGATCCACCGGCCGTCGGCCGACAGCGCAGGCGCCGCGCCGCCGCCGCTCGCCTCCGCGCCGTCCGACGCCACGCTGACGCGAACGGTCGCGACCGCACCCGGCTCGTCGAAGACGCCGTCGCCGTCAGGGTCGCGGTCCCGGATGAACACGTCGCCGACCCCGTTCGTGTCGCCGGCGACGAGGTTGCTCGCCGCGCTGACGAAGGCCACCGAGCGGCCATCGGCCGAGAGGGCGAGGTCCCCCGTGTTCTGCCCGCTCGAGCCGTTCCCCTGCGCCCCTGCGGTCGCGACGCTCACCCGCGCGGTCCCCTGGAGAGCACGCGCCGATTCCGAGCTGCGGAGAAACACCCGGCCGCTCGAGATGGCGAGGGCGCGCCCGGCGATGACCGGCGCCGCATCCGCCACCACCGGCGGCCCGGCGAGGAGCGACGCGGCGGTCGCACCCTCGGCGCGGAAAACGCGCAACAGCGTGTCGCGCACGTCGCCGTCCCCGTTCGCATCGGCCGCGAACTGCAGCGCCTCCGGCTCGAGGAACGCGAGCACCCTGTCCTCGGTGGCCTGCGCAGGGAATCCGAACGGTGGGTCGGCGATGCGGGCGACGGCGCGCCCCTCGGCGCCGCCCGCACCGATCCGCAGGAGCGTGCCCGTCGTCCGGTCGCGCAGCGTCATGACCAGATCCGTCTGATCCCCGTCACCGTTCAGGTCGGCAGCGGCGACCGGTTCGGCGAGGGCGAACGCGAAGACGTCGGCGCTGGCGGCCAGCCCCTCGAGCGGAACCGGGCTCTGCGCCTGGAAACGGTAGTCGACACAGGGGCCCGCGAGACACGCCTCGAGCGGGGAACACACCTCGCCGGCGTCGGGCCCCACATCGCAGACGCCGTCGACCGCGAGTCGCCGCACGACCACCGGGCCGAGCCCACCCAGCAGGCGATCCCGAAACTCGAACAGACCGGCGCCGCACTCGCCCGCCGGACAGTCGAGGTCGCTGGCACAGGGGAGCGCGGCGCGGGTTCCACCGACGCACGCCGGCACGCTGCACCCCCCGCCGGGACACTCCGCGTCCTCGGCGCAGGGGAGCCCCGTGCGCGGCCCGCCGGTGCAGGCGAAGAACTGCTGGCCCGGCCCGCACACACCGCCTCCGGGACAGTCGGCGGCGAGACGGCAGGGACGGCCGTTGGCGGAGCCACCGGTGCAGGCGAGAATCAGCTGTCGGCGGGCGAGGCGGAGGACGGTCTCGGGCGCATCGGTCGAACCGAACAGCGCCAGTTCGTGCGGCGCCGCGGGATCGACCTGCGGCTCGAAGATGGGCGGCAGGACGACCCCTTCGGGGGTGTAGGACGCGACGAAGGCGGCGCCGGGGATGTCGATCGGGAGCGCCGTACCCGTCGTCGCCGGGACGGCGGTGCTGCCCCTCAGCAGGCGCGGCACCGGAACGGCCTGGCCGGCGACCAGCACCCCGCGCCAGTCCATCGGGACGAGCGCGTTGCCGGCAACGTCGACCGTGACGCGTAGGTCTTCTGCCGCGCCGGTGCACAGCGGCGCGGGAGTCGTGCAGATGGCGCCGTAGTCGTTCGCGGGTGGCAGCGCCGTGAAGTGCGCGAACGTCGGATCGAGGGCGTCCGTCGACACGCGACAGCTGCCGTCGCGCACGAACAGCTCATCGACGCAGGCCACGAGCCCCGGCAGCTGCGCGTCCGCACACCGTGCGGCCGCGAGCGCGCAGGGGAGCGGACTTCCCGCCGCGGTCACCGCGATGGTTGCCGCACCTGCGAAGGTGCGATCGTCGTTGGCCGGCGGGAAGAGCGCGTCCGTATCGGGAAAACGCAGCGCCAGACGGCGGAGGCCGTCCCGCTCGACGACCGCCAGGCCGAGCGGCTCACCCGGGCGGTTCACCTCGAGACACGCGGCGGTCGCCACGTCGCTGCGGGCGGCACACGCGGCGCGGGCCATTTCGAGCGCCGCGCAGTCGGTGGCGAGCGCGACCACGGCGCGGGGCGCGCCGCCCGGTGGCTCGAACAGCACCGTCACGACGTGCTCCGCGACGGTTGCGGCGAACCCGGGCGACGCGGCATCGCACCCCTCGCGCTGGAGCCGCAATTCGACGAACTGTCCGGGAGTGGCAAACGGCCGGTCGGCACCACCGAGCGCGCTCCGGAACGTCCGACTCGCGCTCGGGATCGTGTTGCAGCCCGCCCCCGCGTCGGCGGAAGTCAGAGTGGCGACGATCGCCAAGACAAGGAGGACACACACCAGCCTCCGGCCGAAGGTGCTCATCGGGTTTCCACCTGCGTATGTGAGGTCACTCACGAACGTCAAGCCCACTCGAACATGATTTGAGGAGAGCTCCGTAGCGCACATGCCATATTCGAAGGGCCGTCATCGTGGTGATCCTGGACTCGGTCGACGGCTGGCGCGACGCGTCGTGCAGCCTCCGAAAACCCGCCCGTGTCGGCTGCCGCCTGCTCGTGCGAAGCCCTCGACGCCGCCGTCATCGGCGGCGCGGAGCGCTGGCGGCGTCGCCGCGACCTGGCCCACCTTGCTACGCGGGCGGGCGCCCGCGCCAGTGCCGCATGCTGGTGTTGACCCCGAGCACAGCGGCCATACGGTAGAAGAGCCGGAACGGCAGCACGCCCTTCAGGAGCGGTGTCACCCGTGCCAGCCAGGGCGCGCGCACGACGACCTGGTTGGCCAGCACGGCGCGGACGGTCAGATCGGCCACCCGCCCGGCGGTGAGCAGCCGCGTGGTCCGTGGCGCGTCCACCCCGTCGAACAGCCCGGTGGCGACGTAGCTCGGGCACACGGTGGTCACGTGCACGTGACGATGCCCCTGCAGCTCGAGCTCCAGCGCCAGCGACTCGGCGAAGCCGATCACGGCCCACTTGCTGGACGCGTAGGTCGCCCCGAACGGGAGCCCGATGTAGCCCGACGCGCTGGCGATGTTGACCAGGTGCGCATCCGGGCGCGCGATCAGCCCGGGGAGGAAGGCGTGCGTCATGGCCACCAGGCCGAGCGTGTTCAGCCGATACGTGGTCAGGTGCTTCTCGACCGGCACGTCCAGGAAGCCGCCGCCGAACACCACCCCGGCGTTGTTCACCAGCACGTCGATCGGGCCACCGCTGCGCTCGATCTCCTCGCGCAGGCCGGTGATGCGCGACACGTCGGTCAGGTCGCAGACGTAGGTACGCACGCACACACCCGACACCGCCAGCGCCTCCGCGGTCGCCTGCAGCGCGCCCTCGTTCACGTCGACTAGCAGCAGCTCGGCGCGCTCGGCCGCGAGGCGTTCGGCGATCGCCTTGCCGATGCCGGAGGCGGCGCCGGTCACGAGCACGCGCTTGCCGGTGAGCGTCTTCATCGTTGCGTCACACCCAGGGTGGTCCGATCAGGTCGAACACCAGGCCCGAGAGCAGCTTCGGGTAGAAGTAGGTCGACTTCTCCGGCATCAGCTCGCCGGCGAGACACACCGCACGCACCTCGGCCAGCGACGGGGCGTTCAGGAGGAACGCCGCCGTCGCCTCGCCCGTGGTCACGGCGGCGATCGCCTCGTCGTCCTCGTGCGTAAACGCGAGCCCGTCGGGCCGCACGTGCAGGAGCGGCTCCAGGATGGCGCCGTGCAGGAGCGACAGGTCGAGCACCCGCACGGCAGCCGGGATGGCGCGCAGCGCGTCGGTCGTTCCCCGGCGCGCGCGGAGCCGCAGGCGGCGATCGGGCAGGACGCAGTCGATCTCGCCGGCCATGCGTGCGCGGCCGGCCGGCAGCGGCTCGACGACGAAACGCTCGCCCAGGCGGGCGACCAGCGTGGCCGCATCGAGCGCAAGCGGGCCGCGCACCAGCCGGTGCGTCGGCAGAATGACGAGCCCCTCCTGGTCCATGTTGGCGAGGAAGGCGAGCACGTTGCCGGCGCTCTCCGGGCGCCCGCGCTCCCGCCAGTACGCCAGCGCGGTCTCGTACCGATGGTGCCCGTCGGCGATGAACACCGTCTGTGGCGCGAGCGCCGCCTGCACACGCGCGATCGCGGCGGCGTCGGTCACCCGCCACACCCGATCGGTGTCGCCGCCGGGACGTGCGATGTCGATGAGCGGCGGCGCGGACGGCGCGCCGCCGAGCCACGCGTCGACCGACGCGCCGGGGGCGGCGTACAGGCCGAAGATGAGGCTCAGGGTGGCGCCGGTGGCGCGCATGAGCGCCAGGCGGTCGGCCTTCGGCCCGGGGAAGGTGCGCTCGTGCGGACGCACCACGCCGCTCGAGAACTCCTCCAGGCCGAGCCGGCAGACGATGCCCTCGCGCCGCTTCACGGTGCCGTCGTGAAGCCGGAACGTCTGCTCGTACACGTACAGCGCTGGGGCCGGATCCCGGCGCAGCACACCGGCCGCCATCCACGCGCGCAGGGTCTCGGCGGCGCTGGCGGCGCGCTCGGCTTCGCGCGCCAGGTCGAGCCGGACGACGTTGTACGGGCTGGCATCGTAGAGCGCCTGCTGCTGGGCGGGGGAGATGACGTCGTACGGGGGGGCGACGACGCGTGCCAGATCGCCGACGTGGGCCGGGTCGTAGCGCACGGCGGCGAGCGCGCGGATGACGGCCATCTAGCGGGTCTCCAGAGCCGCCTGCAGCGCCGCTTCGTCGATCGGGCCGGCGCGCAGCACACGGACGCGGTCGTCCTCGACCGCCGCGACCGTCGAAGCGCCGCCAGGGAGGTCGCCGCCGTCGACATAGATGTCCACGCGATCGCCGAACCAGGCGCGGGCGTCGTCGAGCCGGCGCGGCGCCGGCTTGCCGGGCGGGTTGGCGCTCGGTGCCGTGAGCGGACCGCCCAGGGCCGCGACCAGCGCCCGGGCGAGGGGGTGGCCGGGGACGCGAACGCCGATGGTGCCGGTGCCGGCGGTGAGGGGCGCGGGCAGGTCGGAGCGCGCGGGCAATACCAGCGTGAGCGGGCCGGGCCAGAAGCAGGCGGCGAGACGGCGGGCGGGCTCGGACACGACGCGGGCGACGCGCGCCGCCATGTCGATGTCGGTCACCAGCACCAGAATGGGCTTGCCCTCGTCGCGGCCGCGGACGGCCACCAGGTGGTCGACCGCGGCGGCGGAGCTGGCGTCGGCGCCAAGGCCGTAGACGGTCTCGGTCGGGAACACGACCAGCTGGCCTGCCCGCAGTGCGGCCGCCGCCCGGTCAATCACCGCTCTCCGGGAAGAGCTTGCGCTGCAGGCGGAGGTTCTTGCCCTCGACGCTCTCCGCCAGCTCCTTCTTGAAGCGCTCCAGGCGCTCGCGGAGCGGGCGGCTCTTCAGCGCCAGTATCTGGGCGGCCAGGATGGCGGCGTTCTCCGCCCCGGCGCGCCCGATCGCGACCGTCGCCACCGGCACGCCGGCCGGCATCTGCACCATGGCGAGGAGCGCGTCGAGGCCCTGAAGCGGCGTCGACGCCACCGGCACGGCGATCACCGGCAGCGTGGTCAACGCCGCCACCACGCCCGCCAGGTGAGCCGCGCCGCCGGCGGCCGCGATGAGCACGCCGAGCCCGCGCCGGCGCGCCCGTTCGGCGTACTGCGTCACCACCTTCGGCGAGCGGTGCGCGGACGCCACCTGCACCTCGAACGGGATCTCGAACGCCCGCAGGCGCTCGGCCGCCGGCTCCATGGTCTCCCAATCGCTGTCGCTGCCCATCAGGATGCCGACCAGCGGCGCCCCGTCACGTCCTGCCATTCGCTCCGTCCTTCCGGGCGGCGCGCGCCAGCGCGCGATGCCCGATGTCGCGCCGGTAGTGCATCCCCGGCCAGTGGATGTGCTCGATCGCGCCGTACGCTTCCGCCACCGCGCCCTCGAGCGTGCCGCCGAGCGCGGTCACGCCGAGCACCCGCCCGCCGTCGGTGACCACCGCCCCGTCGGCGCGCCGTGTGCCGGCGTGGAACACCTTGCCGTGCTGCCAGTCGTCGAGCCGCTCGAGTCCGGTGATCGGCCGTCCCTTGTCGACCGCGCCGGGGTAGCCCTCGGCGGAGAGGACCACGCACACCGCCGGGCGCGGGTCCCAGTCGATCGTCGTGCCGGCCAGCCGCCCGCTGCACGCGCGCAGCATCAGGTCCACCAGGTCGGAGCGCAGGCGGGCGAGGATGACCTGCGCCTCCGGGTCGCCGAAGCGGACGTTGAACTCGAGCACCTTGGCGCGGTCGCCCTGCACCATCAGACCAGCGTACAGCACGCCGGTGTATGGCACGCCGCGCCGGCCGAGCCCGCGCACGACCGGTTCCATCACCTCGCGCATGACGCGTTTGTGCAGGGCGGAGGTCAGCACCGGCGCGGGCGAGTAGGCGCCCATGCCGCCGGTGTTGGCGCCCTGGTCGCCGTCGTGGACGCGCTTGTGGTCCTGCGAACTCACCAGCGGCAGGATGGTGGTGCCGTCGGTCAGCGCCATGAAGGAGACCTCTTCACCCTCGAGGAACTCTTCCACCACAACGGTCGCCCCGGCGTCGTCGAAGATGCGTCCGCGCATGAGCTTGTCGACCGCGTCGAGCGCCGCCTCGACCGTCTGGCAGATGAACACGCCCTTCCCCGCCGCCAGGCCGTCGGCCTTGACCACCACCGGCGCGCCCACCTCGCGCACGTAGCGCGCCGCCTCGTCGGCGTCCGTGAACGCGCCGAAGAACGCCGTCGGCACTTCGAGCTGGCGGAGCAGCTCCTTGGTGAACGCCTTCGAGCCCTCCAGACGTGCCGCGGCGGCGCTCGGGCCAAAGGCGACCAGGCCGGCGTCGCGGAAGCGGTCGACCAGCCCCATGGTGAGCGGCAGCTCGGGGCCGACGACGGTCAGGTCGACGCCGCGCTCCTTCGCCAGGCGGACGAGGCCGCGCAGGTCGTCGGCCGCCACCGGCACGCACTCCGCCTCGGCCGCGATGCCCGCGTTGCCCGGCGCGCACAGCACGGCCTCCGCCTGCGGGCTCTGGCGGAGCTTCCACACCAAAGCGTGCTCGCGCCCGCCGCTGCCGACCACCAGGACGCGCATGTGCTAGTGGCGAAAGTGGCGCACGGTGGTGAACACCATGGCGACGTTGTGGGCGTCGGCGGCGCGGATCACCTCAGCGTCGCGCGCGCTGCCGCCGGGCTGGATGACCGCCGTGACGCCGCCGGCGATCGCCTCTTCGAGGCCGTCGGGGAACGGGAAGAAGGCGTCGCTGCCGAGCACCGAGCCTTTGAGGGACATGCCGAGCCGCTCGGCCCGGGCGCGCGCGTTCCGCACCGGCTCGACGCGCGAGGTCTGGCCGCCGCCGAGGGCCAGCGTGCGGTCGGCGGTGGTGAACACGATGGCGTTCGACTTGACGTGCTTGACGACCCGCCACGCAAAGCCGAGGGCGCGCAGCTCGCCCGGGGTGGGCGCGCGTTTGGTCACCACCGTGGCGGCGGCCGGGTCTTCCATGGCGCGATCGGCGTCCTGCACCAGCATGCCGCCGGCGACGCTCCGCGCCGCCGTTGTCCGCGGTACGGCGTCGGGACGCCACAGGACCAACCGGCGGTTCTTCTTCTGCTTGAGAAGCGCCAGCGCGTCGGGCTCGAAGGCGGGCGCGATCAACACCTCGGTGAACAGCTCGTCCACCGCCTTGGCGAGCGCCAAGGTCCACGGGCGGGTGGAGACCACGATGCCGCCGAAGGGCGACTCGGGGTCGGTGGCGAGCGCACGGTCCCAGGCCTCGAGCGCGGTCTCGCCGAGGCCTACCCCGCACGGCGTGTTGTGCTTCAGGATGGCGATCGCCGCCCGGGCATCGGCGCGGAACTCCTCCGCCAACGCGACCGCCGCATCGAGGTCGACCACGTTGTTGTAGGACAGCTCCTTGCCGTGCAGCGGCTCGAACACCTTGAGCACGTCCCCGTACAAGGCCGCCGCCTGGTGCGGATTCTCGCCGTAACGCATGTCGAGCACCTTGCGACCGCCCCAGTGGAAGCTGGCGCCGTAGCGCGGGCCCTCGGCGTCGCCCAGCTGCCCGAGCCAGTCGGCGATGGCGCCGTCGTAGCAGGCGGTGACACAGAACACCTTCTGCGCCAGCCGGCGGTTGGTGGTCGCCGACACGGCGCCGCCGGCGGCGTCCATCTCGGCCAGCACGTCGGCGTAGTCGGCGGGGTCGACCACGACGGTCACGTCGGCGTGGTTCTTGGCCGCCGAGCGCAGCATGGACGGCCCGCCGATGTCGATCTGCTCGATGGCCTCGGCGAGCGTGACGCCCGGCTTGGCGACCGTCTCGCGGAAGGGATAGAGGTTGACCACCACCAGGTCGATCGGCTCGATGCCGTGCTGGCGCATCGCCTCGACGTGCGCAGGCACGTCGCGCCGGCCGAGGAGCCCGCCGTGGATCTTCGGGTGCAGCGTCTTCACGCGCCCGTCCATCATCTCCGGGAAGCCGGTGTAGTCACTCACCTGCGTGACCGGAATGCCGGCCTCGGCGAGCAAGCTGGCCGTCCCGCCGGTGGACAGGATGTGCACGTCGTGCCGTGCCAGCCCGCGCGCCAGCTCCACCACGCCGCGCTTGTCGTGGACGCTCACCAGCGCCCGCCGGATGCTAGCCATCGAACGCCTCCACGTACCGGCGCGGCACGCGCCGGCCGACGGACGTGAGCACCTCGTACGAGATGGTGTCGCACCAGCCGGCGAGCTCGTCGGCGCCGACGGCCGCGCCGCGTTCCGGCCCGAACACGGTCACCGGCTCGCCCGCCGTCACGCCCGGCACGTCGGTCACGTCGATCATGACGTGATCCATGCACACCCGACCGGCCACCGGCGCGCGCTGGCCGCGCACCAGCACGCTGGCCCGGTTCGACGCCAGGCGATGGTAGCCGTCGGCGTAGCCGAGCGGCAGGACGGCGATCGCGCTCTCGCGCGCGGTGACGAACGCGCCACCGTAGCCGACGGGCGTCGCGGGCGACACCCGGCGCACCTGTGTCACGCGCGTCGTGAGCCGCAGCGCCGGTCGTACCGCCGCTCGCGCCGTCAGGTGCGTCGCCGGCGCGTAGCCGTACAGCATGAGGCCCGGACGCACCATCGTGAAGTGTGCCGCGGGGGCGGCCAGCACGGCGGCGCTGTTGGCGAGGTGGACGAGCGGCGGGCGGATTCCGGCCGTCGCCAGCGCCTCGACGGCCTCGCGGAAGCGTTCCGTCTGGGCACGCGCCTGCACGGTCTCGACCGCATCGGCGGAGGCGAAGTGCGAAAACACCCCGGCCGTCTCGATGCCGACCAGGTCGCGCAGGGCCTCCCCGAACGCACGCACGTCGGCCAGGTTGAGCCCGAGGCGGGTCATGCCGGTGTCGACCTTGACGTGCGCCGCCACGGTGCGCCCGACGGCGCGCCCGGCCGCCGCCAACACGCGCGCGCTGTCGAGACTCCACACGGCCACCGCCAGGTCGTGCGCCACCACCCGCCCCTCTTCGCCCGGGAACGCCCCCCCCAGGACCACGATCGGCTGTGTGATATTGGCGCGGCGAAGCTCCATCCCTTCGTCGACCAGCGACACGCCGAGCGCCACCGCCCCGCCCTCGAGGAACGCCCGTGCCGCCGCCACCGCGCCGTGGCCGTACCCGTCGGCCTTCACCACCGCCATCACGCCCACCCCGGGGCCCACCAGCTCGCCCGCCCGGCGACAGTTGGCGCGCAGGGCGGATACACTCACCTCGGCGACCGTGGGCCTTCCATGGGGATCAGACATGCGTGCGACAGCACGGGGATATCAACGGCCGCCGCGGTTGTCACCCCTCCCGCGAGGGGCTATCGTCCGCGCGCGGTGCAGGTGATGGTGAACGACGAGCCGCGTGACGTGCGCGACGACGCCACCGTCGCCGACCTGGTCACCGGCCTCGGGCTCGGGGCCCGGCGCGTGGCGGTGGAAGTGAACCGCACGGTCGTGCCGCGCGTCGAGCACGGCGCGTGGCACCTCACCGCCGGCGACCGGATCGAGATCATCCATTTCGTGGGAGGCGGGTGAGGTGACGGATCCCCTGGTCCTGGCCGGGCGCGAGTACCGCTCCCGCCTGATCGTCGGCACCGGCAAGTACGCCTCGTTCGCCGAGACGCGCCGGGCGATCGACGCCTCGGGCGCCGACATCGTCACCGTCGCCGTCCGGCGCGTGAACATCACCGACCCCACCAAGGAGAACCTGCTCGACCACGTGCCACCCGACCGCTTCACTATCCTGCCCAACACCGCCGGCTGCTACACGGCCGAGGACGCCATCCGCACCTGCCGGCTGGCGCGCGAGGCCGGCATCGGCACGCTGGTCAAGCTGGAGGTGATCGGCGACGACAAGACGCTCTTCCCCGACGTGCCCGCCACTCTGGAGGCGGCGCGCGTCCTGGTGAAGGAAGGCTTCCAGGTACTGCCCTACATCATGGACGACCCGGTCGCCTGCAAGCGCCTGGAAGACATCGGCTGCGTCGCCGTGATGCCGCTGGCGGCGCCGATCGGCTCGGGGCTCGGCATCCGCAACCCCTACAACCTGCGCATCATCCTGGAGCAGGCGCACGTGCCGGTGATCGTCGATGCGGGCGTCGGCACCGCGTCGCACGCCGCCGAGGCGATGGAGCTCGGCTGCGACGCCGTCCTGATGAACACCGCGATTGCGGGGGCGAAGGATCCGCTCCTCATGGCCGAGGCGATGCGCCTCGGGGTCGAGGCCGGGCGGAAGGCGTTCCTGGCCGGGCGGATTCCCGAGAAGCTCTACGCCACCGCGTCGAGTCCGCTCACGGGGGTGATCCGGTAGCTCCCCGGCTGGTCCTGGTCACCGACCGGCACGCGACCGCCGGGCGCGACCTGGTCGAGATGGTGACAGCCGCCGTCGACGCCGGCTGTCCTGCCGTGCAGCTGCGCGAGAGGGATCTGCCCGGCGGGCCGCTGTTCGCGCTCGCGGAGCGGTTGCGGGTGGTGACGGCGCGGGCGGGGGCGCTCCTGTTCGTGAACGACCGCGTCGACGTGGCGATCGCGGTCGGGGCGGACGGCGTGCACCTGGGTGGGGGGTCGATGCCGATCGCCGTGGCGCGCGGCCTGCTGTCTGGCGATGGGGTGATCGGCGTTTCCACGCACTCCACCGAGGAGGTGGCCGCCGCCGCGACGGCGGATTTCGTCTTCTTCGGGCCGGTCTTTGCGACGCCGAGCAAGGCGGCCTTCGGGCCGCCGCAGGGGGTCGAGCGTCTGCGCGCGGCGGTTCTGGCCACACCGGTGCCCGTGCTGGCGATCGGCGGCATCGGGGTCGCGGAGGTGTCGGCGGTCCGGGCGGCCGGAGCCGCGGGGGTGGCGGTGATCCGCGCCGTGCTTGGGGCGGCGGATCCCGGACGGGTGACGCACGACCTGCTCGCGGCGCTGGCGTGAGGTGACCAACGCTTGGCATCGCGGAGGCAATGGCGGCTGTCGCGATTAGACTGACCGGCTCTGCCGCATAACGCGCCCGCCCACGGCGCGGCGTAGAGGGCGACTCCGAAGCTGCGTTAATGGGTTCCCCGGACTTCCCGGTGAACGCGGTCCGGTGCTACATGGGCGGGGGCCCGGGATTATGCGGGTCAGTCGATTTGTTGTTAGACGCCACGGGGAGCCTTCCGGTAGAGGATAACTCGGGGAGATATGAAGGCGAACCTGTACGTCGAGACCACGATCGTGAGCTACCTTGCCGCGCGCCCGAGCCGTGACACGATCGTGGCGGCGCACCAACAGATCACGCGCGATTGGTGGAGGCTGCGGCGGAAGCGCTTCGCCCTCTACTGTTCCCAGCTGGTCGTTCGCGAGGCTGGGGCGGGTGATCGCACCGCGGCGGCGCGCCGCCTGGCACTCCTCAGAGCACTGCCGCTTCTCGAGATCACCCCCTTGGCCGAGGAGGTCGCGCGGGCCTTGCTCCACGTTGGTGCGATTCCGAGGAAGGCCACCGAGGATGCACTTCACGTTGCACTGGCCGCGGCGCATGGGATGGAGTACCTGCTGACTTGGAACTGCAAGCACATCGCCAACGCCGAGATTCGAGCAGCTGTGGCAGCCGTGTGCGACGCGAACGGCTGTGAAGCGCCGGTGATTTGTACGCCGGAGGAACTGATGGGAGCTTGAAGATGCGCAAGGATCCGATTGTCGAAGAGGTGCGCCGCGCCCGCAACCAGCATGCGGCGAAGCTACGATACGATCTGGACGCGATCTGCCGCGACCTGAAGGAAGAAGAGCAGCAGGGACGGCGGAAGCTCGTGTCGCTCCCGCCGAGAAGAGCCGTCCGCTCCTCGAAGAGTGCCTAACGGCCAGTCGTTAGGCAGCGGCAAGAGATGCTCTGGGACCGCGACGACTTGGCGACACTCCGATCCTTCGCGAGCGAGCCCGGCCGCAGGCGCCGCCGGCTTTCTGACGGGAAACTCGTTGAAGTAGAGCGGTGGACCATCCGATTCCCGTGGGCAGAGCCCAATCGCCTCCCGAAGGACGTTCTCAGGAAGACCTATGCGGTGAAGCCACTGGTGGCGCCGTTTGGTCGCGGTCTGTTCGGGAAACTCGCGATCCTCCAGTGCTTGGAACGGGAAGACGGGAGTTTGGATCGACTCGTACCATGGTTCCGAACTCTTCTGGCCCGGCATGCCGCACGAATCCTCGCGGGTTGATCTATCTGCGGAGCCGAAGGCGTTCGCGGTCTACTGGAGTATCGTCATCGCCCACGGCAAGCGCGGTGGCTTCTTCGATGTATTCGCTTGGCGCGATGCGCATGCCCTCTTCATCGAATATACGGGCAGAGGCGATAGCCCGAACGCGAACGAGAGGTCCTGGGATCGAGGCGGCCATCCGTTGCGGGATCAGCCCCGCACACCTGCTGTTCGCTGAGTACGGGTCGGCCGCAGCTGAGCGTCCATCCGTTAGGCAGGGGAGCTGAAGCGGAGTATGAAGCACTGTGCCGATCATCTCGAGCTTCTTCGGGATCGTGATTCGGATGTTCTACCAGGAACATGGCCTTCCTCACTTCCACGCCGAGTATCAGGGGCAGCAGGTCACCCTCACGTTCGAAGGGAAGATCTTGGCGGGTTCTTTGCGGTCCCGTACTGCCAACCGCTTGATCGAGGAATGGGCGCAGCTCCACCGAGCCGAACTCGAAGCGAACTGGCGGCGTGTTCAAGCTGGGGAGCCGCTTGAGAAGATCGCGCCGCTGGACTGAGGAGGCGTCATGACGTTCTTGCCGAGCGTGATTCGGGCAGAATACCGCGACCGGTATGTCATCAGGCTCACGTTCAACGATGGGTTGGAGCGCGCCGTCGACTTCGAGCCTTGGCTGACGGGCGCTGTCTTCGAACCGCTTCGAGACCTGGCCTACTTCCGGCGATTCTTCCTCGACGGCGGGACGGTCGTATGGCCCAACGGCGCCGACATCGCGCCGGAGACTCTGTACGAGCAGGCGAAGTCGAGCGAGGCCGCCCAGGCGTTAGGCACCACGAGAACAGGAGTAGCGGATGTCTGAACCACCGAAACACAACGCGATTGCTCGGTGTTCATGCGGTAGCGTGTGGGTGACGTGACCGTCCGACGTTCCGCCTGCCATCGTCCCGGCGGCCCAGGGGCCGGAGGGGGTGGGGACGATGGGGGAGCGGGAGGAGCTGTACGCGACGATCCTGGGGGTGACCGCGCCGTGGACGGTCGATTCCCCGTCGTGGCTGAGGCTAGCGCCGAGGTGTTCTCGCGCTTGGTATCCGTATCGTCGAAGGGAGCAGTGATGAATCCGAACAAGGCGCTGTGGGAAAAGGGCGACTTCACCGAGATCGCAGCATTCATGCGTCAATCCGGAGAGGTACTCGTGAAGTCTCTCGGGATCACGACGCCGATGCGGATCCTCGATGTCGGCTGCGGAGATGGCACCACGGCGCTCCCTCTCGCCCGTCTCGGGGCCGACGTCGTGGGAATCGACATTGCGAAGAACCTCGTCGCTGCCGGAAACACACGGGCTGCGGAGGCGGGCCTCCACCGACTGACATTCCAGGAAGGAGATGCGTGCAACCTGGCAGGGATCAGCGACCACTCCTTTGATCTGACTCTCTCGATCTTTGGGGCCATGTTTGCTCCCAAGCCCTTCGACGTTGCCAGAGAGTTGGTCCGGGTCACGAAGCCAGGTGGTCGGATCGTGATGGGCAACTGGATCCCGAACGATCCGACGTCCTTCGTCTCGCAGCTTCTGAAGATCAGCGCATCGTTTACGCCTCCACCGCCGGAAGGTTTCGTCAGTCCGATGACCTGGGGTGTGGAGAGTCACATCATCGAACGCTTTGGTCAGGCGGGAGTGCCCAAGGAGAAGATCTTCATGCTCAAGGACACCTACTCCTTTGTGTCGCCCGAGGTTGGCCCCACAGACTTCATCGATCTGTTCAGACGGTTCTATGGCCCGACCATGAACGCGTTCGAGGCGGCTGACAAAAGCGGACAGGTCGAAGAGCTCCTGGGCCAACTCGTGGAACTGGCGAAAGCTCAAAACAAGGGCGGCCACGGCAGCACTTCAATTCCTGCGACGTTCATGCGTGTGACCGTCTCCCCATAGCTCACGAGCCTGTGCGGGCTCTCGTGGGGGTCACCCTGGCGAGCTACGGCGCTCAACCGGTTCCTGGACTGACTGGAGTAGCGAGGTGCAAAGACCACTCGGCGACGTCATGATTTCTGGAAGCACCGTCTTGCTGCTGCTCTTCTTGCCACGCGTGTCGCCCGCGCAATGGCAGGTGCGTCCCGTTAAGGACGAACTCACCGATGTGATTGAACGCACCCTCGTCCGAAGCGCCGAGGTAGGTGTGACAACGCGACTTGGGTTGCGACTCCCGACTATCACGCTACAATGCAAAGGAAAGGACTTGGAAGTCGTGGTCGACTACAAGACTGTAATTGAGAGCGAAGCCAACTCCGACGTGTCGGTTCGTTGGAGAGTTGATTCCGCCGCAGTTCAAGAGGACTCCTGGACCGTCGCGAAGGACCGCACGGGCGCATTT